>JAAYRH010000127.1 GCA_012518835.1 Aeromonadales bacterium | reverse complement strand
CTCTGAGTGCGGAGCAGAGCACGACCGCGATGTGAACGCGGCCATGAACATTCTCGCGGCAGGACATTGCCGTCTAGCTGTAGGAATCCCCTTCCTTTAGGGAGGGGAGGATGTCAATCATACCACCGAGCTAACCTTGGTTCATCGCTATTAGTTGATTAGGCCCTGCTGTTTAAAATATTGCTGGTGCAATTTACGCACTTGTTCCATAAGCTCCGGCACTGGGCCTTCAACTATCACATCGGGCGCCACTTCATTAATAGCCAACGCCGCCACCGGCGAGGGCGGTACGCCCCACTCCTGGCACCAGCTTGCAAACTGCTTACCCGAGCAAATGTATACCACTCGCCCTAAGCCTGCCCACGCATGGGCCGCCGCACACATTGGGCAATGTTCACCCGAGGTATACATAGTAGTTTGGGCACGCTCGGTTTCGCTTAAATTAACCGCCGCCCACTGGGCCAGTGCAAGCTCAGGATGCCAGGTAGCATTGGTATGAATTTGATTATGATCTTCTGCCAACACCGCCCCTTCTGCCGATACCAACACCGAGCCAAAGGGTTGGTCGCCTTCGTTTAGTGATTCTTCAGCTAAGGCCACACAGCGGCGCAAATGGCGCAAGTCTTGTTCGGTTAACGTCATCTTTAACCTCCGGTTCAATCCTCATAGCACCAAGTGCTAGGTGAGTCTGTTAAGGTAGCTAAAATTTGAACAAGATACAAAGCGCGCCGCCAAAGACGGTTTAGCGCCCAAGACAAGCCTTTGATGAGTCTGGTAAAGTAATGTCTCCACTTATAACCACAGCAGCATCATGCCTCTCGACTATTACCAACAACAAGCTGACGCTTTTTATCACAACACCGTCTCTGTAGATATGGCGCCGCTGTATGCACGGTTTTTGCCTTATCTACCTGCTGGTGGGCATATTATTGATGCCGGCTGTGGTTCCGGTAGAGACTCTCGGTATTTTGCTAATTTAGGCTTTAAGGTGAGTGCCTTCGATGCCAGCCCAGCCTTAGCTAAACTGGCCGAACAGCATACCGGCTTACCCATTATCGTATGCAAGTTTGAAGCGTTTGTTACTAAGACGCCCGCCGACGCTATCTGGGCCTGCGCTTCATTATTACATGTGCACAGGTCTGAGCTGGTCCGTACCATGGCGCATTTATGCAACCAGCTTAAAGCTGGCGGTATTTTTTATTGTTCATTTAAATACGGCCAAGGCGAAGTGGTCAGAGACGGACGCCATTTCACTAACCTCGATGAGCAAGACCTGACAGAACTGCTGCGCCCTCTCCCCTTGAGCCAAGTGGAACAATGGCAAACCACAGATTTACGTCCAGGCCGAGAGCAAGAGCGCTGGTTAAACGTGTTATTAAGAAAGGATTAATGAATATGCTTACCTTGCTGACCGGCGGCGGCTCCCAAGATCCTAGTTTTAATCAGCCCTTATTGCCCCAACTCTTAGACGCTATTAATAAAACGGTGCAAGATAGCCAAATCACGATCGCCGTGTCTTTTATTCGGCACAGCGGATGGCGGCTGTTGCATCACGCTTTATTTGAAGCTCTGGGTCGCGGTGTAACATTACACATTATTACTTCAGACTATTTAGACGTTACCGAGCCGGTAGCACTGCGAGAAATGATGTTGCTAGCAGAGCGCGGTGCCAAGGTTCGTATTTATGAAAGTGCGGGCAACGCGGGCTTTCATCTAAAGTCATACCTTTTTATTCAGCAGCACACTCAGCATCGGTTAATTGGTGTGGGCTTAGTCGGCTCAAGCAATATTTCTCGCGCTGCCCTCACTTCTTCACTAGAGTGGAACTGGCAGCTTAGCGTAGAAGGCGATCTTAACCACCCCGCCGCCAGCAATTTATTAGCGCTACAGGCTCAATTAGATCAGCTTAAGCACGATCCGCGTATGATCGACCTAAGCCATCATTGGATAGACGATTATCTAATACGTTATCAACAAAGCAGTTTAGCAAGCTTGCGAGTAGTCTCTGGCGACTCGGTGAGCGACGACGAAACTCTGCGCGAAACACCTATTCCTAATACCGTACAAGAAGAAGCGTTAATTGCTTTGCATCAGAGTCGTCAACAAGGCTTCAAGCGCGGCTTAGTAGTGATGGCCACCGGGCTAGGTAAAACTTGGCTAGCGGCCTTTGACGCCCGTCAACTACAAGCAAAAAGACTGTTGTTTGTCGCTCATAGAGACGAAATTATTCGCCAAGCGCAGTCTACTTTTATTCGTATGAACCCCACAGCGCATACCGGTTTATACAATGGCCAACAGCAGCAACAAGCCGACTGGTTGTTTGCTTCGGTGCAAACCTTAGGCCACGAACATCACTTACAGCAGTTTGCTCAAGATCATTTCGATTACATCATAGTGGACGAATTTCATCACGCGACGGCACCGACTTATCGCCGGTTATTAGATTACTTTCGCCCGCAGTTTTTACTTGGTCTAACCGCTACGCCTGATCGCACCGACCAAGCAGACATTCTCGCTTTATGTGATGATAACTTAGTCTTTGAGCGAGGCTTGCGTGACGCCATTATTGATCGGCATTTAGTGCCTTTTATCTATCAAGGCGTGTACGACGAGTTTATCAATTACGACGAGATCCCATGGCGTAACGGCCGTTTCGATCCCGACGCATTAGATGCCGCTTTTGCTAGCCAACAACGGGCCAATCATGCACTCAAAAAATGGCGAGAACTTGCCCAAACCCGAACTTTGGCTTTTTGTATTTCAACTCGTCATGCTGACTTTATGGCCAAGGTGTTTAATAAAGCCGGTATAAAAGCGGTGGCGGTGCATTCCCAGTCTGCAATTCCACGCAATCAAGCCTTAACTGACTTGGCACAAGGCAAGTTAGAAGTGATCTTCTCCGTCGATCTTTTTAACGAAGGCACCGACTTACCTGCCATCGACACCTTACTCATGCTGCGGCCTACCGAATCACGCATTGTCTTCTTACAGCAACTGGGTCGAGGTTTACGCCTGCATCCAGATAAAACCCATCTGATGGTGATCGATCTAGTAGGCAATCATAAAGCCTGTTTATTTAAGCCCGAGCTGTTACAAAGCATAGTGGGTAATGACGACGGCTCCACTACTAGCCAAACCACGCCCACTCTGCCAGAAGGCTGCTTTATCAATCTTGAACCCGAGCTAATCCCGCTAATGGACAAGTTACGCTACGGTGGTCGCGTTAACGTCGTCGATGATTATCGTCGTTTAAAAGATGAGTTAGGATATCGCCCCACGGCAGTACAGGCGTTTCAGGCAGGATTTAATTTTGCTAAATTGCGCCAACAACACGGCAGCTGGTTTGAACTAGTGTATGGCGAAGGTGATTTAACTGACCATGAAAGCAGCGTTCTCGATAAACTAAGAGACTTTTTATTAACTGGCATTGAAACCACCACTCTTAATAAAAGTTTCAAAATCATTCTGCTACAAGCACTGCTTGAACTTGATGGTCTGCGCCACCCACCCTCTTTAAGTACCTTGGCTGAACAATCTCGCTATGTATTAGAACGTCATCCTGACTTATTAAAAATCGACTTACCCGCAGCACAACAAGCCATGGGGGCAGATACCAAAGACTGGTTAAATTACTGGATAAAGAATCCAATTAAATACAGCACTGGTGGCAACAATACGTCACAGGCAGAATATTGGTTTGACGTGATAGATGACCACTTCACCCCCCGCTTCAGCTTGCCAGAAACAGAATTAGAAACCTTACACCAGATGATGCAAGAGCTAGTAGATCTGAGGTTAGCAGAGTATAGAAGACGCAAGGCAAGCGCTTAAATTATTAAAAAAATTATTATTTATTGGCTACAGATGATTTAATCAAGGTAATATAAATTATAGCTATTGCTATTTTAATAATCTATTTTTAAAGTATTCATGAGCTGCAGTTGCTGTATCAGAACCAAGATATTTTCTTTCTAAATTTTTAGCTGCTAATAAAGTAGATCCTGAACCAAAAAAGGGATCAACTATTAGCTCACCTGGTACTGAGCTTTGCTTAACTAGTAACTCTAAAAGAGGCACGGGCTTTTCGGTAGGATAGCCACGATAAATACGCTTAAACTCCAATACATCCGGTATACTTAAGTCGTTTAGCTTTCTTTTTCCTTTCTCAAAAAATAATATATATTCATGCCTAGCTCGGTAATGATACCCCATACCTATATTAATTTTATCCCATATAATTGGTTTCCAAAATTTAAAACCTACTTTTTCCGCTAATGGCTTAGCGTAAAACATTGTTTCCTGATCACAAAATAAATAAAAATGTGAATCCTGTTTTAAAACTCTATATATTTCTTCAAATAATTCTTCAAATCTTATATTGGGGAATATATCAAACCATTTATTACTTGATGCTTTACTAACCTTTAAACGAGTTGTTGTGCCTATTTTTCTATGTTTTTCTAAAGATTCATATGGGGGATCTGTTATTAACAAATCAACGCTTGCATTAGCAAGCGTTGATAGCCACTCGATGGCGTCTTCATTAAATAATTTCATTGATACTCTATGTTAGTGAATTACAAAGTCGCCCATTACGATAGTTATGCGACCCCTCTCCTTTCTCAAGCTTTCTGCATTGCGAACAATAACTCTGATACCCATCAGGGTTCTTCTTTGTTACTCTAGCTGATGTGCTACCAAAAGCCGCTGGATAAGGATGAAATACATGAATACCTCCTTGTGCAGCCGTGCAATGCGGGCAAGATTTAAATTTTCTCCCAGTGGCTTGATCAATTTTGTGTACCATACCACTGTTCAACTTGTTACTACAACAACTACATTTCATAATCACCTCTTAATTAAATAATTATATCTTACCTTACCAGTAAATTAAAATAATTACCTAATCTAAATCAAAGAAATATACAATAGCAACTTATATATGATTTATATAAAAACTTAAGCTAATTAAAACTATAACCCTTAATGATATTAATTAAATTAAGTTTTAGAAAAAAGTTAGTTAGTCAATATTGTTCGCTAGTCTAGGCTTAAGGGGTGTAATTAGCCGCTAAGTGCAGTAGGCTTTCTGTAGGTTGTACTAAGAGGAGATAGTCATGCAAGTTACTAACTTTACCCAACTCATTGATTGGACTCGCCAGTTACACCAGCACCTAGCTAGTGCACTAGCACAAGGCGGTGAGCAGCAGCAAAATAAGCGCACGCAACTGTTGCTTGAGGCCTTAGCAGAGCAAGAGCAGAGGCTAAGCCACACCATTAAAACCTTTGAGCGCACAAACGATACTGAAGCGCTAGATGCTTATATTCCTTATCTGTATTCAGCCTTTGAGCAGCGCCCTATTGATACGCAACGCATTTATGCTCAGTCTTATAGCGAGCTGTCGATTGCTGAAATATCAGAGGTGATTTTTGATGTGCACGATCAAGTGATCGATCTATATCAGCAGCTGGTTAATGAATCACAAGTACCGGAGGCACAAGATATTTTAAAGTCCTTTTTAGTGCTGGAGCAAGATGCGGTAAAAGAGCTAGCGAATAAGTTTGAAGGCATGAACGACATCTAGCCACACCGTAGGCGCGCTACAAAATAGTCTCAAGCTAAGAGGAAATAACGATGGGTGTCACTAATTTTAATCAGCTGATCAGTTGGACACGTCAAGTGCATCAACAGTTAGCTACTCTATTAGAGCAAGATGCCCATTTGCATCACAATGAATGGGCTCGGCTGTTGCTGGCATGTTTGTCTGAGCAACAGCAGCGACTAGGGGACACTATCAAAAAGTTTGAGGAAAGCACTAAAACCCAGGCGCTTGATGCTTATATTCCTTATCTTTACTCGGCTTTTGAACAGCGCCCTATTAATACGCAGCGCCTCTATACACAGTCTTACGCTGAATTAACGATAGCTGAGATCTCTCAAGTGCTGTTTGATGCGCACCAGCAATTGACTGCTCCCCTCCCTAAAGGAAGGGGATTCCCAATTCACCGAGAATAGGACACGGAGACTGACCCCATGCCACTTACATTCTCTCCAAGGGCTAACACCGCCAGCCCGGCGGCTTTAATGTTG
>JAAYRH010000126.1 GCA_012518835.1 Aeromonadales bacterium | reverse complement strand
ACACCGCTAAATCAGCAATCCCCACATCCACCCCAATAGTTTTACTTGCAATGGGGAGTTTTTGAACTTCTTCTTTTACTAAAATAGAAACAAAATACTGACCTGCTTTATTCTTTGAAATGGTGAGGGAGCTGGGAGTGCCAGAAAATGATCGTGACCATCTTATTTTAAGCGGTTGTTTCATTTTAGCTAACGTAATGAATTTATTTCCCGCATCCCACTTGAAGGCATTGCTCATGTAGCTCGCGGACTGCCTGGCGTATTTATTTTTAAACTTGGGATAGCCAAAGCCAGACTTAAAGAAGGCTTTAAATCCTTTATCTAAATGCTTTAAGGCTTGTTGCAGCGGCACACTCGACACGTCTTTTAACCAAGCGTAATCGGGTTTTTTCTTCATCAAAGTTAGGTTTTTGCTCCAGTCGTTATAATTGGTTTTATTACCTAACTCGTACTGCTCTTTGGAGAAGCCAAGGGCTGAATTATACGCAAAACGAACACAGCCAAACGTCTGAGCAAGCAACGTAGCTTGTTCTTTGTTTGGGTAAAATCTGTATTGGTAAGCGATTAGTTTCAATTGGTCCTCCCTCTTTTTTTACTTACTCTACAGGCTTAATATTAGCAAACAATCGTTGGTCTATTTTATGGGTGAAGAAGTTTCTGTTAGAAAAGGTAGGCACTGCGTAAGCGCATTACATGCCCACTATCAGGCTCTGGTGGAGGCTCCTCAATAGAAGCCCTTCGAAATATATTGAGCAGCAAAACAGACCTAATTAGGCTCCCTAAGGCCGCAAGTCTTTCATCCCCGATCTGAAGGTCGGGGTTTTTCGACTAAAATGGATAAAAAAGAGAAAATAATTATTGCGAGCTGCTCTTATAGAGCAATATCAGCCAATAGACAGCACTATGATAGGAACAAGCAATAGACTAATAATAATAACGATATTGCATGCTGCCTTGGCGTAGGCTTTTTCTCGCGAGAGCCGCACATACTCTCTGCCCAAAAACACTACCGCCCCAATAAGGATGATAGTAAACGCTACTACTAAGGAAAAAGCTGACTCCAAGCCATTTCCCATTGCATCACTGCTGCCGTCACCACTAAAAATCGCCAGAAAAACAAAAAAGATAACGCAAATAATGGCTATCCGAAAAATAAAGTGTATCGCCCAATGTTGCATAACGACCGCCTATTATTTTTATGAAATAGTGAGGAATTTATTAGTACCATAAAGTAGGGTTAGTGGTTAGTCACTCAAAAAGCCCAGAAGGAAAGTGCAATGAATAAAAAAGACAGGGATTTTATAGCGAGCTGGTCCAAAAAAATTGAGCAGGGTGTAGTACCTTTTTATATAAAAAATATTTTACTGGCCTGTATTATTTGTGTTGTGGCAATTACTTTTTACACTTGGGAAAACATTCCAGCAGATAATCGTCTTGCGGCAATGCTCCCTTTATTACTGTTAGCTTCTACGCTTGGGCTTTTTTTAGGCGTCACTTCCAGTTGGACTATTTGGAATAAAAATAACAATCGCTATCGATTCCTTACTAAAAATAATAACTTGCCTTCTGGGCAAGATAAAAAGAAATGGCACCGCTATGACAGAGTGTGGGATATTGCCGTACCCAATATAGGGGCTATCTACTTTATATTGCTTTATACCTCTATCTTCTTGTTTGATAGCAGACAGCCTGACTTACTAACCTACGCTATGGTAGGGGTGCTGCTCAGTTACTTTATAGCGCTGATTGCTTATGGTATTTATCGGCACTGGATTGATAAGTCAGGGGACACAAAGCACTTCCCGTTAGTTTTTAAATATATCTTTTTAATTATCATCTTTTTAACAGTGAGCTTAATCGCTTACTGGGCAATAGTTAGTAGCTAACCTCCCACTAACATGGAGGTTAGCTAAAGGATCATAAAGCAGCAGTGGTGTTTAACACTGAGGCGCGCTGCACTTTTTGGTGCATCCACGCCAACCCCAGCAAAGATAAACCTAATCCCATAAAGGCCGCTACTCGCCACAAGCCTTGTAAATCATTCATATCAATTAAGAAGATCTTGGCGATCACTATCCCTAATAACACCATACCCGCTTTATAGATTAATCTGTCGCCTTTCTTGGTGGCATAAATAATGGCCACAATGGCATACATCATGCCCACCACCGAATAGCTATATAGCTCGCCGTTATTAATACCTAAGCTCAAGTTCATCTCGCTACCTCGCCAGAGTTGACGAATTTCTAGCGCGCTAAATAACATGAAGGAAAAGCCGGCCACCCCAAGAGCGACTACCTTGGGAAGCAATGCTGGCAAACGGCTTAACACCAGCGCCAGTAACACCGGGCCGCCATAGGCGGGTAACAACATATTAAAAATGGGAGTACTGCTTATTTCTGCTCCGCTCCACCAGGGGTTATACCACACCACTAATATTAAGTAGCTCAGGCCAGATAAGCCCAGCAATACCCGCGCACAACCAATATATAACCAAGTTAACTGTTGAGCGACCTGGGCACGCAGCGTATAGGTGATACTCAACCCGCCCCACAATAGAGTATTAATCGTGGCTTCAACAAAGCTGTACTGATGGCTAAAAATATGACCGTCGTAGAGCCAATAGCGAAGTTCGGCGCCCAAAAACAATACCAATAAGTGCAGCGTTGCCGCTTCTAGCCAAGGACGAATACGGTGGCCGCGCTCCGACAACTTAGCGGCAATAGCAGCCAGTAAAGTGCTGCCGCCATACGTCCATAAGGTCCAATGGGTATTAGCATCATAAGTGGCCAGCCAAGGATTAAAGGTAAGGCGAGCCACTATTACCGCCAGCACTATTTTTACTAGAAAGTACAAAGACGGCATTCCAAATTGGCGAGCCAGCCACACTAGGCTGACTAACTGGGCCGCTAAGGCCAGCGTTAACGACGCCTCGCGCAGCATCATAGTAACCGCCAGCGAATAACTGCCGTGTGCGGCTAAGCAAGCCCACACCCGACCACTTTGATAATGGCTCAGCTTTGGTAGCAGATAAATTAAGCCACTATAAAGCACCCCCGCCAATAGCGCCCCCCGTGCCCAATCACGACTGGGCTCAAGGCCGTGTAATAGCAGCCAGCCCAACAACAACCACACCAACGGCGAGAGCAAGGTCAGTGACGCCCAACGTGCTTTATCCGTGGCACGCCATTGCCAAAAGCCAAGCCCCGTCGTGATCAAGGCGGCCAATATCAGGTAATAACTAAAGTCTGCTTGTTGTGACAAAGGGAATTGCGCTAGATATACGCCGTCTACATTCAAATCCACTCGATAGCTTAGCCAGCCCACGGCGCTGGCCAACACCGTCCCCCAGGGCAAATACCAAAGTGCCCGACGACTCTGAGGGATTAAGCAGGCCACCGGCAAGATTAATAACCAGCCTAACCCGATAGATGCATCTACCGACTGCCCCCAAATAGATATCCCCCACGCAAGCAGCAAAGCAATAAATACATCGCGCAAGCGCGGCGTAGTAAGAGGAAAATCGATCGTATTAGCACTGGCAGCTTTGGTTAAACTCGCTTTTGACAGTGTGGGTACTAGGGCAAAGCTCAGCCACAAGGCACTTAGATAAATAGGCAGCAAATAATGATTACCTAACAGTGCGCCGCTAACCTGCTCGCCATTAACTAAGGCGGCAAGCCACCACAAGAGTGCCCCCGCCAGCGTGGCATACCAAAGCCAATTACGAAATACATAGCGCATTAACCATAATGAGCTAATGGTGATCAGTAAGCTGTAACTTAAAACAAACCCCACACTGCCCGTGTCACTATCAATTAATAGTGGCACCACATAAGCACCACTCAGGCCCATAACAGCCAATAACGGCCCATGCAGTCGTGCTAAGCCCATAGTGCCCAGCGAGACGCCCGCTAATAGTACTAACCCCAGCAAGGGCTCAATTAAATGATAATGATGAATACCTGCTAACAAGGCCGCATATAAAGTGACACTGCCGCCCCCTGCCAGCGCGGCAAAAATTTGATCGCTACGCTGATGGCGACGACGTAAGTATTCGCCACCGCCGTGCAGCACGCCACCCACACTAAGCGCTAACAGTAATTGCAGCCAAGGCCCCAGCAAGCCTTCACTCACCGTGTAGTGCACCATAAAAATACCCGCCAGCGCCACACTCAAACCGCCTAGCCATACCATCCAGTTCTTTTTTAGCGAGAGTAATAAGCGAGATTGCACAGACTCTTTAGCACCACTTCGCAGCGCTGCTCGTCGCATGCTTACTGCTGTGGAGAGTTCATCTGGTGCCTGTACTAGCGCTGTATTAGTCGTTGGCTGAAGCCCGGCAGACTCTCTTGGTGCGCTGTCTGTAATAATGCGCGCCTGTAACGCCTTTACTTCTAAGCTGAGCGCATGAATACGCTCCGCCTGCTGATTGAGGTTGCGAAACGCCACTAAGCCCAATATTGAACCCACCGGCAGAAACAGTGCCGCGGCAAGCGCCACCATAAACCATAATATTTCCAAGCGTAGGTCCTTCCTTAAGTCAACGACCATTGATTAAGCGCTGGTCACACTGTATTTGTTCTGCACCATGCTAGTTTCTCTAGCGCTATCAATGCAGGTTTTGTCTCGTTACCCATCAGCTATATACGTCAACACTAACCCAATAAAATAATAAAAACAGCGTAGATAATAATTCTTCACGACCAAAGTAATGAGCAATATTTAGCAAAGTACTGTTTTCGTTAACGGCTTCACTTAAAACAAGATTTGATAGCGTTTCTAACAAAGCTGGTAGTTGTCACTAGTACCTCATAAAAAACGCCCTTTATCACTGGATGATAAAGGGCGTGCCTTATAAAACAGTTCTGAATAGTAAAAAAAGCCCTTCTCACCGTGCAGCTAATACAGTGATTGAAGGACGTCGTGTAATAGGTGTATCTTTCAAGCCAATGTGGACGATATTCAACTAATAACATCGGTATCTTGTTTAGTTTCCTCTAACCGGCTTCATCATTAGAGAGCTCGCATAAATAGGTTACCGCTAAACAATATTGCTCTAATTTGTCTTTGCGGCGAAACCGATCGAAAAACTTGCCTCTTGGCAAGGTTTCTTGCGCGGCCACTAATTGATTTAACCACAGATCTTGAGGTTTCATACTAGTGGGAAGGGGCCCTAATTCGCGACTTAACTGTGAAGAAAGCGTGGCAATGCGACTGCGCAGCTTTGCCGAGGAGCGCAATAGCTCCTCAGTATTATCTTGGTTAGGCAGTGAGCTGTTATCTGATTGCATAGTATTCCTCTTAAGATTAGTAAAAAAGTAAGAGTGTACGGCTAGTTAATATTAGCCCAGCTCGCACAAAAAGGTACATAACGAGTTTAGTAAGACACTCAATATAGATCTTTATAGAGTGTTCTACTAGCACAAGGCGCAGTACTGTCTTTAATCAGATAAGAATGCAAAAGCCGCTAAAGGGTTCAACCTTTCAGGAGCGCCAAGTGACATCTATGAGGTTATATAGTTCACTAGCGCACTAATATGTAACGGCACCGGATCCAGACACGGCACAGGACTTAGAGTATCGTTTAAAATAAGCGGCAACTCAGTGCAGCCTAATATCACTTGTTCTATGCCCTGCTCAGCCACCATTTCTTTTATTATGCTAACAAGCTGCTGTTGGCTGACTTCTTTAACAATGCCATGCTCAAGCTCAGTAGCGATCATCTTTTGAATAACAGCAATTTTTTCAGCACTAGGCACCACTACTTTTATACCTGCCTTAGCAAAAGAGCGAGCAAAAAAATCACTGTTCATAGTAAAAGCCGTGCCTAGCAACCCAACTGTGCTTACTCCACCGGCCTGTGCTTCATTACGCGTAGCATCTAGCATGCTCACTAACGGAATGGGCGCACGTGTAGCAAGCTCATCAAACACCAGATGGGTGGTGCCTGCCGTGAGCGCGGCACACTCAGCGCCGGCAGCAGCAAGATTATTTATTGCGTCTAGCAGATAATCCGTTAAACCTGTTAAATCATGGGCCGCGCAAAATTCAAACACCTCAAAAGGACTCAGGCTTTCAATAGACAGCTTAGGCAGCGCTTCAGGCCCTTTTATTTTCGCTACCCCCGCAATTAAGCCGCGGTAGTATAAAACCGTCGCTTCTGGTCCTGTGCCCCCCACTAGTCCAAGCTTACGCATCACCGCCTCCTTATCTCAACATCTGCCTTTTACTCTCACTTTAGTGGTTTTACTCACCCGCCGCCAGATATGAGCAAGCGCGCTCCAATCTGACTTGGCCATCACACTATGGTGGCTCCCGTGTCTCCTCAAAAATCCAACACAGCAGCTGTTAATTTTGTAGAACTGGTTATTATTCAAACCGTTACCCTGGTGTTTTGCTTAGGTTTTCTATAGATCTTTGCCAAAATTTAAGCTCTGCGGTTTAAACAGGTATCATGACTGCAATTGAGGCAGCCTATTGGGTTGAGAACATGCATGAGGAACACATGCAAAACCTAGCACAAAAAATGTTAAGTAAGCTAGACGGCTATCTGTAGAGGTGCCAGCTTAGTGGATAGTCTCTTTGTGCTTTCTAGAGCACACCGCCGCCGAAAGCGCAGCAAACTGTACCAAGAAATGTCAGCCAGAAAGGTAGGCGCCCTGCTGGACATATTTAGGTAACAAGATAATCAATTTATTAAGTGTAGTTATAACAAGAGAGGATAGATAAAAAAATGAAAATTGTTGTCTTAGAGTCTCTAGGTATTAGTGATGATGAGTTCAATAAATTATCAAAGCCTTTAGCTGATAATGGCCATGAATTAGTGGTATATAACGATGGTAAGTTAGATGATGAGACTCTTAAAACGAGGATCAAAGATGCAGAAGTGATAGTGATTGCTAATACCGTATTGAAGGGTGAAGTAATTGATGCTGCAGAAAAGCTAAAATATATTTCAGTCGCCTTCACAGGTTATAATCATATTGATTTAGAAAAGTGTAAAGAGAAAGGCATTAACGTTTCAAATGCCGCAGGCTATAGCACCAACTCGGTAGCAGAAATTACCTTTGGCCTTATCATTTCACTGTTACGCAATATAGTACCTTTAGAGACGATAGTCAGAGAGGGCGGTACCAAAGACGGCTACCGACAAATTGATTTAAAAGGTAAGACCTTAGGAGTCTTAGGCACTGGCGATATAGGTAGTGCCGTCGCTGATATAGGCTTAGCTTTTGGCTGTAAGGTTATTGCTTATAATAGAAGTGAAAAACCAGCATTGATTAGCAAAGGCGTAGAATATAAGTCATTAGACGAAGTTTTACAGAGCAGTGATATTGTTACTCTTCATACACCACTTACCGATGAAACTAAACACCTCATTGATAAAGATAAGCTAGCATTGATGAAACCAAGTGCCTTCTTAATTAACACCGCAGTGGGCCCGATTGTTGATAATGATGCATTGGCAGCAGCACTGCGCAATGGAACCATCGCCGGCGCCGGTTTAGATAGAGTAGATATGGAGCCACCCGTTCCTGCAGACTACCCAATTTTAGATGCGCCAAACGTCGTGCTACTGCCGCATATTGGCTTTGCCACAGAAGAAGCCATGGTAAGAAGAGCTGAAATTACTTTTAACAATATTGTTAAATGGGAAAAAGGCGAACAAGAAAATACCGTTCTTTAAAATAGTACAAAACAAACCTATCGGCTTGGTAGGTTTGTTTTATTTATAGCAATAAAGCCCCCTACCTCTAGGGATTATATTATGTCCTTTTTATATTTTAACTCACTTATTTTTAAGCGCGCTAACGTGGCGGTCACTAAAAAGTTAACAGCGCCTCTCCCAGCGAAATACCTTGCTATAACTGACCCACCCTAGTTATTAACATAGGAGCAGCCAAAGCCAGTGCTTGCTTTACAAGACTTGCAAAGGGATTTGCGAACCCAGTGGGGTTGCTTTAGAATTCTCGAATATAGATGAATGCAGTTTTAGTCATCATTATGCATAGCACTAAGCTCAATGGGGACTTTGCCATAACGAAGCGCAATAAGGAAAGAGCTTATCTTATCTACGATCTTACCCAGTATTTGTTCGTTTAGATCTTGATTTTTCCGTGGGTTCAGTGGCGAAGTTGTCTTAAGCTTTAAAAGCAAGCTTGCGACATAATCCCCATTAGTTTTAAGGCATTACTTAGTAACGCTGCTGAACACCGGCTGGCGATTAATGTTCTTCAATGGAGGTCGTACATAGTAATGGAAGACGAAAACTCTCCCGCTCTACGTGCCGGTGTGGACTTTCGTGGCACGCAAAATGCAACTCAGCCCGTTCTTGAGCATATTTTGCCGGGCAAAAAGCGTGCTCCGCTGTTGCGCTACATTCGTATCAATCTGCCAAAGACTACCCGGCTGCTACTGATTGCCGTCATCGCCGTGATCGGGGCGGCTTCGGCGGCAGTGGCGTTATCGAACCATCCGCCCTTTCTTTTCGCGATCCCTGCTTTGTGGAGCGTCTTCGCGGCTGCCCTAATATTTGTTGCTGTTGGTTTGGTAACGACTGCCCGTATCTGGACGTGGGGCTTGGCCATCGCGCTCTCTGCTCTGCTTATCTACCTTGGCGGCTTGCTGGGCAATGCGCCCTATGTCTGGAATGGCGCCAGTGTCGTTACCGCCGCAATGTGGAACCTAACGCTGTTGGCCTCACTCGCCTACATGGTACTTTTTGGGGCGCTGCGCTACGGGATGATCGTCGCCGCTCCCGACAACCAACATTTTATGGACTGATAAGGGTTTATTAATGGATCTCGGATTTCCGTGGTGGCTTCGTGTGGAGCATTTCCTCAACATTATTTTCATTACGTTTCTGGTTCGCTCGGGCCTAGAGATCCTAGGGACCTATCCCAAGCTTTACCGCTCGCAGCACACCGTGCCTGGCACATCCTGGGCGCAGTTTACAGTTCAGAAGGAAGCGAAACATAAGTACTACACTGTGGGTGGTGAGTATAGCGACTATTCTCCGCGCATTTCCCTTCCCGGCCGTGGTCTGCTGGGGCTTGGGCGTTACTGGCACTTCATGGCGGTGACGGGGTTTGTTACCTGCTGGATAACCTACTTCGTATTATTGCTGGTTACCGGTCAGTGGCGGCGCTACGTGCCCACCAGCTGGGACACCTTTGCTCAGGCAGGTCAGGATATGCTGGCCTATCTTGCTTTCACCATGCCCCAACCCGTCGATGGCATGGTGTTTAATGCCCTGCAGCAACTGTCTTACGGTTTTGTGATACTGATACTGACACCTTTGGTGATCCTGACCGGCGCATTTCAGTCTCCGGCCATTGCCAACCACTTTTCGCGCATTACCCGTGCCCTTGGTGGCCGCCAAGTGATCCGTAGCACGCACTTTTTGTGCTTGGTTGGCTATGTCGTCTTCTTCATCGTACACGTGCCGTTAGTTTTTCTTCATGGCTACCTGCATGAGACTTCCAAGATGGTATTGGGGCACTCTAACAATCCGGTTTTGGGTGGTTCCATTTTCACCATCGGCCTGATCCTAGTCATCGTCCTGCACGTGGTCGCTACGCGCTGGAGCTTGGCGGACGGCCGTGCCGTTGAAAAATTACATAACGTCATTGTTCGGCCATGGTCGAATCTGCTCTACAAGCTGCCGGCGCGCATGCACTACGATCGCTCAAATATCACCGGTAAGAAAGTAGGTCTTGTTAATACCACCCACAACTTCCGGGGTAGCGGGCGACCACCAGAAACCGAGGAATACCTTGCGATGATGGCCAACTGCTACGAGGACGACTATGTGCTTGAGATCGGTGGCTACGTGGAACGCCCGATGACACTGACCATTGCCGAGCTTCGCGAGCTTGCCGCGGGCCATTCGCAAACCACCCTGCACCACTGTGTACAGGGCTTCACCTCCATTGGGCGGTGGCGCGGTATTACTATGTCGGATCTCTTAGATTTGGTTGGGCCCTTGCCCGGTGCGACCGACGTGGTGTACACCAGCTTTCAGAACATGGGCCGCGATGATGCCCTGTACGAGGGGGGCACCTACTACGAGTCTACCCCCATGGTGGAAGCCCGAATGCCGCAGACGCTGATAGCCTTTGAGCTTAACGATGAAGGTGAGATCCCGGCTAAAAATGGCGGTCCGGTGCGGCTGCGTCTAGAAAGCTCGACTGGATTTCGTAGCCTAAAGTGGCTGGAGCGTATTGAAGTGGTTAACCGCTACGATATTATCCTTGAGGGCCGCGGTGGTTTCTTTGAGGACACCGACTTCTACGACCGTAACCAGCTGATCTAATCGTCTGCAAAAAAAAGGAAGTCGCTGTTATAATGTTTAAAAAAAGTATGACGCCGAAAAAAACACCTCCCCGTACCCAAGCCGAGCTCGATGCTTATATAGCGGCGCGCCCCAGACCGGCGCGAAACACCTTTGAAGGTATGTACCCGCTGCACGAGGATCTTGAGCTGTCGGACGAGCAGGTGCAGATCGTGTTGGACTACCTGCAAGAGGTTAATTTTCATCTGCCCGGCGCCGCTGCCCATGAGTTTCTGGTGGTCCGTTGGGCGCGTTACACTGGGTTTCAGTTTATGCAGGAACCCCTAGAAGCCTATGCCATCGGCCTGCGCTGCACCCACCCCGGAATGGAAGACCAGCACACCTTTATTCGTATGTCTTGGGGCCAGCTGATGGGCGATCCTGAGGCGATTCGGCTGCCGGTCAACGAACCGGTGTTGGCGAGCGATATGATGACCCTCGCCCGCTATCGCGATACCCGCACTGGGCCTTCGCGAACCGGCGTTAACGCCTATGCTTCGCCGCCCGATGGCCCTAATCCAGTGCCCGGTACCGATTTCGACTTAAAACTGTTGAATGGCGCACTCAATGACGTACTGGAACAACATAGTAGCGGCCAAGGTCGCGACATTAACTCTTGGTGGGATCCTGCTCTTAACTGGGGTGTCGCACTAGCTGGGCGCTACCCGCGACTGAAGTACTTCGAGTCTAAAGGGCGTCTTAATGAGCAAACGTTAGCTGCGTTGCACTCCTTCGAAGCTCGGGCAGCGCAGGCAGAACCAGCATTGCAGGAACTCGGTCTGGCCTCTGCCGCCTCCATGGCCGAGTCGGCGCTTAGGCAGGCCGAGCAAGCAGAGAATGGTAAGTTTTCCCCTCGCCATCGTATCCGCAATCCCAAGCCGCTTACTGAACAAGAAAGTGGCACTTAGTGCTGGCGAGGAGGTAATGGTTGGCTCATTGAACTGGTGATGCCTGCCTATTCCATTGCCGCTGGCCTTTAAAGACTCGAGATATCTTCGCCACGGAATCTACATGAAAATTAAGACCACAACGAATCTTGATTGGGTAAGACTTTATATTAGATAAGTTGTAGTAAAAACATAGAATTAAATAAAGCTTAAATATAGCTATTTCAGCTAAAAAGAGGGGGCTTATTAAAAGCCGCCTATTTAGATTTAGTGATCTATAAGACATATATGTCTTGTTTGGTTATGAGTGGCAATAGTAAACGCCGCGACGATGCTCATAGAACTCTCCCGAGTAATGGTCAACCCCACACAAAAACGCCCTTCTCACCGTGCGGCTCACACAGTGATAAAAAGGCGTATCTTCTAGGCTAACTTGGCTATAACGTGGCTGTGGCATCCGTGCCTCCTTAAAAGCTCAAACTAGAACCTTTTAAGTATAGAAGCTT
>JAAYRH010000125.1 GCA_012518835.1 Aeromonadales bacterium | reverse complement strand
GCGCCCACTTCTTGTGCTGGCCAAATACCTTCCATTGCTGCCAGTTTAACGGGCTGATGCTCTTTTACATTCAAGCCATGATGATCGCCAACTAGTAACTGCAAAGGGGCTAAGATTAATGCCGCCCATAACGCCATGGATAACCCTTTGCGAGCAAAGGCTTGCTCGCGGTTTTTCCTTAAATACCAAGCACTCACCCCACCAATTAAGAAAGTAGCACTCAGCATGGCGGCGATTAACATGTGGGTTAGGCGATAAGGCATCGAAGGGTTAAAAATAACCTCCATCCAGCTCGCGACTTCAAAACGGCCATCGACGATTTTATGGCCGGCGGGAGTTTGCATCCAAGAGTTAGCGGCGATAATCCAAAACGAAGAAATCCAGGTCCCTAAGGCCACCACACAGGTCGCAAAGTAATGCAGCTTCTCGCCCACACGCTGCCAGCCAAACAACATAATACCTAAAAATCCCGCTTCTAGAAAAAAGGCGGTCAGCACTTCATAAGCTAGCAAGGGTCCGAGTACCGGTCCGACTAACTCAGAAAATTTAGAAAAGTTAGTACCAAATTCATACGATAAAACAATACCGCTGACCACCCCCATACCAAAGGTAATGGCAAACGGCTTTATCCAAAATTTAGCTAATTGAAAATACACCGGATTGCGGGTTTTGAGCCACAACCCTTCCCAAATGGCGATGGCTGTGGCTAAACCGATGGTGATGGCCGGAAAGATAATGTGAAAGCTAATAGTAAACGCGAACTGGATCCGCGACAGCATGGCGGAATCTAATTCCATAAGACCTCCTTTACAGCCTAAATAACTATTGAGAACAGCTGGGAGCGTCGCCATGATTGCCAGCGTAAAAGTTCCCTTATCAAGAGTGTCATATTCAGAAAAAGCATGCCAGAAAAACCGAACCAATGCACACTCTGGTTACTTAAGCATAGGGTAATAATGAGAGGTGAGATAGCAGGGCTGCGGTGGAGATAGGTGCTATCTCCACCCAACAGAGAATTATTTTAGATTAAAGAAAAATACCACTAATACCGCAATGGGCGAGATATAGCGGATCATCGGTAGCCACCACCGATGCCAACCTCCCAGCTCTGCCGCAGAATGTGCGGGCGCCATTTTCCAGCCAGCAAATATAGCAATCAATAGCGCCACTAACGGCATCATGATATTTGCGGTTAAATAATCATAGAGATCAAACAGCGTTTTACCTTCAAAACCGGCCATGCTGTCGAGCGGAGTAAAGTCCGACCACAGGTTGAGCGATAATAAAGTAGTGATCCCCACCAGCCAAGCCGCGAGTCCACCACCAATAGCGGCCTTAGCCCGGCTGATGCCTTTTTCATGTAAATAACCGACTAACGACTCCAACATGGAAATTGAGGACGTCCAAGCGGCAAACAATAACAACACAAAAAATAAACCGGCAAAAAAGCTCCCTCCTGGCATTTGCCCAAACGCCACCGGCAAGGTCACAAAAATGAGCCCCGGCCCTTCACTGGGTGCTAAGCCATGAGCAAACACGATAGGAAAGATAGCCAAGCCCGCCAATAAAGCCACACAGGTATCCATAAGGGCAATTACCACGGCAGTGCGCGCGATGGGCACTTGTTTAGGTAAATAAGCGCCATAGGCCATCATGGCACCGCTAGCGAGACTTAAAGTAAAAAAGGCATGACCTAAAGCAATTAAAATCGCTTCGGCAGTTAAGGCAGAAAAGTCGGGAGTAAATAAAAAGCGCACCGCTTCACTAAAGTGCCCCGTGGTGCTGGCATAACCCACTAAGATTATCAGCAACACAAACAAGGCAGGCATCAGCTTAGTCACCGCGCGCTCTAAGCCATGACGCACTCCCCCCGCAGACACCCATACTGTCAGCCCCATAAATATCGAGTGCCACAATAGCAGCTCGCCAGGCGAGGCCAGTAAACGGTCAAACAGCTTTCCTGAGTCGGCAGCGGCAATGTCATTAAAGTCGCCACTAACGGCAGATATAATATAGGGCATGGTCCAGCCGGCAATAACACTATAAAAAGATAGGATTAAAAAGGCTGCCAGAGTAGCGATGATCCCTACGCCAACCCAGCTTTTATGGCGATGCTCTTGGGCGGCTACCACTGCCATGCTACCAATGGGGCTTTTAGCACCGCGTCGACCCAGCATAATCTCCGACATCATGAGCGGTAAGCCAATAATGGCAATACAGGCGAGATAAACTAATACAAAAGCGCCACCACCATTCTCACCAGTAATATAAGGAAACTTCCAAATATTGCCTAAGCCAACAGCAGAGCCCACCGCCGCCATAATAAACACAAAACGATTGGACCACTGCGCCTGATTACCCGACCCTTGTTTATTGTTCGCCACCTGTGCTGCCACTCCCGTTATTGGCCATAAATTATGCCAGCCAAGCCTAAATACCAAAGGCAAAGAATAACTGGCAGCATGACCTGCTATTTTGACACTTACAGAGCAGATAAAAAATGGCTTAAGGTAAAAATGGTGTCTTCAATCGGGTATTAGGCTAATTATGTTGCCAACGGCTCACACCGGGGTAACCGTCTTGGAGCAGCTCCTTGATAAATACCGAAGGAATATAGGGATCGGTTAGCAAATAAACTTGCTGGCGCGCCCGCGTTAAGCCCACATAAAATAGGCGCCGCTCTTCCGCATAAGGAAAGGTTTCGGCGATGGGCAACAGTGCTTCGAGTAAGGCAGTATTGTTTTTTTCTGGTGGAAAACCATACTTGCCTCGTGATAAGCCCATCATGATCACATGATCTGCTTCTTTACCTTTAGCGCCATGTAGCGTTTGCGCGGCTAATTGTAGATACTCAAAGCGCCGTTGCCAGGCTCTTAGCTGGGCGGCATCCGGTAAACTAAAACGAAAGCGTGCCACGATATACACGCTGGCCTCGGGCTGATCGGCGGCAATTTGCCCCAAAATACGCGCAATAGCATCCATCTGGCTATCGTTCTCTACGGGCAACACATGCACACAAGGTGAGTTAGTACGGGTAAGAGTGGCCAGCTTTTTAGGAATTTGTTCAGGATTGCGAGTTACAAACCGACTCGCGACTTGCTCAATTTGGTTGTTAAAACGAAAGGTTTGGTCGAGACAAGTTATACGGCTAGCGCCAAAAAAATCAGCAAATTGCGTTGTTAAAGACACATCGGCGCCACTAAAGCGATATATGGCTTGCCAGTCATCGCCCACACAAAATAAGGATAACTCAGGCGCGGCGCTTTTTAAGGCTTGTAATAAAGCCGCTCGCGGTGCAGATATATCTTGAAACTCATCTACTAAAATATAGCGCCACGGCACCTTAAAGCGCCCAAGGTGCACCAGCTCAGTGGCCTGCTCTATCATGTCATCAAAATCAATTTCGTTATGCAGTGCTAAATGTTGCTGGTAGCGCTCCAATAATGGCTGGATCAATGCCAGCTGGCCGGCTAACTCACTAGTTAATGACGCTAGTGGGGGCTCGCCATGTAATTTTAACGCTGCAATTATCGGCAGCCATTCACGGGCGACTCTTTGATAGTCAGGCTCAGGGTGTAGCTGAAAACGATGGTGGCGCAACCAAGCTTCTAACTTAGCTTGATAATCGATATCGGTGGCAACCAGTTCGTAAAGCCAGCTTGCCACCTGCTGAATACGCGCACTTTCTTGTTGTGCTAATGCACTAATAACGGGGCGTTTGCCGGTGGCGCGAGTAATAATCATCAAACCTAAGGCATGAAAGGTGCAGGCCTCTACACCTTGGGTGTCAGGATTTTTGGCCAAGCGCTCGGTCATTTCTGCCGCAGCGCCATTACCAAAGGCGAGTAACAGTAGCTGCTCGGCCTGCGCTTGCTGTGAGGCCAGTAAAAATGCCGCTCTGGCCATCATGACACTGGTTTTGCCACAACCGGCGCCCGCTAGTACTAAGTTATGCTCTTCATCTATCACACACGCTAAGCGCTGCGCAGGTGTGAGGGGGTGGCGCTCTAAGGTATCAAAGAGCTCAGCATGCTCAGCCAGCATTTGCTCGCAATAATCATCACAACACTGCTCGCGCCATTCATCATCAGCCGCCATTAAAGTAGCCACTAACTCAAAGGCGGCGGCATCTTGGTCGCTTAGACCACAGGGCAGCGGCAGTTGCGACCAATCAAGGGGTTCTTGTTGCAGCATACTTTGTAGTTGCTGCCACCGAGAATCTCGTAAGTAGCCTTCTTCCAGCAGTGCCAGACACGACTGTGCCAAAGGCAAAATTCGAGCGCTATGGTAACGATACCAACTGAGAGTAATGGCGTGCTGTAGCTCCTCGGCAACGCTTTTGGGTAACCAGCCAAGTTCCACTACCCCTTGGGTACACAACAATCGTAGCCGATATAAGCGCCGCCCAGGCTCAAGGTGGGGCACCGCGTTTAGCTCATGCCAGGCCAATGGCTGCTGCTCCCCTTTAAGATGCAGCAATAGGCCATGCTCGGTGAGCTCAGTTGCTAAGAAGGGATGGTTAAACCAAGGGGCTAGCCAGTGGGCGCGAAAAACAGTCATGCTGCTCCTTTACAATGAACGCCTCCCACAATAGCAGCATTAGCCTGAGGTTTGCCAGAGACAGGCTTGTTTAATCAACCCATTAGTAGAGCTGTCGTGTTGCTCGCTCCCTTGTTGGGCGGTTAGCTCTTTCGCAATCGGCACCGCGAGCTGTTTACCTAGCTCGACTCCCCACTGATCAAAGCTATTAATATTCCACAAGAGTCCTAAAATAATGGTCTTATGCTCATATAAAGCAATTAGTGCGCCTAGGTTTGCGGGGGTAAGCTGGCGACAGAGTAAGGTCGTGCTGGCTCTATTCCCTTCCATCACTTTATAAGGCGCGAGACGAGCGATGGTATCGGCAGACTGGCCATTATCTCTTAGCCCTTGCTCTACCTGTGCGTGACTACGGCCAAACGCAAGCGCTTCCGTTTGAGCAAATAAGTTCGCCAGTAATTTATTCTGATGGTGTGGGAGTGAGTGGCTAGCTTGTACCACACCAATAAAGTCGGCTGCTACTTGGTGGCTGCCCTGGTGAAATAGCTGAAAAAAAGCATGTTGACCATTAGTTCCTACCGCGCCCCACACTAAGGGGCTAGTAACTTCAGTGACGGGGCTTCCCTCTTTATCCACCGACTTGCCATTAGATTCCATTGCTAATTGTTGTAAAAAGTCCGGAAAAAGGGCTAAGTCTTGGCTATAGGGAAACACTGTTTCGCTATTCAATTTTAAATAGTGGGTATTCCAATGACTTACCAGCGCTAGCAAAACCGGCACATTTTGCTCAAAGGGCGTGTGTTGTAGATGCTCATCTACTTGATGAGCTCCGGCTAAGAGCTGCTCAAAATGAGCAAAGCCCACGGCCAGTGCGATGGATAAGCCTACTGCAGACCATAAGGAAAAACGCCCACCTACCCAATCCCAAAACTCAAAGCAGTTTGCTGGCGCAATACCAAACTCCGCCACAGCCGCTAAGTTGGTCGATACCGCCACAAAATGGCGTGCTACAGCGTGTTGGCACTGAGTGCTACCTTTGATTGCCAGCTGTTCAAGTAACCACTGTTTAGCACTGTGGGCATTAGTTAAGGTTTCACTGGTGGTAAAGGTTTTTGAAGACACCACAAACAGCGTACGTTCAGCATCAACCTTATCCAGTACCGCGGCGAGATCGGCGCCATCCATATTAGATACAAAGTGCGCGGTAATATCTTGATGCTGGTAAGGGCGCAACGCTTTAACCACCATAGCCGGACCTAAGTCAGAGCCCCCAATCCCTAAATTAACGACTTGGGTAATCGTTTTACCACTTGCCCCACGCCATTGCCCGCTGTGCACTTGTTGGCAAAAATCACGCATTTTCGCCAATACCCGATGCACGTTAGGGATCACGTTTTCCCCGTCGTGATTAAGCTCAGCATTAGCAGGCATGCGCAAAGCTGTATGTAATACCGCCCGCTGCTCGGTGTTATTAAGGCAGTTATCTTTAAATAGTTGACTTAGTTGGCAGTCTAGTTGCTGCTCTTTTGCCCACTGACATAACAACTGCAGAGCTTGAGGCGAAATCGCTTGTTTAGAAAAATCCGCTAGCCAGTCCTGACCGAGCATAAAGCTGAGTTGCTGAAAACGCCTTGGCTCAACGGCAAAGCGTTCCGCTAACGTCAGGGAGGCTTCATCTTGCTGTAACTGCTGAAGTTGCTGTTTAATATCTGGCACTACATAGATTCCATACTGAGGGCGGCAATAATGAGTTTCGCTGCTAAAGCCCCTCTTTGTAAGTAAAAGTGAGGCCTTCATATTATAAGGCGAAAATAATACGCAACTCTTTCCTTAAGCTCCAGCTAGGTTGTTGATTAACTATATAAATAGCAGTCTTAAGTTAAGAGTCATCAGGTTATTTACATAATGAAGCCCTGCTTCTAATAAGAAGCAGGGCTTCATTAATGCCTATTCAGCTTAGCAGCTATTTGTCACTCTGCTTATAGCGAGTAGTGAGCGAGTAAAATAACACTAACCTAGATGCTGAGCGTGAAAGCGCAAATGGTCTGCAATAAAAGTCGCAATAAAATAATAGCTATGATCGTAACCCGGCTGCAGACGCAGCTCTAAGGGCGCATTCACTTGTTTCGCCGCCTGCTCTAGTACCTCTGGCTTAAGCTGTTCGGCTAAAAAATTGTCAGCTTCCCCTTGGTCAACGAGCATCGGCAGTGAGCTACCTTTAGTAGCTAATAATAGGCTGGCATCATACTGCTCCCACGCTGCTTTATCCTCGCCTAAATAAGCACTAAAGGCTTTATTACCCCACGGGCAATCTACTGGGTTGGTGATAGGCGCAAACGCCGATACGGAAGTGAAACGCTCTGGATTACGCAGTGCCAGGACCAAAGCGCCATGCCCACCCATAGAGTGGCCGCTAATAGCACGCTTATCTGATAATGGCAGCTCGGCTTCTAGTAACTCCGGCAGCTCTTTTAGCACATAGTCGTACATCTGGTAGTGCTTATTCCAAGGAGCTTGAGTGGCATTGACATAAAAACCCGCGCCCAAGCCTAAGTCGTAAGCACCTTGCTCATCATCCGCTACGCTTTCGCCACGAGGGCTAGTATCTGGAATAATTAGTGCGATCCCGAGCTCGGCTGCGACGCGTTGGGCACCGGCCTTGCTGGAAAAGTTTTCATCGCTACAAGTTAAACCCGATAACCAATAGAGTGCTGGTACCTTGCTCTGCTCTGCCTGAGGTGGCAAAAACACCGAAAACTCCATGGAGCAATTAAGAGCATGAGAAGCGTGTTGATAGCGAACTTGACGACCACCAAAACAGCGTTGTTCTTGAACAATTTTCATAGAAGCTCCTGTAAAAAACAGCTGTCGGCTTAGCTTTCAGCTGTTAGATAAACTCATTCCATTAGCGTGTGACTGACTTTATTTGTCGAAGTGGATAACAGAGCGGATCGACTTGCCTTGCTCCATTAGCTCAAACGCATGGTTAATATCGTCTAAGCCCATGGTGTGAGTGATAAAGGTGTCTAGCTCAAAGTCACCATTAAGGTACTGCTCTACCATACCAGGCAGCTCTGAGCGGCCTTTCACCCCACCAAAAGCGGAACCACGCCATACCCGACCAGTGACTAGTTGAAACGGACGCGTCGATATTTCTTGTCCGGCACCGGCCACGCCAATAATCACCGACTCCCCCCAGCCTTTATGACAGGCTTCTAGAGCAGAGCGCATCACTTTAACGTTACCAATACACTCAAAGGAATAGTCCACACCACCGTCGGTGAGGTCGACTATCACTTCTTGGATCGGCTTATCGTAGTCATTAGGGTTGATGCAGTCGGTGGCGCCCAGCTGCTTGGCAATTTCAAACTTATCTTCGTTAATATCAACGGCAATAATACGGCCTGCTTTAGCCATCACTGCACCAATAATTACCGCCAGACCAATACCGCCAAGACCAAATACGGCTACTGTATCGCCTTCTTGTACTTGAACGGTATTTTTTACCGCCCCTAGGCCGGTAGTCACACCACAACCGAGCAAGCATACTTTTTCTAGCGGCGCTTCTTTATTGATTTTAGCTAAAGAAATTTCGGGTACCACAGTGCGCTCAGCAAAGGTAGAGCAGCCCATGTAGTGAAAAATAGGCTTGCCATCTTTAAAGAAACGCGTAGTGCCGTCGGGCATTAACCCTTGGCCTTGGGTGGCGCGTACCGCTTGGCACAAGTTGGTTTTACCTGAGGTGCAGTAGCGACAGGTACCACATTCTGCGGTATATAAGGGGATCACATGGTCACCAACTTCCAAGCTCGTCACCCCTTCGCCGATCGCTTCCACAATACCGCCACCTTCATGGCCTAAAATCGCAGGGAAGATACCTTCAGGATCGTCACCTGACAAGGTAAAGGCATCGGTATGACACACCCCAGTGGCCACAATACGCACTAACACTTCGCCCGCTTGTGGCGGCATCAAGTCAACTTCTTCAATAGTCAGTGGCTTACCCGCTTCCCAAGCGACGGCGGCACGTGTTTTGATCATTTCCATGAGGTACTCCTGTTAGATAACCATTAGGAATAGCTAAGCTCAGCTATATAAAAATCGAGGATAATTTGCCTGTTTTCATTGTATTACACAGTAAAAAAGTAACAACGCTTATCAAGGGAAATGATTTTTACTGACAGGTAATAAAGCACTAAGGCGTAATAATACCAATCCAAGTAAGTAGGTGATCAGTTTACATTAAGGAAAAAACTAACGATTAAAGACTTTTTTGCCACGGAATCCACAAAAACCACGGACGAAGCGCAATAAGGAAAGAGCTTATCTTATCTAAGATCTTACCCAGTATTGGTTCGTTTAGATGTTGATTTTTTCCGTGGGTTCAGTGGATTGTGTGGCGAAGATGTCTTAAGTTTTTAAAAGCAAGCTTGCGACATAATCCACATTAGTTTTAAGGTATTACTTATAAGACTAGATAGCAGTATCTCACAGAAACAAAAAAGCCGCGGGTAAGCGGCTTAATGATAATAATTAACCAACCACTAAGGGTTGTTGTTACATTTGTGACTGTAAGTAGTTTTGTAGACCCACTTTCTCAATTAAGCCCACTTGTTGCTCTAACCAGTAAGTATGATCGTTTTCAGTATCCGACAGCAGCACCTGCAACATATCGCGGGTTTGATAATCTTGTACTTGCTCACACAGCGCCATCACGGTGCGTAAGTCTTCAATGACTTTTAGCTCCAGATCTAAGTCGCTTTGCAACATAGAAGGCACATCTTTACCAATATTGAGCGGCGCACGGGTCACCATATCTGGCGTACCACCTAAAAATAAAATACGCTCGATAATTAAAGAAGCATGGCCCTTTTCATCCTCAAACTCATGATCAATACGCTCATACAGCTTTTGATAACCCCAGTCTTCGTACATACGGGAATGAATAAAATACTGATCCATAGAGCTCAATTCGCCAGCCAGTAGCTCGTTGAGGGCGTCAATGACTTTAGTGTTACCTTTCATGGGTGTATCCCCTTACATTTGCGACTGTTGATAGTTTTCTAGGCCAATGCTGGTAATTAAGTCCAGCTGAGTATCAATCCAGTCGAGGTGGGTTTCTTCGTATTCTTCAATACCGGTGAGTAACTTGCGCGAGACATAATCTTGTACCGACTCACAGTAGGCGATGGCATCTCGTAGCACGGTTAATTGCTCTTGTGCTTGCAGCTTATCGCATTCCAGCATCTCTTGGGTATTTTCACCAATGCGCAACCGATTTAAATGTTGCAAGTTAGGTAGCCCTTCAAGAAATAACACGCGCTCGATCAGCTCGTCCGCCTGCTTCATGTCTTTAATGGATTTTTTATATTCTTTGGCATCTAGCTGCAGTAAACCCCAGTTTTTAAACATACGAGCATGTAAAAAATACTGGTTAATGGAGGTCAGCTCTATGCTAAGTACCTGATTTAGATACTCAATGACTTTTTTATCGCCTTTCATAACTTCCTCCTCTTGATAATGATCTAATCATAACGGCTAATTTGTTGACTTACAAACTCACAATTTAATATAAGCTATTGATTTTACTTGTATAACGTAGTGACAATGAGAACTAATATAATTAGTAACTTTACCCCTTTTTTCTATCACTAATTACACACTCATGCTCTGCTATTGCCGCCTATAAAAAAGCCGCGAATCAATCGCGGCTTCATCAGATTACTTAATCCAGATGGGGTTGGAGTAGGCTTTATTACCCTCCACATCTTCGACCACCCACTGCATCCAAGTGCGCTTTGGTGGCACAGGTACCGCGGTTCTAAACCATTTGGCACCGTTTATTTTCCAACCCGCAACTTGCTCACCGTCTAGCCAAACTTCTGCCTTAGCCAATCCCGCTTGAGAGCGAAATTCCACTTCCGACTTATTAAACGGCGTGGCATCACCACCAAAGTTAGTGGTCACCGGATATACTTCAGGACCAAAACTCACAAAGCTGTGACCTCGTGAAGCGGCACGGGCAAAATCGGCAGTCACCCGCCCTTTAGGAGTATAGGCATAAATTTTACCACTGTTATTTTTAGCGTTTTTTAGTAGTGGCCCGGCATTTAAGTATACCCGCTCACCGCGATTCCAGCGTTGGCGCATCACCGATATATAATTTTCAAAAGTACCAGTGGTGGGCTGTAAGTTAAACAAGCCCAGCTCTGCTTGCGGGCTGGCCGTGGTATACATTTGCTTGTCAGCATTAAGCTGACCTAACGAACCCGCACTTAACCAAGCACTATATTCATTACCTTCTTTTAACTCATAAGAAGCGCGTAAGTCGTCGGTTTCATATAGCTCAGAAATATCGTTTTGTAATTGTGCTGATGTCCAGTGCGCTTGTACCATGCGCTCCATATCATTGTATTCAGACGCCTTACCCACAAGCGGCTCGTTACGTTGTAAACGATAGCCTGCGAACACGGTTTTATTTATGGGATCCAACACTTTAGTGGTTAGTTTAATTCCCGGATAATCGAGACCTACTTCATATTGGCTGATAAAGCGGTGACCTTCCCAGCTCCCCTGAGTTTCTATAATCACTTGCTCGGGAGTGTGCTTCACTATCTTAGTGCTTTCTGCTTTAAGCTTGCCTTCGCCCGGAATAAAGCTCACCGACTGAATAAGATCCTTTCCGTATTGGTCTTCTTCTCTAAGCGCTAAGTCAACAATTTCACCGTCTGCTATCGCAAAGGCAAAGTAAGGCGTGCGCACCGTAATATCGTCGGCTCCCTTGGCTTGGCCTTGAGTAATACTGGTTGGCCCTTTAGTAACGTCGATAGTCGCGGGAACTTGGCTGCCCTTAGATGAACAGGCAGTTAACACTAAGGCGGCCAAGAGTGTGAGGCCAGAACGATAAAGGTGCATACTAATAACCCTGAGTGAAATAGAGATGTTAGAGAAAAAGAATTCTGACAGCACTTGATCAGAATTCAAGTAAAAGCGCATGGCAAATCATGGCCGTTAGCCAGACCGTCTTACCTTTATCATAGCCACTTATACTACTTACTAAGCGATACTCGCGTTAAGAAGCAGTAGTGAATAGCTATCAAGAAGATAGTTTAAGCTTGTAGAAAACGCCCTTGGGCTATTTCACGCTCGCGTTGGCATTCTGCTAAGTAAATAGCGGCAATAACAGCGCTATGGTGGTGATATTTATCCACCACATTAGACACCATAAGATCTAGCGTTTTCTCATTTTTGGCCATGCGAAATTTACGCAGCCAATATAGCTTGTCGGTTAACTCTCGATCAAGGGTATGCGTTTGGGTCATCAAAGACTATTTATCCAATAAAGGTAGGTTAAAGGGGCCAGTGCCCCTTCATTATTAGCGACTTTTTGCTACAAAGCCAATGACATCATATACCTTTTCTAAAGTATGCGCCGCTTTGTGACGTGCCTTGTCAGCGCCCAGCGTCAAAATCTTACCGAGTGCCGCTTCATCGGCGCGCAATTCATGAAAGCGTGCTTGAATGGGCGCAAGCATAGTCAGCACCGCGTCGGCAGTTTCGGTTTTTAAGTGGCCGTACATCTTGCCGGCAAAGTGGGCTTCTAATTCACTAATAGGTCGACCGGTTGCACCTGACATAAGAGTTAGTAAATTAGCAACGCCCGGCTTTTGCTCAACATCAAAACGCACGACCGGCGGGTCTTCAGAATCGGTGACCGCGCGCTTGAGCTTTTTAGTGATCACTTTGGGATCTTCTAACAAGCCAATGAAGTTATTGGCGTTTTCATCGGACTTTGACATTTTTTTGGTCGGCTCTTGCAAGCTCATAATGCGCGCGCCATCTTCAGGTATAAACGGCTCCGGCACATTAAAGACGTCGCCATATAGCTGGTTGAAGCGATACGCAATATCACGACTTAGCTCCAAGTGCTGCTTTTGGTCATTACCTACCGGCACTTGGCTGGTTTGATACAGTAAAATATCAGCCGCCATTAGTGCCGGATAAGTAAATAGACCGGCATTAATATTTTCAGCATGACGGCTCGACTTGTCTTTAAACTGGGTCATGCGCGACAGCTCCCCAAACTGGGTATAGCAATTAAGAACCCACGCGAGCTCGGCGTGCTCGGGCACATGAGACTGAAGAAAGATGGTGCTCTGCTCGGGATCAAGGCCAATAGCCAAATACAAGGCAGCGGCATCTAAACAAGCGGCCCGTAAGGCTTGTGGGTCTTGACGCACCGTAATGGCGTGCATATCCACAATACAATATAAGCAGTCGTAATCTTGTTGCATGGTCACCCATTGGCGTAATGCGCCCATGTAGTTACCTATGGTTAGCTGACCGGAAGGCTGTGCACCACTAAATACGACGGGTTTAGCCATTGCGTTTTCCATGGAAAGTATCCTTTATCTGTCTTTTTTACTAAGCACTAAATCGAGTAAGCGGGGAAGTTCGCTCAATACCCAGTCTGGCTGGCTATCAGCAATGGGGCGCCCGTAATTATAGCCATAGGTCAATCCCACTACAGCTATCTTGGCGCGCTGTGCAGCCAACACATCATTTTCTGAGTCGCCCACCATTACTGCCTGCTGAGGAGCAATATCCAGCTGTTGGCAGATATGCAGTAAAGGTGTGGGATCGGGCTTTTTCTGTGACAAACAATCTCCACCCAGTACCGCCGAAAAATACGGCGCCAAGCCGGTACTCTCTAAAATATCGGGCACAAAAACGCTAGGCTTATTAGTCACTAATGCTAAGGTTTTACCGGCAGCAACCAGTTGCTGCAACGTCTTTTTTACACCGGGATATAACGCTACCTCTTGCTCGGCCAGCGCGCCATAAGCGCGATCAAAGCCGGCGCGTCCTTGGGCTTGTTCGTCGGCATTAGGTGCGCGCTGCAACGCGGCGGTTAACGCACGCGTCACTAACATATCGGCGCCATTACCTACCCAACCTCGCACCACATCGAGTGCAACTGGCTCATGTTCTAACGCCGTTAGCATCTGATTAACGGCTTGCCATAGCTGGGGCAAGCTATCAATTAAAGTGCCATCTAAGTCAAACAGCACCAGCTTTACTTGCGCTAAAGGAGGGGTGATTAGTGAATTTTTTTGGCTACTATCTTGATTATCCAAGCTGTTATTATCTCCTTACGTTAGCTAACTCAGCACGCATTTTTTCAATCACTACTTGATAGTCGGGTTGGCTAAAAATAGCGGAGCCAGCCACAAACATATCCGCGCCGGCTTCAGCAATAGCCCGAATATTATCGACTTTAACGCCGCCATCCACTTCAAGGCGAATATCACGACCACTGTCATCAATGCGCTGGCGAGCAGCACGTAGTTTATCGAGCGTGGCATCAATAAACGATTGTCCGCCAAAGCCCGGATTCACCGACATCAGCAAGATGACATCCACTTTATCCATCACATAATCAAGGTAGCTCAACGGCGTCGCAGGGTTAAAGACTAAACCCGCCTGACAGCCGTGCTCTTTAATTAAAGCTAAGGTGCGATCGATATGCTCGGACGCTTCAGGGTGAAAGGTGATAATAGAAGCGCCGGCGTTAGCAAATTGTGGCACTAAGCTGTCGACAGGTTTTACCATCAGGTGCACATCGATGGGAGCAGTAATACCATAATCACGAAGCGCTTGGCATACCATAGGGCCAATGGTCAGATTAGGTACATAGTGATTATCCATCACATCAAAGTGCACTACATCAGCACCGGCTTGCAGTACGTTAGCCACATCTTCGCCCAGTCTGGCAAAGTCAGCTGACAAAATAGAGGGGGCAATCAGGTAGTCAGTCATTAGGTTCCCTTAAGCGCAAAAATGGCTTAATTCTATCCTAGAATCTCCCTTGCGGGAACTTAAGCGAGGTCCCCTTCACTAAACAATGCTAATAATTCATCTACTTTTCTACGACTACCGCCATTACGACTGATAGTGCGCTTAACTGCAACCACCTCTAAATCGGCGCCGCGATACAGCTCTCGGGTGAGCGGTATATCATGATTACTGACCAGCACCGGGATACCTTGAGCTGCGGTCTCTCTGGCTAGACGCGCTAAAATAGCTTGGTCGTCTAAAGTAAAACCATTAGCAGCGTAGGTAGTAAAACCGCTAGAAGATAAAGGCGCATAAGGCGGATCACAATAAAACACCTGATCTTCTTGGGCCTTAGCAAACACCTCGGTATAGCTTTGACAAACAAAAGTCGCTTTTTGCGCTTTTTCGGCAAAAAACCACAGCTCTCGCTCAGGAAAGTAGGGTTTTTTATAAGAGCCAAAAGGCACATTAAAGCCGCCACTTTTATTGTAACGACATAAGCCGTTGTAGCCATGGCGATTAAGATATAAAAATAACAAAGCGCGGCGATAGCGATCGCGCTCTTGGTTAAAGGCAACCCTATGCTGGTAATAGGCGGTTTTTTCGTTATTACAAGCGGTAAACAAGGCCGCAGCATCACGAATAAACACATCAGGCTGACTTTTTAGTAGCTGATAAAGATGGATCAGATCGGCATTAATATCGGCTAACAGATAGGACTCGAAGTCGGAATTTAAAAACACCGAGCCCGCCCCGACAAAGGGCTCAACCAGCGTCTTTCCCTTGGGCAAGCGCTGGTTAATATTATCCACTAGGCCGTATTTACCGCCGGCCCATTTTAAAAATGCACGAGTTTTACTCATTGTCGTCTTAAAGCTGAACCGGTAAGGGGCGCGCATTATACCCATTAGCCATTAAGATGACTATGATTTAGCCTCCTTTTGCGCCTGTGCAAACGACTTAGGCCAGGGTTTAGCCGCTTTTAACTCTGCAGGTAACTGATTAACCGCCGCCCGCGCCTGATCGGCATTAGTATAATCCCCTTGTACTAAGACAAACCACGCTTGACCGTTAATGGTACGAGGGTATATCCAGGCGTTCGTTAATTTATGCTTAGCGGCCAGCGCTTCTAATACTTTTTTATTACGCCCAGCCATCAATTGCAAGGTGTAACGTGCTGGAGACTTTTGCATTAAACTTGATACCGAGCCAATGCTAGTACTCGCCGTCGCCTTAGGCTGTGGTGAAGGCTTAGGAGCGGCAGATGTTGCCGGTGCGGGTTTAGCAGGAGCCGGCTGAGGTTTTGCAGTTGCAGGCTGTGGCTTGGCTGGCGGGGGCGCGGCGGCGGCTGGCTGCTCTACAAGCTCTGGCTTGCGCTGCATTAACTGGCTAACAACATCATCTTCAATAATGACCCGCTCTTTATCCCCCTCGTCTTCGACGCTATTAGTATCTTGGGAAGTAATGGTCGGCGTTTCAGGCAGTGGCTCTGCTGGCCAGTCTTGTACCTGCTGTTGCCCTGGGGTATTTGAAGACAAGCTACTGCTATTCGCATCTTTACCACCATTAGGGAGCGGAGCCGGCAAGCGGGATTGTTCTTGACCTTGGTCTAGCGCTTGAGCTACTTCAGATGAATTATTAGCCCCCCCCAGTAAGCTCACGGCCACAATTAGTACTAACACGATAATAAATACAGTGAGTAATATTTTTACGGACTTTTGTTCTAACAATTGGCGATAACCTTGTGTGTTCATCTTTGGCTCCATGATGTCTAGTGCCTCTCCAGGATAGCGGATCTCTGCAGAAGCACCCGAGGGGGGCTGATAATTGAGTGCTTGCCATAACGTTTGCTGGTCGGAGCTTGTTAGCGCCGGCACTTCTATCTCTAGTATCTTAGCGGGCTTAATTTCGTCAAGCTGAGTACGAACCTGATTTGCCCATTCTTCATTGCCTACCAGCACCATAAAGGGCCGGACGGCGGCAGGCAATATGAGATGTAGCTGAGCGAGCTCATGTAACAAAACATCCGTTAACCATTCGCCATTATCCACCACCACTAATCTTTTATGTAAATGAGTAGCGAGTAGACGAGACATCGACTCCGCTAAGGGCTGCTGTGCATCAAATATAGCATCTGGAAACCAATGACTCAGTAGCGCATCTCGAAAGCGGCTATGACTGTCTAGTGCTTGCGCATCCAGTACCACTGGTCGAGCTAAGCTCGTTTGTGCCACTAAGCGCTGCGCCAAATAAGACTTCCCCGCCCCTTTAGGGCCGGTGAGCAAAATAAAGTCTGTATCCAGTCGAGAAAGATGCAGCAGCCGCGCTAGCAGCTGCTGTTGAGAGGAGAAAGGAAGGTTTACCGACGCGATCACAACCTAGGTTCCGACACCACCTGCGCCAATTGTTGTTCGGTGACATCACTAACTACCTGCGCACGGCCAATACCGAGGGGTAATACCAAGCGTAACTGGCCTGCTAATACTTTTTTATCTCGTAACATGTGCGGCAAGTATTGACTTAAACCCATGGTGGCAGGCCCGCTGACCGGCAAGTTGGCTTTGCGTAATAACTGCTCTACTCGCGCAAGCTCGCCTTCGGTCATTTCGCCTCTAAGCACCGCCATCTGACAAGCTTGCATGGTGCCAGCAGACACGGCTTCTCCGTGCAACCAGTTGCCGTAGCCCATTTCAGCTTCAATAGCATGGCCAAAAGTATGACCTAGGTTTAGTAAGGAGCGTACTCCGTGCTCGCGCTCATCGGTGGCTACCATCTCGGCTTTTATCTCACAGCAGCGGCGAATAGCATAAGCTAAGGCTTCACTGTCTAGAGCTTGTAAACGGCCGATGTTAGTTTCTAGCCAGCTGAAAAAGTCGGCGTCCCAAATAATGCCGTACTTAATAACTTCTGCCAAACCTGCCGCTAACTCACGCTCCGGTAGCGTATGCAGGCATAGCGTATCGATGAGTACTCGCTGTGGCTGATAAAAGGCGCCAATCATGTTTTTCCCAAGGGGATGATTGACGGCGGTTTTTCCGCCTACCGACGAGTCCACTTGTGCTAGCAAGGTCGTAGGCACCTGAATAAAAGGTACACCACGTTGATAACATGCCGCTGCAAAACCGGTAAGATCCCCAATAACGCCACCGCCTAAGGCAATGAGCGTGGTATCTCGGCCATGATTGCCAGCCAATAAGGTGCTCATTACCTGCTCGAAAGTCTCAAGGGTTTTATACTGCTCACCATCGGGCAGCACTAAGGTCTCTGCAGTTAAAGGCGCTAATGCCGCCAGTAAGGCATCAAGATATAAAGGCGCCACCACTTCATTAGTGATCACCAGCACTTTACTGCCAGAGACAGCTTCTCGAAATAGCTCACCTTGAGTCAGTAGGTTCTCAGCTATGATAATAGGATAGCTACGCTCGTCCAGACTTACGGTTAACCTTTCCATGGAGCTTGGGTTCCTTACAGGCCGATCAATTCAACTATCTGATTAGCAACCATCTTGGCACCTTGTTCGTCGGTGCGTACCACATAGTCAGCAATTTCCAGATACAATTCGTTACGCTCTGCCGCTAACCGCTCAAGCACCGCTCTGGGTTCTTCTTCGGTTTGCAGCAAAGGGCGGCGTTTATCTTTTTGCACTCGTGCTAGCTGTTTTTCTACGGGTGTTTCTAAATACACCACTATGCCACGAGCCGATAGCCGATTACGGCTTTCTTTACTTTTAATCGAGCCACCGCCGGTCGCCAGCACGATGCCTTGCAACTCACTTAGATCGTTGATCACCTTTTCTTCACGTTCGCGAAAACCTTCTTCGCCTTCAACATCAAATACCCAGCTGATATCCGCACCGGTGCGCCTTTCAATTTCATGGTCGGAGTCGTAAAACTCCATATGTAATTGTTGTGCTAGGTATTTACCGATGGTGCTCTTGCCTGCACCCATAGGCCCTACAAGGAAAATATTGCGTTTCTCAGCCATATTACACGAAATTCTCACAAACAAATGCGCCCCACGAACACCGCAGGGTCGACGATGAACCTAACCTTAACAATCTAAAATTGGACGACGGATTATCGCAACTGCACCAGGATCTGGCAAGGAGAAGTCTTTGCCATAGGCTCAAGTCACTTTGAACTTCAGGTCAACGCCTTGTTTTGCTTTGCGTCCGCTTTGTTGTTTAGGTCTGTTTGATGCTGACGGAGCCGCGATTACACAAGTTTGGTAATGGCGACTGTGCGTCTTAGATACTTAAATACTGTCCTGCACAATACGGGGGGTAACGAAGATAATCAACTCGCGCTTGCTGTTATGATCTTGGGTTGTTTTAAATAAGCGCCCCACTCCAGGTAAATCTCCTAGCCCAGGCACCTTAGTTACTCGGCGCATTATACTCTGTTGAAAGATACCACCTAATACCAGTGTTTCACCATTATTAACTAATACTTGGGTGTTAATTGCTTGGGTATTAATCGAGACCGCATCGCCGCCGGTGGCTTGAGGAATACGATCGCCTAACGAGTCTTGAGTAATGGTCAGATCCAATACCAGCTTATGATCAGGGGTAATTTGAGGCGTTACTTTTAAACTTAACACTGCGTGCTTAAAAGCCACCTCGGCGCCCTGATCGCTTACTGTTGAATACGGAATTTGTGTACCTTGTTCAATTAATGCCGCTTTTTGGTTAGAAGTGGTCACCCGAGGGCTGGCAATCACTTCTGCCCTGTTTTCTCGCTCTAACGCCGATAACTCTAGGTCTAAGATCCGCCCGCCACCCAGTTTGGCAATTTGAAAAGCAATATTGCCAGCAGCACCCGCTACCGGCAGGTTTACATTAAAAGAAGCGTCATCGTCCCCTGCATTAATTCCCTCTAAGGTACCACTGACAGCTTGCTGGTTACGGCCACTGCCACTGTCATTGCTGTAGCCCCAGCGCACGCCAAATGCTTCTTCAAAACCATCGTCGATGGTGACCATCCGCGCTTCAATTACCACTTGCTGCACCGGTATATCTAGCGAAGACAACATGCGATGAATGTTATTAATACCCTGCTGGGTGTCTTTAATAATCAACATATTGGTTCGTTCATCTACTGCTATCGCCGCCTGCTCACTGATAAGCGGCGTACTATCTGCATTAAGTAAGCTCACAATATCTCGCGCCTTAGCATGCTTAACTTGGATAAACTCTGTGACGAGCGGTGCTAACACCCCTTGACTGTGCCGTTGTTGTAGCGCTTGTTGTTCTTGTTCGGCAAACTCTTGGGCGGGGGCCACTAATAGAATATTGCCGTTACGGCGCTTCGCTAATCCCCGAACTTGCAGCACGGTATCAAGGGCTTGATCCCAAGGCACATTATCTAGGTGCAAGGTAATATTACCTTGCACACTATCACTGACCACTAAGTTAAAGTGATTAAAATCGGCAATAATTTGTAAGGCACTACGCAGAGAAATATCTTGAAAATTCATCGAGATATGGGAGCCACTGTAGTGAGGCTGACTTAACTTGCTAAGTTCACTGGCACTACTAGTGGTACTAACGATAACCCAACCCAGTAAAATACACTGGACTTTAAAAAAGCCACGCCTGGCTTGCATAACCTTCCTTGTCATAATCTGTCGTCCTAGAGCAAGCATTTAATTAAGTGAGCCCCATAACGCGAGCTGGATGCTATGAGTCTGCCAACACCCTTGGTCATCGGCTCTATATTCTATTAGCTGAACACTGTTCGCTTTAATATCGGTAATTTCTGCTGGCTGCTGGCTGACTCCTTGGCCGACAGTGGCAGGATAAACACCCCCTTCTGGATGATAAATTAAGGCGCTACGCCGCTGGCCATTCATTAATATGCCACGCAGTGATAGCTCCTCTAGTGGGTAATCGGCTAATACTGTAGACGCCAGCGAGATCGGTAAGCTGCACACAATATTAGTCATAGAGGTGGCAGTTGGTGCAGTAGCGGCGAGTGCCAAGCTAGCCTCTTCAAAGAAAGGCGCAAACGGGCTGGAGTACTGTTGTGCTTGATAGGTGTGAGAGGCCACCGCCTTAGGCATGGGTAATGGATCAAGCACCACCGCGCCCTGGTGATGTGTCTCTTGCCGCTCGCTTATAACAGCCGCGTCTTTACAGCCACTCACTATTAATATAAGGCCGATTCCATAACGCCAGATCACTCTACCTCCTCTTGATAAGTATAGGTTTTAGCAATCATATTCATAGTGAGCGGCAACGGGGCTCCTTCGCTTTTTGGTCGAGATATACTGAACTCATCAATGATCACCAACTGCGGTAGGGCAGCCACCGCGGCGACAAAATGACCTAATTGATGATAATCACCATGCACAATAATGCGCATCGGCCACTCGGTGGCAAACTCATGTGCTTGAGCCTGCTCCCAATGAATTCGCTCAAGGCGTAAACCATGGGCATTGATCATGACACTAAGCTCATCCAATAGTGGCGCCACTTCTATACGGCTGGGCAACTTAGCCAGTCGCTGATTCAGCCCTTGTTGTGCCTCAATGACTTGCTGCTCCATGGCGAGCATATGTGCCACTTGCAAACGCACGCTTACCAGCTTCTCACTAAGCTCCTTTTCTTGATGGGTACTGTGCTGCCAATGTCTGACTTTTTCTGCTAATAAAAAGTAGCTGCCCAGAGTGAGCCATAAAACACACAGCAAGCACAGTGCTACTATTTTAGCCGAGCGCGGCCACTGTCCGATATCTGCCAGCTCCAGCCCTTCTAGTTCCTGCCAGTTCATGGCTGGGTCTGCCATGACAACAATTCAGCCTCTGGATTGATCGCCACTTGGAGCGAGAACTGTGCCAGTGAACGTGACGCATGCCGCGGTGGCTCTTCACTTATCAATGAATCCAGTCGAGCCTGCTGTAAGGCGGGAACGTGCTCAAACTTGCGCAACATAGCAGCCAATGCGCTGGCATCTTGGGTGTGTCCGCTAAGTTGTAATCGCTGCTCAGCAAGGCTAAGGCGCTGTAGCGATACCGTATCGGGGACCAGCGCTGCTAATTGATTAAACAACCACACGCTCAAGTTTCGCTGTTGTTGATAATGAGCGATCAATTCAATACGAGTGACCAACTGTTTGCGCGCTAGTCCAATACTTTTGCTAGCGTGCAACTGCTGTTGTAGCGCCGTTACTTGTTGAGTGAGCGTTTGATTCACCTGCTGCTGTGTGGTGGTTTGCTGTGCGATCCTATTGCTTATCGCCCACAGCAAACCTAGCATTAATAACGACACTAACGCTAACAGACCCAAAAACCGCTGTTGTTGCTGTCGCTTTTTCAAAGCTCGCCAAGGTAATAAGTTTATTTGGGACATGGCATTAGGCTCCTGAGTGCCAGCCCTAAGGCACACCCGTAGGGCAACAACTCGCTTTGTTGAGCTGCAGGGCTATTTACTAATGAGGTAAAATCGGGATAAGCGACTTCAATATCCAGCCTTTGTGCCAGCCGCTCTACCAAATTAGGCACTAAGCTGCCACCCCCGCATACCCACAGTATCGCGGGCGCATTTTGCGCGGTGTTGCTACTAAATAATTGTAAGTTACGTTGTAGATGTTGCTGGATCAGCGCGATTCTGGCGTCTTCTTCGACAAATGGCTCGCCCGAGGGTGTGTCTAAATGCTGCACTCGGTGGTACGTTAGCTCTCGATTCTCTAACACCATAAACGTAAGGCTATGCGCGCCAATATCCACCAATGCTAATAAAGTGCCCGCTTTAGGGTTGTGCTCTAAGCTGGCCATTACCGCACGCGCTAGGGCATGCGCTCCCACATCCATCACTTTTGGCCGCCAGCCAGCCATGTGCAGTGCTTTAACGCGCATATTAATAGCCTCAGTACGGGCCGCACTTAGTAATACTCGCGGTTGCTGCGCGGTACTTTCGCTCGGGGGCAATAGCTGGTAATCCAAACTAATTTCATCGAGAGGAAAAGATAAGTGCTGCTCGGCTGCTAATAAAATATGGTGCTCAAACAGCTCAGCTGGAACATGAGCAGGCAGGGTAATAATTTTAGTGATCACCCCATTGCCGGTAATGGCCGTGGCCACACTTTGACTGCGGCGATTGAATTGACGGCGTAACTGCTTAAGCGCTAGCACTAAGGCATTAATATCGCGTACTTGATGATCAACTAAACAGCCTGGTGGGGTTGCTACACTGGCCCGTGCTGCTATTTGGTAGTCGCTAGACTCACCTGTGAGCTCAAGGGCCTTAATACTATGAGCACCAAAGTCCACACCTATCATCCAAGGTATGGGTTTGCTAATTCTTTTTAGGCTCCACATAAACATCCCTGCTTTATAAACCGCCTGCTATTTAGCATAGTCAGTTTTAAGCAAAGCAGGTGTACTAGGAAATAGATAAAAATAAAGCGCTCGAATAAGCACCTGAACACAGGATATACTTAGGTATTATTAAATTATGTATATTCGGGTTTTTGCTTCATGGTTAAATGGCTTACGCGCCTCTTTGTGTTAGGGCTTTTTCTTCTATTCTGTGCGGCTGCAGCAATTTTTGTCTTATATCAACAAGTAAGAAGCGAATTACCTGACGTATCAGAGTTAAAAGATATCCGCCTTGAAATCCCAATGCGAATTTATAGCCAAGATGGTGAGCTTATTTCGCAGTTTGGTGAACAGCTACGTACGCCAATGACGGTGGCACAGATGCCCCCCATGCTGATCGATGCTTTTTTAGCCACCGAAGATATTCGTTTTTATGAACATAAAGGTATCGACCCGGTAGGGATCAGCCGAGCGGCGAGTGTGTGGATCACCACCGGCGAGAAACGCCAAGGCGCCAGTACTATTACCCAACAGGTCGCAAGAAACTTCTTTCTTACCCGTGAAAAAACAGTGATCCGCAAGATCAAAGAAATTTTTATTGCCATGCATATTGAAGCCTTGCTGACCAAAGATGAAATTCTTGCACTCTACTTAAATAAAATTCCCCTTGGCCATCGCTCTCATGGGGTCGGTGCGGCCGCACAAGTATATTATGGCAAAGAGCTGGATGAATTAACCTTGGCTGAAATGGCTATGATTGCTGGTTTACCTCAAGGACCTTCAGTACTCAACCCAATCAGTAACCCAACCCGCGCCGCAGAGCGTAGAGCCATTGTTTTAGGCCGTATGCTGGATACTGGAAAAATAGACCAACGCCAATATCACGAAGCCATGGCAGAGCCGATTGAGACGAAATATCATGGTGCCGAAATCACACTCAGCGCGCCTTATCTTGCAGAAATGGCCCATCAGTTTGCCTTAACTCTCTATGGGCAAGATGCCTATACTCACGGCTTAAAAGTTTACACTACCGTGGAATCAGGAGAGCAGTTAGCCGCGACCAACGCCTTAATTAACGGTTTGCTAGCCTACGATCTACGACACGGGTATCGCGGCCCTCAAGAGCAGCTATGGCAAGACACGCCGTGGGAAATAGAAAAAATAGAACAACATTTACAAGCAGCACCCAGTTATTACCCCCTAGTCCCCGCAGTAGTGACCACAGTGAGTAATCGCAGTGCCACCGTGTTAGCTAAAGAGCTCGGCGAAGTGAGTCTAGAATGGGATGGTATTAAATGGGCCAGACCTTATATTAGTGACAGTCGCCAAGGCCACCCTATTCGCCAAGCCGGCGATGCTTTAAGCCCAGGGGATCAAATCTGGATTCGCTCACAAGGTGAGGGCTGGATGCTAGCTCAACTTCCTGAAGTCAACGGTGCCTTAGTCGCACTAAAGCCCGAAGACGGTGCGGTAGCCGCGCTGGTAGGAGGCTTTAACTTTGGGCTAAATAAATTTAATCGCGCCCAGCAAGCTGAGCGCCAAATGGGCTCTAACATTAAGCCCTTTCTTTACTCTGCGGCACTCGATAATGGCTTTACCTTGGCTAGCTTGATTAACGATGCGCCGATTAATCATTGGGATCCGGGCACGCGTAATAGCTGGCGTCCACGCAACTCGCCTAATGTTTACGATGGCCCAATTAGAGTACGTGAAGGCCTGGCTCGCTCTAAAAACGTGGTCTCTATTCGACTACTACAAGAAACCGGGATCCCTAATGCTTTACAGCGCCTCGCCGACTTAGGCTTTGATACCCATAATATTCCCGCGACCGACAGCTTAGCCCTCGGCTCGCCTTCTGCAACACCGCTGCAAATGGTTACCGGCTATGCCGCTTTTGCCAATGGCGGCCGTAAAGTGACTCCCTATGTAGTGGATCGCATCGAAGATGTGCATGGCCAAGTGTTGTATGAAACAGAGCCGATGGTTACGCAAATTATTGATGAAGGAACCGCTTTTTTAATCAGCCAAGCCATGAACTCGGGTATTTATGGTGGTATCACGAATGGCCGCCGTTGGAATGGAACGGGCTGGCGCGCCGGTCGTGCCTTAGAAAGAAAAGATATTTCAGGTAAAACGGGAACCACTAACGAGTCGCGTGATGCCTGGTTTTCGGGATTTAACCCGGATCGTGTCGCCACTGCTTGGGTGGGCTTTGATGATTTTGGTCGCCCCTTAGGCCGTACCGCCTACAATAATAATTTAGACAATAACCAAGTAGCTGGCGGAGAGTTTGGCGGCAGTACCGCGCTGCCTATTTGGATTGATTATATGAAAGCAACGCTTGAAAAGTTTCCGGAGCAGCCACTGGTAGTCCCAGAGAATATCATCACTATCAATATCGACAGTGGTACTGGCCGCCTTACCCGAGGCAAAGGCATTAGCGAATACTTTGTTAAAGGTACTGAGCCTACAAGTTATGCTAGTCCGACCACGCAGCCCAGCTTTGGCGGCACCAGTGTCACCGATGACTTGTTTTAAACGCTAATAGTCTTCATCAACTAAAGGGACCTTTTAGGTCCCTTTTTTTATTAGCCATTTATAATACCGGCCCAATAGTGGCAATCACGTTATTCCAAATTCGACGATAGTAAGGCCAAGCTAATACGCTAGGCAACTTAACTTGTTCACTACGCGCAATATAATCTTGCTGGCGCTCATATATCGCCAACGTTACTGCTTCATCTTGCAATAAAATATTGTTTTCATAATTTAAATCAAAACTGCGTAAATCTAAGTTAGAAGAGCCGATCAAGCTAATATGACCGTCAATAGTTAACGTTTTAGCGTGCAATAAGCCACCTTTAAACTCATGAATAATACAGCCCGCACTTAACAAACTATGGTAATAGCTGTGGCTGGCAGCAGCAACAATCCAACTGTCATTCACTTGAGGAAAAATTAAGGTCACTGTCACACCGCGATGAGCTGCAGCACACAGAGCCTCTAGCAAGGTCGCATCGGGTACAAAGTAAGGGGTAGAAATAGTGAGTGTATGCTCGGCACTGGCAATTAAGTTAGCAAACAATTGCGGAGTGGCTTTAGCGCGCTCGGTAGGACCAACTCCCATGGCTTGAGCAGCAAAGCCGCCGTCATGAGGCTGCTTTATCAGTTTAATATTATCTAAACTTTCGCCCGTCGCCTGCATCCAGTCACTGGCAAATAACAGTTGATTTTGCGCGGCGACTGGGCCGGTGAAGCGCAGCATAATGTCTACCCAAGGCGCGTATTTGGCTTTCACCAAAAACTCAGGGTCTGCCGAGTTACGACTGCCACAATAAGTAATAGTGCCATCGATGACGGTGATCTTGCGGTGATTTCGCAAATCGATACGACTAGTGAGTAGGGTACGCACTAAGTTTCTAAAAGATAAAGCAATGGCGGTTTGTACGCCTGCGGCTCTCATTTCTTGCCACAAGGGGGATTTGACTAAAGCGCGAGAGCCCAAACCATCGGCAATGGCTCGGCAGGCGACCCCTCTTTGGGCAGCGCGGATCAACGCCTCAGCTAAGGCACAGCCAGTATTATCTTGGAGCCAAATATAATACAGCACATGAACATGATCGGTGGCCCCATCAATATCTGCTACTAAGCGCTCTATGGTCATGGCGCCATCGGCCATTAACTCCGCCTGATTTCCGGCCACCGGATAAAAGCCATTAATCGAAGCGGCATAGCGAAACGCTGGCCGATAAATAGCACTAATCATGCGCTCTACGTTGCCTTTTTCTCCCATAAATGGCTGTGCCTTGGCATTAATTTCGGCAAATACTTCTTGATGGCGGCGTTTAATACGTCGGCCGATATTAATTTCACCAAATAAAAAATATACGATGAGCCCTAAATAAGGCGCCAGCAACACCACAATAAACCAGGCTAACCGACCTGGCGGTGATAAGTCATCACGGAGTAAAATTCGTACCGTAAAAGCCAATACTAATAAGGGGTGCAATAATAAAAAAACAGTCATAATAGCTCTTTCAAGAACGGCTCAATCACAGTAGCCATGGCATTAAAACAAGGACGACGCACCGAATGGGTGCGATACAACAAGCTGATTTGGCGGCTAGGCGTAGGATCTGTGACCGGTATATAACTTACCCCCAGACTGTCTTGATGAAAGTTGACTGCCAACTTAGGAACCAAAGTCAGCCCTGAGCCCGCCGCCACCATGCTGCGCAAGGTTTCTAAGCTGGTGGCTTGAAAGTGTTTATCTTCCCCAATACCAGCAGCAAAGCAAAACCCCATGGCTTGATCGCGCAAGCAGTGTCCATCTTCTAGCATCAGTAACTTTTCCCCTTTAAGCTCACTCAAAGCAATGCTAGTGCGCTCGGCCCAAGGGTGATCTGCAGGGAGGGCTAGCACCATCGGCTCTTGATATAACGGTAATGAGCCAAAGGTATCCATACCCTCAAGCTCCGCTAATATTAAGCAGTCTAAATCCCCATCTGCCAGTTGCTCTAACAGCTGATGAGTTTGCGCTTCATAGAGATACAACTGCAGATCAGGAAAGTGTTGCTTAATCGCCGGAATGATATGCGGTAATAAATAAGGCCCTACCGTCGGAATTAGCCCTATATGCAAATCACCCGATAGTGGCTCAGTAAAAGTGCGGGCAATATGACGCAACTCTTTAGTTTCTGCTAACACCCGCCGCGCTTGCTTGGTAATCGCATCTCCCGCAGGCGTAAATAACACGGTACGCGAGGTACGCTCCACTAAAATAACGTCCAATTCATCTTCTAGTTTGCGCAGCTGCCCACTTAAGGTGGGTTGACTGACAAAGCATTTTTCTGCCGCTTTACGAAAATGGCGCTCTTCATCGAGCGCCACCAAATACTCTAAGTCACGTAAATTCACTTAGTATCCTTAAATTAAGTCCGTTAATCCCCTACCCCACACTCCATACAGCGGTCTTCAATGTCTACACCTAATTGCAAATTCGCGTTGAGGTTGCGCAAGGCGGTTCTCACTCCCTCTTCTATCACGGGATGATAATAAGGCATCTCTAACATGTCGCTGACCGTCATGTGGTTTTGATGTGCCCACGCCAGTAAGTGTGCTAAATGCTCTGCGGCAGGTGCCAGCATTTCGGCACCTAAAAAGCGCCCCGTGTTAGGCTCACCATAGACTCGTAATAAGCCTTTATTTTTTAAAATAACCCGACTGCGGCCTTGGTTTTCAAAGCTGGCTTGGCCAATGGCAAAACAAGCGGCTTTACCTTCGGCAAGTGCCGCTTCATTTTGTTGTTGTAGCGTTTTAAAGCTCGCGCCGACCAATGCAATTTGCGGATCACTAAACACCACAGATAATGAACTGCGGCGCATACCAGAGGTTACCTTGGGCCAGAGCGCGGCATTATTACCGGCAATACGCCCTTCATCGTTCGCTTCGTGCAATAAAGGGCTTTGGTTATTAGCATCTCCAGCAAGAAAAATATGACTGAGGCTGGTTTGCAAGGTGTGAGCATCCACGATAGGCGTGCCGCGCTTATCCTTATCTATCGCCAGCGCAGCTAAGTTTAAACCATCTACATTTGGTCGACGCCCCGTGGCGGCAACCACATAATCTACTTTGATCTGCTCCTGCTCGCCGTTTTTATTCGTAAACTCAATAACGACTTGCTCGCCTTCACGCTCCATCTTATGCGTCTTGGCATCGGTATCTATATAAAACTCATTAGCAAAAATCGTCTTCGCATACTCCATTACTTCAGGATCACTAAAAGGGCCAAACTGCCCGCCGCGACCAAACATCCACACCTTAACACCCAGTCGGTGTAATGCCTGGCCTAATTCTAAGCCAATCACCCCAGGGCCAAATAATGCCACTGCCTTAGGTAAGTCATCCCAGTCAAAAATATCATCATTGACTACTACTCTGTCCCCTAGCTTTTGCCAGTCGTCGGGGTAAGTCGGTCGTGAGCCAGTAGCAATCACCACCGCCGTGGCAGTTACTTCAGTATGGTCATCTATTACCAAGGTATTGGCGTCTTTAAAACGAGCATAGCCGGTGATCTTGCTGTCTTCTGGAATGGTATCGATAGAATCTAACACAAAACCGACAAAACGATCTCGCTCGGCTTTAACCCGTTGCATTACCGCTTTGCCATCGATTACTGGCTCTGTGGTATTAACGCCAAACTGCGTAGCTTGGCGTACGCTCTGTGCACTGTCGGCCGCAGCAATAAGTAACTTAGAGGGCATACAACCGACTCGAGCACAGGTGGTGCCTTGAGGG
>JAAYRH010000124.1 GCA_012518835.1 Aeromonadales bacterium | reverse complement strand
GGTGCTTGAGCAACCTATCGTTGACTTGTCCTTTCCGGTACTCGAGTATCCACAGAAGATTGTGAGTCATAACTTTGATAAAAACCCTCACGTTTCCGGTACCTTACTGGGCATTAAAGGCCAGTATTTGATCTTTGATACCGGCGTCATTAATGTGCGCAAATTTACGGGTTATGAAATCAGTGTGCTCCCAGCGTAATCTCGGGCTCTTATAAGGACAAAATGATGTTAAGACATCTTAAAATTGGGGTGCGGCTCGCGGTAGGCTTTGGTGGCTTAGTGACCATCGCCTTGATGATTTTAGCCATCTTCTATTTCAACAATGCTAACCAATTAATTGCTCAAGCAGAGCAGCGCGAGCTACAAAGCTTACATGGTGCAATTGACGCTCAAATTGAGTCTCAGACTTTTTTTGCCGAAGCCATGAGCGCTATTGTCGCCAATCAGTCTTCGGTGCAAGCGGCTTTTTTGATGCAGAACGAACGGCACTGACCGAAGAATGGTTACCGGTATTTACGCATTTACAGCAAGAATACGGCGTAGCTCAGTTTCAGTTTCATACCGCACCGGCGACCTCTTTTTTACGTCTCCATAAGCCTGAGCATTATGGTGATGATTTAAGTCAGCTGCGCAAAACCATTGTGGAAACCAATCGTAGTCAAGCTCCGGTGCGTGGCCTTGATGGTGGCGTTGCAGGCATTGGCATTCGTGGCTTATCACCTTTGCACTACCAAGGGCAGCATCTCGGCTCGGTGGAGTTTGGCATGAATTTAGCCGAAGGCTTCACGCAACGTTTTAGTGACGCTTTTGGCGTCAATGTGGCTATTCATACTCTCGATAATAGTCAGGTCAAAACCCTCGCCTCTACTGTACCGGGCGCCAGCTTATTAACGCCTGAAGAGATCAAGTCTGCGTGGCAGGGGACTGAAGTACTCGGCCGCCAGCAGCGAGGTAATGTGCCCTACGCGACTTTAGCCGCCAGCATTGCTGACTTTTCTGGACAGCCGATCGCGGTGGTAGAAATTGCCATGGATCGCAGTAACTATGTGGCCAGCTTAGCCAATACGCGTAACTTCGTGCTGGGACTGACATTAATCACTATTTTAGTAAGCTTGCTGGTGGCTTATTTATTAACGCAAAGCATAGTACGACCACTGAATGCCACTGTTAATAATCTGCGTGATATTGCCGAAGGAGAAGGGGATCTCACCCGTCGTCTCGATGAGAGTGGTAAAGATGAGCTCAGTGAGTTAGCCACCGTTTACAATCTGTTTGTATCTAATGTGCAAAACTTGGTGCGAGAAGTCGCCGATGCCACTGGGCAAATGGCCACCGCTACTGAAGAGTTATCTCAGGTCGCTCACGAAAGTGAGCAGGGGGCCCAAACTCAGCGCGATCAAACCACCCAAGTTGCGACCGCCATGCACCAGATGACCATGTCGATCCAAGAGATTGCGACTAATACTAACCAAGTGGTGAGCACTACAGAAACCACGACTGCCGCCACCGACTCGGGTCAGCATGCGGTCACTAGCAGCTTAACCACCATCGAAACTTTGGCTCAGGATATGGCTCATGCCTCTGCGACGATTCATGAGCTAGAGCAGCAAAGTGCTAATATTGGTCAAGTGTTAGAGGTGATCCGCGCTATTGCCGAGCAAACTAACTTACTGGCATTAAACGCCGCTATTGAAGCCGCACGCGCTGGTGAGGCGGGCCGTGGTTTTGCGGTAGTGGCCGACGAAGTGCGTAATTTGGCCAGCCGTACCCAAGAGTCGACCGGGGAAATAGAGCAGATTGTCGCCAGCATTCAGGGCAGTACGCAGAATGTGGTTACGATAATGGACAGCAACCGCCTTAAAACAGAAGCGGCGGTTACCGAGGCAGGCACAGTAGCGCAGCGACTAGGCGATATTAAAGCCTCGGTGGACGCCATTCATGATATGAATACCCAGATTGCCACCGCCGTTGAAGAGCAGTCTCATGTGGCGGACGATGTAAATCGCAATATTACTGCCATTAATGACGGTGCTGAGCAGGGCGAGCAGTCGGTATTTCAAACGGCGCAAGCAAGTGATGACTTAGCGCGCTTAGCGGCTCAGTTACAAGGGCTTATTCATCGCTTTAAGGTTTAAATACGTATTGCCGGGCCTGCTTGTTGGCTGTCGCTTTCCAGAGGTAATAATTGATTATTACTATATTCCATAGCAAAGCTTTCTAGGGGGTGAGCGTTGCCGCCGCCTAGCATTAAGTCAACACGGCTACCGGTGACCTTAGCGCTCACTAGTGGGATCTTGGTGCCATTAAGCCAGACACTGCCATTCAGTTGTTGATAGGTTTGTTTAAGATCCGCGCGATAGACCTTACCGTCGTGATTTGACCACTCCCACAGGCCCGCTACTTGCGCGGGCACTATCCACTTATAAATACTAACGTCACTAAAGCGTATGCGCTCATCGGGCTTCCAGTCGGCCATATCAAAGTCATGAGACACAATACGTGTGCCGGGGCGTAACTCGTGAAGCAAGCGCGGACGCAGCTGTAAATTAACTAAATCGAGTAAATACATGGTCACTACGGTGGCTTCGCTAAAATCGACACTCAGTAAGTCATCTTCAATAAAGCGGACTTGATACTCCACGCCCATTTGATGAGCGTAAGCCCAGGCCTCTTGGTTTCGGGTAGGATCCATTTCTATACCCACGCCTCTGGCATCGCGCCCCTTTGCTGCCGCCACTACAATACGCCCGTCACCCGAGCCTAAGTCATATAAAATATCTTTCGGGCCAACTTCAGCTAAGGTCAACATGGCTTCTACTACTTTTTCATCGGTAGGCACAAAAGGCACATCTAAAAACAGGCCGGGCTCGGTGGAGTAATTATCACTAAAGTCATCAAACAAAGAGAGTTACCTGCAACAAGAGGCCGTTAATGGTGGCAATAGTGGATTAACGGCGCTAACTAAAAAGGAAAGGAGAGTCCCTTTATAACAAAATTGCGCATTGAAGTATCTAAGGCACTTTGGCTATTAAATGGGGTGCTAATAAAGCATATAAATTAATCTTGGCCTTAAGGCGCGCGGCTAATAAGTAAAGTCCGCCAATTTTGCGATGTAAAAATAGCGCATCTGCCGGTGGGCTATGCCAGTAGCCTTGCTCCATGCTCAAACGCGTACCGCCTTCACGCAGTTGAGTCGCTAGGTCACTGTTACCAAAATCATATTCTTGGTCACAGCGCACCGGTTCACAGGCCAAGTGCACCAGCTTAATCACCGCTTGGCGTTGGCTGGAAGCCACCTCTTCACTAAAAAAGCCAATTTGCACTAATGCTGCTTCCATACCTGCATCATCGTATTGCAAGGCGGCGCTAAATAACTGCCGATAGCCCTCGCTAAAAGACGCTGAGTATTCTCGTGTAGCACCAAAGTCCAGCAGCACTAACTTTTGGTTATCTAGCTGATAGAGATAATTAGCAAAGTTAGGATCAGTTTGTACTAAGCGAAACTCAAATAACTCTTTAAACAATAAGCTAAACAATAAACTGACCGCGTGGTTGCGTACTTCGAGTGGTTGCTCTGCCAGCCCTTCAATGGGGCTGCCGTCCATATAAGTCATGGTAAGCAAATGACGACTGCTTAGCTCAGGAAGCACTTGGGGTAGTGCAAAGTCATTATCGCCGGCTAACAAGGCCCCAAAACGACTGAGCTGTTGTGCTTCTAATAGGTAGTCTGCTTCTGCTCGTAGCTGGCGCTTGGCCTCGGTGAGTAAATGACGATAATCCACCGACTTAGGAATAAGGCCACTGATGTTTAATAGCGTCACCACATTATCCACATCACTGTCGATGCTGGCGCTAATGCCGGGGTATTGGACTTTAATAGCTAACGAGCGGCCATCATCGGCATGAGCTTGATGTACTTGACCAATAGACGCAGCCGCAAGGGGAGTAAAGCTAAATTGAGAGAAGCTATCTTGCCAATTGGCGCCCAGCTCCTGAGTTAATACCTCTGCTAATTGGCGAGGCGGCATGGCATGGGCATTAGCGCGCAACCGCGATAAAATAGCCGTGAGCTCAGCGGGTAATAAATCGCCGGCATCCATCGACAATAATTGCCCCACCTTCATGGCGGCGCCGCGCAACTGGGACAATTGATCGGCAATGCGTTTAGCATTGCCGGGTGTTAACAATAAATCTTTCGCCTTAGGGCGTTGGCCTTTGGCTAGCTGTTGTGCACCTTCACTGATCATACCGCCGGCGACCCGAGTAGCTAACGAAGCGAGACTGGCCATGCGAGAAAAACGATGTTGAGGCACTTTTTTATTATCGCTCGACATGAGGTTTCCTAAGTTGGGGGGGCAATCAAGTCACTGAGCTAAATTGGATGCAGGTGCGTATATGAAAACCATCGCCTGCTAATAAATAATACTTAGCTTGAGTATTTAAGATATCCATTTTCATTCATTACGTGCGCCAGCTCAGCAAAGAGCTGTTGTTGTCGCTGCTCTAGTAACGCTAAGTCACTTTCAGAGAGTGGTATCTGGTTTTGATATGCCTGTTGTAAATGGGCTACTTCTTGCTGGAGCTGCTGGTGTAAGGTTGCTAGAGCGCAGTGATGCTGAGCGCCCTGGCTTGGTAGTGAGTTCAGGTATCGCGTTAGATGACTGTGTTCAAAATCCATCTTCGGCCAAGGCTGCTCAGTGTTGCTGCGCAGAATAAACATCAACTGCGTTAACCAAGTTTGATATTCAATACTGGCATACAGCAAGGGTAACTCATCACGCCTCAGCACCGGCAAGTCAGCCCAGTGAGGCTCAGGCTGCCAGTGCGCTAACCAAGTGGGGATATCCTTAGCAGGCATCGGCCTGGCGATGCCATACCCTTGGGCAAGCTCACACCCCATGCGTAATAAAATATCCCCATGGGCGGGTGTTTCTACTCCTTCTGCCATTACTTGGCGATCAAAGGCGTGGGCTAGTCCTAAGATCGCATCTAAGATGGCTAAGTCTTCCGGATCTTCTAATACCGTCTTAATAAAGCTTTTATCTACCTTGATAGTATGAGTGGGCAGTTGCTTTAAATAAGTAAGAGAAGAGTATCCGGTACCAAAGTCATCAAGCGACAACTCGACTCCCAATTCGCGACATTGTGCCAAAATAGGGGTGACTTGAGAGAGATCCCCTAAGGTGCTGGTTTCCAATATTTCTAGCTCGAGCCGGTGGGCAGGAATGTCCGGATAGTCTTGTAATAGCTGCTTGAGCTGAGGAATGAGATTAGGCTCACGCAGTTGGCGGGCATTAATATTGACGCTCACCGCTAACGATAATCCTTGCTGTTGCCATGCACGCATTTGCTTAAAGGCAGCGTTAAGTACCCATTGACCCACTGCTACCGTAAGAGAGCTGTTTTCAATAATAGGTAAAAAATGCACAGGAGACAGTAGTCCTTCGCTAGGGTGTTGCCAGCGAATCAGCGCTTCTACGCCCACTGTTTCACCAGTGCGCATATTCACTTTTGGCTGATAAAATAACGTAAACTGCTCGGCGCTAAGGGCGGCACGAATATTATCTAAACTTTCATGGTGGCTGCGTAGGCTGCGATCTTGCTCGGTATCAAAGAGGTGATAGCGTGCTTTGCCCGCTAGCTTGGCTTGATACATCGCCTGATCTGCTTGTCGAATGAGCTGATCGGGATCTAACTCCTCAGGCTGAGGATAACTAGATACACCCAAGCTGGCGCTCACTTGTAAGCGCTCTTGGTCAATATATACAGGCTTGGCCGCTGCGGCTAATAAGCGCTCGCACAGTGTGACGCTATCTTCTAAGTTGGCCACATTAAGCAAAATAGCCACAAACTCATCGCCACCAATACGAGATAGGGTGTCGCCTTTTCTAATCACCGCTTGCATACGACTTGCTAGTTCAATGAGCAATTGATCGCCCACTGCATGGCCGTAGTTATCATTAATTTGTTTAAAGCCGTCCAAGTCTAAATAGATAACCACCAATGAGCCCTGTAAGCGGCGAACTTGGCGCATCGCTTGCTGCAATCGGTCGGCCAGCAGCACTCTATTAGGCAACTTCGTTAACGGATCGTAATGAGCAAGACGCTGCAGTTTATATTCATTGTTTTTTAGCTCAGTAATATCGGTAGCAATTCCTAATAATCCTACGATCTGGCTATCGTCTTCTTCATCATAAATAGGGGTTTTCACTTCTAAGAAGGTCGCAGGCTCTGCGGCTTCCCTATTAATAACAAATTCACTTTTCTTGGCTTGTCCCGACAGCGTTTCTTTATCGCTTTGATTAAATAGAGTGAGCCTTTCTGTCGAGAAGCAATGTTCCCCTTGGGTGCCTAATAGAGCAGGAGCACTACAGTTAAGCAGCTCTAACATTGCACGGTTGGCATAGGTATAGCGAGACTCAGTATCTTTCATAAAAATACAAGCCTGCACTTGATCTAGCGCATTACGAAAGCGCAATGTTAGCTGGTTAGCAGCTCTAAGTGCCAACTCAATCTTTTTTTGCTGGGTAATGTCAGTCATTACTCCATACCAACTAATGGAGCCATCTTCTTCAGGGTGAGGGCTAGAGTCGCCAAATAGCCAATGTTGCGTGCCATCAGCAAAGCACACCCGAAACTCTTGGCGCCAAGGGGTTAGATTTTTCGCAGAATAAGCGGTGCTGCTTTGCACTGTAGCAACGTCATTCGGATGAATTAAAGTATGAATGAGCGAGGCATCATTTTTGACTTGTGCTGGGCTGAGTCGATATATTTTTTGTATACCTTCACTGGCATAAGGAAAGCAGTCAGTATTATCTGGATATAATCGATACTCATACACCATACCCGGCACTCGACTAGCTACGGTTTGCAAACGTTCTAGCGCGACTTTTAACTCTTGCTCACGTCGCTCTACTTTTCTTGTTAACTGTTTAGCGAGTAAAAGCGCATGGCTACGGGTGCTGGCAATAGAATGTACTAAGAAAAAAAGTAAGAAGGTAAGTAATAAACCGCCTCCTAAGGTTAACCAACTACTGGTATAGCTAATAATATGGTGAGGGTTTTGGTAATCGAAGGTTAGTAACCATTGGTGGCCATTAAAGTTAATTGCCCGCTCCTGAAAAAACATACTAGGAGGGAGAGGGGGAGAGTTATTACTACGATGTAGCAGCTGTTGCTCATTAACCTCACCGCCATCGTAAAGGTATAAATCAATACCGGCTTCGTTGCCATACTGTAAGTCATGCAAAACGCCCTGCATCATATCGTCCATACGATAAGCTGCGTGAGTCCAGCCTATAAGCGCTTGCTGGCGCTGTTCTTTCGTGTCAATTACTGCATCTGCTTGATAAACAGGCACATACATGATGCTGCCTGCTTGTATATCTTCAGCGCCTTCTATTTTTAATTGTATTTTGCTGCTTAATGCCGCTTGACCGGTATCGCGCGCTTGTATCATGGCGGCGCGGCGTGCAGCTTCACTAAACATGTCGTAGCCAAGTGCCTTAATGTTCCTTCCCTCAAAAGGTGCAATAAAGACAATAGCTGTATAAGTATCCCGTTCGGCCATGGGCCATACTCGGTAATTAGGAAAACCCTCATTGCGCACCTGTTTAATATGTCGCTCAAGCTCTTCAGGAGCTAAAAGCTGCGTAAAGTGCACTCCTAAGTGGCCAGTAAAGTTTTGCGCGGCTTTGAGTGTTTGCACATAATGTGACCAGTCATCATGAGTAATGTCACCTGCGGCTTCTAATAATCCAGCCGCCCCACGTAATACCAGCGCATAGTCTCCTAGGCGCTCTGCTACTTTTGCAGTCGCTTGATCGGCAATTAAAGAAAAGTGCTTTAAAGCGGCTTTTTCTGTGATCTGTTTTACTTGCAACGACGCAAATAAGGTGATCAGTACACCCAAGGCAATAATCAACCCAGAAAAGACAGAGGGCCTATAAGTTGGAGAAAGAAGCATAACTACCGCTCTCTTGGCACAGAACAATAAGGCAATAAGGTTATGTTACCCCTGAGTGAAGGACACTTGATAGCCTAACCGCTTAAATACTTGATTTATTACTGGAGCATCAGCGAGTTACTTTAGCTTTAGTATATAAAGCAGCGATATAAAAAAGCGCAGTGCCAAGATGACACTACGCTTTTTATATTAGAAAGAGCACCGATAACAAATAAAAGTTTTATCGTGGTCGGTTAATTTATTAAATGCCAGACGGGCCTTTATAGTCTTTGGGTCGACTAGGATCTGCTGGCAGATCGTCAACATCGCTATCCGTCGTTCGATTTGGGTCTACTAGATCGCCGTCTATGGATCTTGGAGTAGTAAGATCGTTGTCGATTGCTCCCGTGGTGTCTGTTAGATCCTGATCAAACGGATCGTCATGGGCACGAGTGCCATAGTAGTCGTGAATACTTTTTGCCCAAATAGGATCTGCCATGTCGGGCCAGTTATCTTTTTCAAATCCTGGGGCATCGTCTAGACGCTCTTTGTTGATCTTCAGTACAAAGCGCTTCTCTATGGTGTCTAGCGTAAGCGCCTGCCAAGGAACGGCAAATAACTTAGTGCCCATTCCTAAAAAGCCACCAAACTCTAGCACTGCATAACTTACCTGCCCTGAGCGCATATCCAGCATGATTTCTTTAATATCACCCAGACTTTCATCTTGATGGTTGTAAACGCTGTTACCAATGAGTGTGTCGGCACCCATCAGCCGTGGGCCCGGACCAGATTGATCGTCCTTAAAAGGCCTATACATCCCTAGCGAATCACGTTTTTCGTAGTTCATGATAGTTCTCCGTGCGTGGTGGTTTAATAACTACCAACCCCAAACGAGGTTTACACCTAGCACTACCATTATAGACAGCCTCAACCGAGGGGTATGTACGCTAAACAACATAAGAATTCTGCTAAGCCTACCTAAGTTAGCTTGCGCTTACGTACAGCTCTTGCTCGTAATTTAATGACTACTAGCGCAATAATGGCGACCACTAAGGCGGCTATAATCACGGCATAAATAATGACTAACGACACCCCAAAATAATTAAGTACCGTAAATAAAATGAGACTGGCAATGGCCATCATAGAAATATAAAACATCTTGTATCCTTCACTTTACTAAAGTTAGCTTTTACTCTGGCCAAAGGCCCTGAGTCTCTACGATGCTCTCCATGAAGCATTATAAAGACAAATCGTCCTTGCCGGGTGGCTAAAAGGCAAAAATATCAACTATGCTGAACATGCTGATAGACCATAGCTAAATGCACCGTTCAAGCTAATAAGAGATTGCTAGGAGGAACACATGGCTAATGTGAGTAATGATGGCATGCAAGAATGTGCCTTTGCAGGATGTCACTGTAAAGTATCTGAAGACGAACATTATATTAAAACCGCCTCTGGGATATTTTGTTGTGAAGCCTGCGCCGAAGGCAAAGGGTGTCATCACGGCAACTGTAACTGTGCCGCAAACCAGCAACAATAAATAACGGTGTTATTTCATCACTCAACAAGGGGTAGCGGCTAACTTGCGCTACCCCTTGTATCGTATCTGCTCGACTCTTAGAATGAGAGTAATTCTCATTGTTGAGGTGTTAATCATGCAGGGTAAAGCGATGCACGGGGAATATAAAGTACCCGGAGGCAAACTTGTGGTGGCCGATCTTGAGCTACAAAACGAGTGTTTAAGCCAAGTGAGTATTTCGGGTGACTTTTTTCTAGAGCCTGACAGCGCGCTCGATAATATCAACCAAGCCTTAACTGGCTTGCCTAGCACCGCCAGTCATCACACCTTAACTGCCGCCATTGCCGCAGCCCTTGATGATGATGTGATGATGTTTGGCTTTTCGCCAGAAGCAGTAGCAACCGCTGTACGTCGTGCCTTAGGGCTGGCAAGCAGTTGGCTAGATCACCAATTTACCCTCATTCCACCGGTTACCTTACCCGCCGTAGAGCATGTGGCATTAGATGAAGTACTTGCCAACTCGGTGGCTAAGGGCTTGCGCGGGCCCACCTTGCGGTTTTGGGACTGGGACGACTCGGTGGTGGTGATAGGCTCGTTTCAATCAGTAAAAAATGAAGTCGATATGGCCGCGGCCACTGCCGCTAATGTACAAGTAGTACGTCGCGTGACTGGTGGCGGGGCAATGTTTATGGAGCCCGGTAACTGCATTACCTACTCGTTAACGGTGCCTACCTCGCTAGTGGATGGCATGAGCATTGAGCAGTCGTATCAGTTTTTAGATGCTTGGGTATTAGCGGCCTTAGCCGAAGTAGGAATTAACGCCCACTATGTGCCTTTAAATGATATTGCCTCAGAGCAGGGTAAAATTGGCGGTGCCGCCCAAAAGCGCTTTGCTAATGGCGTGTTAGTGCACCATGCCACTTTGGCCTATGACATTGATGCCAACAAAATGCTGCAGGTACTGCGCACCGGACGCGAGAAAATTTCTGACAAGGGCATTAGTAGTGCCAATAAGCGAGTCGATCCTATGCGCAGCCAAACCGGCTTAAGCCGCGAGGCTATTATTGACGCTTTTACCGGTCATTTTTCTCAAGCCTATCAAAGCCAAGCAGGGGAATATTTGCCCCAAGAGCTAGCGAGCGCTAAAGCGCGAGTCACTGAAAAATACTTAACGCAAGAGTGGCTTTATAAGGTGAACTAAGTAAGCGAGTTAGCAATAATCACCCTCACCAAATAGTAATAACCTCACTAAAATTAAGTATTTACATTGATAGTAATCATTAACTAAACCCTGTTTTAGATCACAGGTTAGTGACCCTCTTTGCTTGTACTATGTGGGTTCGTCTTTCAGTACCCAGAGGCAAATATGAGTGTGGATCTAAATAGTCGTTACGGTTTAAATCCGGCCCACAGTGAAGTGGTGGTGGCGTGCAAACTAGTTAAGCCGGGTAGCGCCCTTGATATGGGCTGCTCTAATGGTCGTAATGCCTTGTACCTAAGCCAGCAGGGTTTTAACGTCACCGCCGTAGATAGCAACCCCAATGCCATTGCGATGTTGCAAGACATTATTAAGCAAGAGGGCCTCACTAATCTTCAGGCGCAGGTGTACGACATTAATAACGCCAACCTAAGCGCCGATTATGACTTTATTGCCTGTACCGTTACGCTGATGTTTCTGCAGCCAGCACGAGTTAATGCGGTAATAAAAGATATGCAGGCTCATACCGTGGTGGGTGGTTATAATTTGATAGTGTGCGCCATGCACACCGCCGAGCATCCTTGCCCTATGAACTTTCCTTTTACCTTAGATACTGGCGAGTTGTCCCAAATGTACAGTGGCTGGGAGCTGATTAAATACAACGAAGATCTGGGCACTATGCACAATGGCGCACAGCTGCAATTTGCGACCCTATTAGCGCGTAAGTTAGCCTAGGCTTGTATATCGCACCGTCGGATTGCTGGAATGGCGGCGTCTTTTATGGCACAGCAGTCGATTAAGCCATAAAGCTACTTCTCCTTTTTCAGTGCTAACGGTAGGAATATCGACAGGAAGGTAATTTTTTCGCACGGTAAAGAAAGTGGCTCTTGGGGAGTTGGGCTCACCCGGCTCTCCGAGCTGGCCAAGCCAGCAAGCCTATCGAGTGGAAAGTATTGACTATGGCGCTATCGCCGAACCTGATTTAAGCGTGAAGTTATGAGGAAAGTAACAATTACTGCCTAGTTAGTAGTGAGAACTATACAAAAAGTCCATTTTTATTGGTTGTATATTAGCCAAATATAAATACTTAAAAAATCCTCGTTTGTACTGTTAAAGAGTAGGCTATATGCAAGTTACCCTATTGTATTAGCCAGTTTTTTGCTTTGTATCTATATGCAAGAAGGTTAGCGCTTGGTTTATTGAGGAAGCACGGATGCCTAAACCACGCTTAGCCAAATCAGCTTAAAGTTACGTCTATTACACGACGTCCTTCTATGACTGTGTTAGTCGCATGGTACTAAGGGTGTTACTGTGTGCTGTAGACCCTATTCGGGACAGTCTTATGAGCATCACTGTGAGTGGATAGAGCAGCGGTTACTGAGATCTTCCCGAAAGCCATCAACGACGCCATCTTAAGCAGCAGCGTCGCCCATCAAAACCAAGTGGTGTAATTACTCAGCGATCCAAATAAAGCACAACAGCTCTCAAGATTGGTCTTTAATTTGTTGGATAACATCAGCAATGCTAGCGCCTTTAAGCTCTGCTTTTAGAGCATCTTCTACCCGATGTAAAATAGGATTAATCGCTGATTGAATATGTTTGCCAACTAAGCAGCGTTCATTGGTATCTTGGTGAACATCAAATAACTCTTGGGATTTATTATCGGCATAAACCGCTTCGTAGACTGCTAACAAGGGGATCTGCTCCGGTGGTTTGGCGAGCCGCGCCCCCGCAACGCCGGGTCGAACGTGGATTAACCCCGCCGTTTTTAACAAGCTCATAATTTTACGAATAACCGCAGGGTTAGTATTCACACTAGAGGCAATAAAGCTGGATGACGTTACCTCATCTTGATAAATATCCAATAACGCTAAAACGTGAATACCCACCGAAAAACGCGTCGTAATAGACATGTCATTTCCTTCCTAGTGTTTGATTTAACAGCCTAAATAATAAAATTTTATTACTTACGACTCTTGGCAGTTTACTGTTAAAAGCATTTTATTAACAGTTGAGCTTTTTAGATAAATATTCCTTGTTGACATGAGATAGCATTCTCTTTATCACCCATGTAACTAAAGTGGTTACAGGCGCTGTGATGTTAATGAGCAATGCCTCAGCCTTAATACTCTTCAACAACAAATAGGAATAAGCTATGAACATCGCCATCATAGGTGCAACAGGTCAATCTGGAAGTTTGATCATGCAAGAAGCACTGGACCGCGGCCATGAGGTGACCGCTATCGTTCGTAATCCCAAAAAACTAACGTCAGATGCCGCTATTACGGTGGTCGAAAAAGATATTTTTGACCTGACTAGCGCCGACTTAATGTCTTTTGATGTAGTAGTGAATGCGTTTAATGCCACTTTTGGAACGGAAGAACAGCATGTAACCGCAGGTCATGTGCTGATTGAAGCATTAACAGGGCAGGGTAATACGCGCCTTGCGGTGGTAGGTAGTGGCGGTAGCTTGTTTACTGATGATAGCCGCAGTGAGCGCATTTATGAGTCTGCAGGTTTTCCCGAGCAATTTTTAGATACTGCATTACAAATGCGCAAAAACTTAGAAGAGCTGCAAAGCACCACCAACTTAAATTGGGTATATTTAAGCCCGTGCGGTCTATTCGATGCTGAGGGTAAGCGCACTGGTACTTATCATACCGGTAGCGATGTTAGCTTAGTAAATAGTAAGGGCGAGGCTTACACCAGCTATGCTGACTTTGCCATTGCTATGCTGGATGAGATTGAACAGCCACAACACATTAACCAACGTTATGCCGTGGTATCTGAGTCTTAAGTAACACTTCCTCGTCGCTTGTTGTATTTCATCACTAGACAAGCGGCTTATTGTTTACCTGCTACTCAAAAACCTCGTTTTTTATCTTAGGCATTATGAGTAGTGCGCAGCTATATAAGTTGGCCGGCTGGTTGCTCAATAAACAGTTGATAGGGCTTCCTAAAATTTAGGCATAAAAAAACCCGCTGAGGCGGGTTTTTTAAACTACTAATTACCTAAGGGGTAATCAGATAGCCTGAATTTGTGAAGCTTGAGGACCTTTCGCGCCTTCAGTGGCGGTGTAGGATACTGCTTGGCCTTCAGCAAGGGTTTTAAAACCGCCGCCAACTATTTCTGAGAAGTGAGCAAATAAATCTTTGCCGCCATCTTCAGGAGTAATAAAACCAAAACCTTTTGCTTCGTTAAACCATTTTACGGTACCGTTAGCCATTTTTTCTTACCTTTTTTCTAAGAGTGAGCGAATGCTCGAAATGCAATAAATATCAAATAAGGGAAGTTTGGTGACTGTGGAACCGTGAGGATCTAACAATATACAAAGGCCGCGCTAACTTGAAACATCTTGCTTGTGTGGTGCACAGTACGGCACAAGCAGGGCGGCGTCAAACTATATCGTCATTTATTTTCTGTGGGTAGGCAGTAAGGGCCGCTCTGTTCCAGCTGCCTGCTGTTAACTCAGCCTTCTGCTTAGTTCAGAAAAGCGCGTTATCATCAATAGCATCAATAGCAGTGCCATACTGGCGATAGCCGCACCAACATATCCCACGCTTGATATTGAAATATGCGTTACTGCATAACCGCCAAACAGTGCACCGGCACCAATTCCTACGTTAATAATGCCTGAGAACATCGACATCAGCATATCTTGCGCATGGATATCGACCATAAGGACTTTGGCTTGCATCGAGATAATAAGCAGCATCAGTGCGCCACCCCACAGTAGTGCAATGAAGCTGAGCGCCCATACCGAGGTTACTGCCAAGAGCAGTACGAGCATAGACAGCAGCATCAATATCGTCGATACCAGCATTAATCTGGTACTAAAACGATCACCCCAGCGACTGAAGATGATACTCCCCATAATTCCTGCGACACCAAATAATAGCAGTACCAAGGTGGCGGCGTTTTCACTAACTGAACCAACTTGACGCATAAAAGGCTCAATATAGGAATAAGCGGTATAGTGCGCGGTAAACACCAATAAAATAAGCAAATACAGACAGACGAGTAAGGGGTTTTTAAGTAGCTCTGGAATTTTTCTAAAAGAACCTTCAAACCTACTTGGCAGCGTTGGCAATAGCCTTGCTTGTAGAATAAACACCATAAAAGCAAGTACGCCAAGGCCGCCAAATGTTGCCCGCCAGCCAAACTCTTGACCGATTACGCGCCCCAATGGCACACCCAATACCATGGCCAATGATGTGCCCGTGGCAAGCACACTTAGCGCCAATGCCTTTTTGCCTTTCGGTGCTACGCGTATCGCAATCGCGGCAGTGATTGACCAAAATATTGCATGGGCTAGCGCAGTCCCGAATCGGCTAATTAGCAGCACTTGAAAGCTCCATGCAAACATCGATAGCACATGGCTGGCAATAAATACGGCAAACAAAGCTAATAACAAGTTTTTGCGCTCAAAGCGACTGGTCAATAGCATCAACGGTAGCGACATTAGCGCGACAACCCAGGCATAAAGCGTGATCATCCAACCAGTTTCTGCGGTGGTAATAGCGAAGTCTTGGGCGATATCACTTAATAGGGCAACGGGCACGAACTCTGTGGTATTCATAATAAAGGCGCTCACCCCCATCAGAAATACTTGGAAATACTGAGTTCGTTGAGCGTCTGGGATCACATCAAGATTATGTTTCATAAGATTTAACAAGAAGAAGATGCTAATGCAGCAACACTAGCCTAAAAAAAGGCGAACTAGGTACAGTTAAAATCAATTAATTACGCCGGTATGGAGTATCCATTGCTCTACTCCTAACAAACAAAAAAGCACTTAGCCCGATGTGAGCTAAGTGCTTGCTGTATATGGTGGCCCCTCCCAGACTTGAACTGGGGACCTAACGATTATGAGTCGTGCGCTCTAACCAACTGAGCTAAGGGGCCAAAAGTGGGGTGATTATAGGTAAAGCAGGGCTTAGTGTCTAGTCGGGTTAGCCTAGAACGGTTTGATTTTTAAGCGGTTGGCAATAAAAAAGGGCGCTTTGCGCCCTTTTTTGCTTTGGTACTGTTTTGCTTACTCGTCGAGGAAGCTGCGCAGCACTTCTGAGCGGCTGGGGTGGCGCAATTTGCGCAGTGCCTTAGCCTCAATTTGACGAATACGCTCACGGGTAACGTCAAACTGCTTGCCCACTTCTTCTAAGGTGTGGTCGGTATTCATATCGATACCAAAGCGCATGCGCAAGACTTTCGCTTCACGGGCGGTTAGGCCCGACAGCACGTCTTTGGTGGCGGCACACAGACTTTCGTTAGTGGCTTGATCGGCCGGTAACGTCAGCGTGGTGTCCTCGATAAAGTCGCCCAAGTGGGAGTCTTCATCGTCACCAATGGGCGTTTCCATTGAGATCGGCTCTTTGGCAATTTTTAGTACTTTACGCACTCTATCTTCTGGCATCGCCATGCGATGGGCCAGCTCTTCGGGATTAGGCTCGCGGCCCATCTCTTGTAGCATTTGGCGTGACACACGGTTGAGCTTGTTAATGGTCTCAATCATGTGCACCGGAATCCGAATAGTGCGGGCTTGGTCGGCGATAGAGCGAGTAATAGCCTGGCGTATCCACCATGTTGCATAAGTAGAAAACTTATAACCGCGGCGATATTCAAACTTATCTACTGCTTTCATCAGGCCAATATTACCTTCTTGGATCAAGTCCAAGAACTGTAAGCCACGGTTGGTGTATTTTTTGGCAATTGAAATGACCAAACGCAGGTTGGCTTCCACCATTTCTTTTTTCGCACGGCGGGCTTTCGCTTCACCAATGCTCATACGGCGGTTAATGTCTTTAATCTGCGGTATGGTTAAGTCGGTTTCTTCTTCTATTAGCTTAATTTTGCCAATAGCGCGAATAACTTCTTCTTCTACTTCGGCTAAGCGCGCAGACCATGCCTTGCCGGCCGCCAGTTGCTTAGCAAACCATTCTGGGTTGCTTTCGTTTTTAGAGAAAGCTTGTACGAAGGTTTTCTTTGGCATTTTGCACTGGTCAACACACAGTTTAAGGATCAAGCGCTCTTGCACTCGTACTTTAACCATAGTGTCGCGCATGGCATTTACTAGGCGATCAAACTGCTTAGGAATTAAGCGAAACTCACGGAAGATATAAGCAACTTCGGCGATTTCTTTCGCAGCTTCGGCAGAATCACGGCCTTTTGCTGCTACGGTGGCACGCACTTTTTCGTGCTGTTCGCGCAGCGCCCCAAATTTTTCTCGGGCTAGCTCAGGATCAGGACCGGTATCAACTTCTTCTTCGTCTTCGTCGTCCTCATCCTCGTCTTCTTCTTTGTCTTTATCGCTTAACTCAGAGCCTACGTGAGTCGCCGTGGGGGCGGCAGGCTCGGTATCATCGGGATCCAAAAAGCCAATAATAATATCGCTAAGCTTAATGTCGCCGGCTTCAAAGCGATCAAACTCATCGAGTAACGAGGTCATGGTGGCCGGGTATTCAGACACGGCGCTTTGTACTTCGTTAATGCCTTCTTCAATGCGCTTGGCGATAACAATTTCGCCTTCGCGGGTCAGCAGTTCAACGGTACCCATTTCTCGCATATACATACGTACAGGATCGGTAGTACGGCCAATCTCTGACTCAACCGAGGCCAGCGCTTGTGCTGCGGCTTCAGCGGCGTCTTCATCGGCGGTAGTTTCGGTCATCATCAGATCATCGGCATCAGGGGCGGTTTCTACCACCTGAATGCCCATGTCATTGATCATTTGAATAATATCTTCAATTTGATCAGAGTCGACAATGTCCTGAGGAAGATGGTCGTTGACCTCGGCATAAGTCAGGTAGCCCTGTTCTTTACCTTTGGCAACGAGGAGTTTAAGCTGTGACTGTGGGGTTTGCTCCATAGAACTCGTCCGGTTAGATCTTGCAAGAGGGTGTAAGCATAGGGCGGTCACTGTATCTCATTAAAGGCGATACCCAGTGGCGCACCAATAGCCGGTTATAACAAAACTTAACCAAGTTGACTATGCGCTTGGTTGCTGCTTGCTAACACATCTTGCCTAAATAATGGGTAGAGTGTTGCAGCGTTCACTATTTATCAAATTCCCGTAAACCGGGCCTTCTTTTCTATATGGGTGCTAAGCACTCAATTTTCAATGATCAGTGGTGACTACTTTTGCTTTCGCTAAGTAGTAGCATTAATTCTTGTTTTTCTATGGCCGTTAGGCTGCCCTGTTGACTTTTTTGTTGCAACATAGCGATGCGCTTAGCCAGATATTCTTCAATTAGCACGGCAAAAATATCCCGTAGCTCTTGGGCTATTTGGGTGCCAGCAAATAAATTATCTGCCATGGCCAGTCGGGTTAATGCGTTCGCCATTTTGTCGCCACGCCACTGTTCAAGTAGCTGGGCGGTGGTTAAGTCGGGCTGCTGTTGAACTTGCGTTAGCAGCTGACGTAGTAATTCTATACCAGGTAAGGGTAGGGCGGCTACTTCTTGTACATCTTGCGTATCTAAGGTAGCAGCAACAGCCGGATATTGTAGCACAAGAGCAATTGCTCGGCGAATAGGCGTTAATTTTATCTTTTTTGAGCTGGATATGGCGGGAGCCGCCGTAGGCGCAGAGGTTTGTAAGCGGCTAAACAGTTCCCGCACGCGGCGTTCGTTTTCGCCCCAGTTAAGTTGTCGCGATAATTGAGTAATTAAGCCCTCACGGGTAAAGCCTTCGGGCACGCGGCTTATCGCAGCGGCTGCTTGGTTGGCTAGCTCGTGTTGGCCGGCATCCCCTTCCATAGCGTCGTGGGCTAAGCGTTCAAATAAAAAGTCGCCAAAGTCTTGGGCATTATCTAATAGCTCACTAAAACCGCTGGCTCCTCGCGCTCTGACTAAACTGTCGGGATCTTCGCCATCGGGTAAAAACACAAACTTTAGGCTGCGACCATCTTGTAATAGCGGCAGGGCATTATCGAGGGCGCGCCACGCCGCTTCTCGCCCAGCGCGGTCACCGTCATAACAACAAATCACTTCGCGAGTGGTACGAAACAGCAGTTGTAATTGCTCAGGGGTGGTCGCCGTGCCAAGGCTTGCGACTACGTAATCAATATTAAATTGCGCCAGTGCCACCACATCCATGTAGCCTTCTACTACTACCACCCGCTCCGGGTTGCGATGGGTTTGGCGTACTTCATACAAGCCATATAATTCCCGACCTTTATGAAATATAGGGGTTTCGGGAGAGTTTAAATATTTAGGCATGCCATCGCCTAATACGCGGCCCCCAAAGCCAATAACCCGGCCACGGCGGTCGTGAATAGGAAACATAATGCGATCGCGAAAGCGATCATACACGCGCCCGCCATCGGCTTTAATGAGCATGCCGCCTTCAATGAGTTGTTTTTCGGCGTGACTGTCTTTAGCAAATTGACGTTTTACACTGTCCCATTGGTCGGGTACAAAGCCAATGTTAAAGCGTTTGACCACTTCCCCGCTAAGGCCTCGGCCTTTAAGGTAGTTAATGGCTGCTTGAGAGTGGCGCAATTGGGCTTGATAAAAGCGACTAATCTCGCCCAGTTGGGCATATAGGTTTTGGCGTTGGGCTTTGGCCGCCGCTTGTTGTTGCGATGAAGGCGCTGAGCCACCGGGGCCTTCTCGCGGAACCTCTAGGCTATGTAAGCTGGCGAGTTCGTCAATGGCATCTAAAAACTCTAAACCGTCGTATTCCATTAAAAAACCCAGCACTGTGCCGCTCGCGCCACAGCCAAAGCAGTGATAAAACTGTTTGTCGGGGCTCACGGTAAAAGAGGGGGATTTTTCGTTATGGAAAGGGCAGCAAGCTTGGTAGTTTTTACCGGCTTTTTTTAATTTTACTCTCTGATCGATCAAGTCGACGATATCGGTTCTCGCCAACAAGTCGTCAATAAAAGTTTGGGGGATTCTGCCTGACATGATTCACCGAAGACGCAAAAAACAAAGCCGTGTATCAAGGATGAAACACGGCCCGTAGGTCAAAGTATAGCGTGGTGCGTTAAGCCAGTTTAGCTTTGATGCTGCCGCTCACCTTACCCATATCTGCCCGCCCCTGGATTTGTGGCTTAAGAATTGCCATTACTTTGCCCATGTCTTTCATGCCAGTAGCACCACTTTGGGTGATGGCATCATTAAGCAAAGCATCCAGTTCGTCTGCGCTAAGAGGTTGCGGCAAGAATTCTTGCAGCACCACAATTTCTTGAAGCTCACCATCGGCCAGCTCTTGACGGCCGGCTTGCTCATATTGAGTAGCGGCGTCGTTACGCTGTTTTACCATTTTGGTGACGATGGCGATAACGGCGTTATCGTCCAAGTCTTTGTGGTTGTCTATCTCTTGTTGTCTGATCTCCGCCAATAGCATACGCAACGTACTTAAGCGCGCCTTATCTTTGGCACGCATCGCATGTTTTTGCTGTTCAGACAATTGGTCTTTTAATGACATGAGATCACTTCAACTTAATACAGACGAATGCGACGTGCGTTTTCACGAGACAGTTTCTTAGCGTGACGCTTAACAGCAGCGGCTTTGGCGCGCTTACGCTCGGTAGTGGGCTTCTCGTAGTGCTCGCGACGACGCACTTCTGAAAGAATACCGGCCTTTTCACAGGAACGCTTGAAACGACGTAGTGCTACGTCAAATGGCTCGTTTTCACGTACTTTAATTACTGGCATGTGCCTCTCACCTCGGTTAACTGGCTTTTTATGAAACCAGTTTGACTAATAAAAATGGTGCGAAATTCTACTCTGAACCACAGGTCAATGTAAAGTCCGGCGGTCATTCGCTGGTTAATATATCTAGGTAAGGGTAACATAAACCCCTTGCTTTCTACAGTTTAAATGATTAAACCCATGCGCGTACTAGGTATAGAGACTTCTTGTGATGAAACCGGCATCGCTATTTACGATGATAAGCTTGGCATTATGGCTCATCAGCTGTATAGCCAAGTAGCACTGCATGCTGATTATGGCGGTGTGGTACCGGAGCTAGCCAGTCGGGATCATATTCGTAAAACCATTCCTTTAATAGCAGCCACGCTGGCTGAAGCGGGTTGCACTAAAGACGACATCGATGGCGTAGCCTTTACTGCGGGCCCAGGATTAATGGGCGCGCTGCTGGTGGGTGCTACCATTGGGCGCAGTTTAGCTTTTGCTTGGGATAAGCCCGCCGTTGCCGTACATCACATGGAAGGCCACTTATTAGCGCCCATGCTAGAAGAGTCTGCGCCTGAGTTTCCGTTTGTGGCGCTATTGGTGTCGGGTGGTCATACCTTGTTGGTGCGAGTAGACGGTATTGGCCGCTACGAGATCTTAGGTGAGTCGGTGGACGATGCCGCGGGTGAAGCCTTTGATAAAACCGCTAAATTAATGGGGCTAGATTATCCCGGTGGGCCTCGCTTGGCTAAATTAGCCGAACAAGGGCAGGGCGGCGTGTATCAATTTCCGCGGCCTATGACCGATAAACCCGGTTTAGACTTTAGCTTCTCGGGTCTAAAAACCGCCACCGCTATGGCCATCAACGAAGCAGGTGCACAGCCTAGTGAGCAAACCCGTGCCAATATTGCCCATGCCTTTCAACAGGCAGTAGTAGATACCTTAGCCATTAAATGCAAGCGGGCACTAGTGCAAACCGGTCTTAATCGCTTAGTGGTGGCCGGTGGGGTGAGTGCGAATACTTCATTGCGCGCGCAATTGAGTGAACTAATGCAGGGGTTAGGCGGTGAAGTGTTTTATCCGCGTAATGAATATTGCACCGACAATGGCGCCATGATTGCCTTTGCTGGGCTGCAGCGCTTGCGCGCTAATGATATTGAGCCGTTAGCGGTGCGTGCTCGCCCCCGCTGGCCGCTAGATGAATTAACGGCGGTAGATTAAAGACATTGAAGGGTAAAGTGGGAAGAGCGCCAAACTAGATAAAGAGCATTCACGACTAAAAATTTCTTGCTACTGAACCCGCAGAAAAATGATAACAACATATTTTGAAGTGAAAGCTTGATGTGAAGGTCACGGCTGTGGCGATAGTTTTTATTTTTAGAGTGATCGTTTTGGTCCGTGTTCTTCAGTGGATTCCGTGGCAAAAATAGCTTTAGATTTAGGTTTGTGTCGTCCCCTTCACCCTTCACCCATTACTCATCACCTGTCTTATCGCTCTTTTTAAATCGGTCAATAATCGGCGGCTCTTGCTTGTGGTACAGCCGGCTAATATTGCTGTGGTGGCGTAGCACGATAAGGCAAGATAACAGCGCCACCGGTAGCGTATATTCCGGCTTAATAAAGTAGGCATACAAGGGCGCCAGTAGTGCGGTTAGCAGCGATGCTAAAGAGGAATAGCCAAATAGCCCAAGGCACACTAACCAGGTGAGTAGCATTAGACCGGTCATATCCATGCCTAACGGCAGTAAAGTACCAAGTGCCGTGGCCACTCCTTTACCGCCCCTAAAATGAAAAAACAGCGGGAACATATGGCCCAAACATGCAGCCATGCCAATAAAGGCCAAATAAAGCGGAGTAATGCCTAAATACCACCCTAGATAGACTGGTAAAGTGCCTTTTAAAATATCCAGTAGTAATACCCAGACTGCGGCAGAGCGATGGCCGGTGCGTAACACGTTAGTGGCGCCAGTATTACCTGAGCCATGGTTGCGGGGATCGGGTAGCCCGTAAAGACGAGAGATCAACACGCCACTGGAGATAGAGCCGCCCAGGTAGGCCGCGATTATCATAAACAAGATGAGGGCCGTCATATAGCGGTTTATACCTCAGGGTCAATCCGTTACTATTACGCGCTTCACCATGGCCGTAAATCCTAGGCTAGATGGGCTACACGTAGACTAATCACAGCTTAACAGAAGATAGAGACGATGGATAAAGTGTTTGTACAAGGCCTAGAGGTGCTAACCACCATAGGGGTTTATGAGTGGGAAAAAGGCATTAAGCAAAAGCTGCGTTTCGACTTAGAAATGGCGCATGACAATAAGCCTGCGGCGGCAAAAGATGACATTCGTAAAGCGCTAGACTATGCAACCTTGTCACAAAAAGTGACACAGTATGCCGAGCAACATCAATTTGAATTAGTAGAAACCATGGCTGAGCAAATAGCTCAGCTTATTTTAACCGAGTTTATTGTGCACTCAGTAAAGGTACGGTTAACTAAACCGAATGCGGTAGCTAATGCGTCCGGTGTCGGGGTAGAAATAGAGCGCTTTACTAACTAGCTCTTAATTCACGTTTAGATCGCACAGCCGTCATCAAAACGTCATTATTGATTGTTAAAATACTGGCATGACTGACTAAAGGAATAATGTAATGGAAGTGCATGCCATATTACTGGCCCTTATTCAGGGGTTTACTGAGTTTTTACCTATCTCTAGCTCGGCCCATCTGATTTTGCCCTCGGTATTTTTGGGCTGGCAAGATCAAGGCTTAGCATTTGATGTGGCAGTACACTTAGGCAGCTTGCTGGCAGTTATGTATTACTTTCGCCACGAAGTAAAAAGCTTGGCGATAGCGTGGTTGAGCTCAATAAGAGGTAAAGAGCACAGTGCGGAGTCTCGACTAGCATGGTGCCTGGTGCTGGCCACGATTCCTGCCTGTATTGTGGGGGCGTTATTTGGCAGTGTGATCGCCGACTATTTACGTTCAGGCTGGGTGATTGCCGCTAGCACTATCGTATTTGGCTTGCTGTTATGGTGGTCAGGTAAAACAGCCAAGCTATATAAAAATGAATATCAAACCGGCTGGCGAGGCGCCTTATTTTTAGGGTGCGCTCAAGCCGTAGCGCTCATACCAGGCACCTCACGTAGTGGAATTACGTTAACCGCAGGGTTAATGTTGGGTATGACGCGAGATGCCGCGGCGCGCTTTTCTTTTTTAATGTCCATTCCCATTATTTTTTTAGCCGGTAGCCATCAAGCAACGGGCTTGATTAATACTGAGATGACGATGTCTTGGTCCATAATGGGACTAGGCGTCGTCGTGTCTTTTATCAGTGCCTTGCTCTGCATTCATCTTTTCTTAGCGCTGCTAAATCGGATCGGTGTTATGCCCTTTGTGTGGTATCGGTTGGGTTTAGGAGCAGTGTTGCTCGTGGTGATGACCAGCCAGCTGTAAGCGTATCTTAAATATTTAACATCAAGGGCGGTTAGTCGGTAAGCCACGCTTGTAATTGTACTAATCGAGCATGAGTCATCGCCTGACCAATGGCGGGACCGGTTAGCCCTTGGGCTACAAAGGGCGCCGCAGTAATGGCTTTTAGCTCATTAAACCATAGCCAAAGCTGTGCGCGTTGTGGGTAAGATGTCGATTCTGGCCCGGATAGCGCTTCGACTTGCCAGTCTGCGTGAGCACACACTAGCAACTGCGCAAAGCGCAGGGGTCTGCGCCATGCATCGGTTTCTTGAAATAACGCCAATATATCTTCGGCCTGCTCCACGCTGGGCTGGCGCAGCTGATGTAATTTCTTATGCCAGCGGCTGCTAAGCAGAGCTAGCTCTTTGTGCTCGGTAGGCACTTTTATCCGTTGGCAAAGCGCATTAATAGCGTCTGTATCTAGCTTTTGGCACAGTACGGCAAAGCGACATGCCAACTCGGAGCTAAGTGAAACACTGCAGAATAATGCCTGTAGCGAATGCTGAGCGCTAGCCAAGTCACGGCTAAACAACGTCGCTAGCTCGGGGAATAATATGCCTAGAGCCTGACAGCGGTGTAATACCTCAAAAAACACCTGAGGTGTATTACTTGCCAGTGCTTTTTCTGTTTCTTGCCAGATTCGCTCGGGCGTTAAGCTGTTGAGTTCACCACTATCGGCAATATGCTGCATTAGCGTTAAGGTCTCGGGCGCAATAGTAAACCCCAAGTCATTAAAGCGGGCGGCAAAGCGGGCGACGCGCAATACCCTTAGTGGATCTTCACTAAAAGCGTCAGATACATGGCGTAAGGTTCGCGCCGCTAAATCGGCTTGCCCACCATAAAAGTCATGTAGTTGGCCGCTTTTATCTTGGGCAATGGCATTAATGGTGAGATCACGACGAGCAAGATCTTCTTCTAAGGTAATATCCGGCCCAAATTCACAAATAAAGCCAGTATAGCCGGCGCCCGACTTACGCTCGGTACGGGCTAGCGCATATTCATCTTTGCTCTTTGGGTGTAAAAACACCGGAAAGTCTTTGCCCACTTGTTGATAGCCCAGCGCTAATAATTGCTCGGGCGTGGCACCCACCACCACGTAATCGCGATCGACGACGGCTAGTCCTAATAAGGCATCGCGCACCGCGCCACCGACTAAATAAATTTCCAATGAGTACTCCTTAAACGCTAGAGATATCGGTGCCGGCATACACCCGCGGTGGCTGCTGATAGGGAATATGGATCAAGTTAAGTCGATAATGCCGTGCTTGCTCTACTGCTAGCTGCGTCGGTGAGCTTAAGGTGACTAAGGTGGCGTTATGAGTACGCACCATCTTAAATATAAGCTCGATACTGCAGCGGCTGGTGACCAAGATCATGCCCTTAGGTAGCGGAGGCTGTTGGTGATGCCAACCCAGTAATTTATCAAGAGCATTATGGCGGCCTACATCTTCACTGGCATGCAAAATTTGGCCCTGATCATCGGCAAAAAAAGCGGCGTGTAAGGCGCCACAGTCTCTATTAAGAACTTGCCACTGAGGGAGTTGTTCGCGCAAACTCATTAACGCCTGGGTGCTAGGCAAAGCACTGGCTGCTAACGGCGGCAGACTAGGAAAAGCCGCTGCTAAGGACTCGATGCCACATAAACCACAGCCGGTGCGCCCCGCGAGATTGCGCTTTTTAGCCAACCATGGCTGATGGCAGCGGTTCGCTAACGTGACATAGGCAATAATGGCCTTTTGCTGGCGCTCAAATTCTAAATCATGAATATCGCGATGATGGGTAATAATGCCTTCGGTTAATAAAAAACCGATGATAAAGGCGTCTAACTGAT
>JAAYRH010000123.1 GCA_012518835.1 Aeromonadales bacterium | reverse complement strand
CCGCCTGCCGGTAACGGCGTGGGACTCCAGATAGCAGCGGTCTCTTCATCGCGCACATACAGCGCCTCGGTTTGCGGATCCCGTACCGGATCATTGGACCACGGCGTGAGACGGTGTTCGCCACTGTTAATGCTCCAAGTAAATCCTAACCCCGCTTCCGACACAATAGTGCCAAAGGTGTCATTAGCTAGCACATTACACCAAGGATCCGGCGTCACTTGGCCCGCCTCAAGATGAATTACATAATCGCCACTGTCGCTGACAAACCCGCCGAAGGAGTTATCAAATAACACATGCTCGGGCCGCGCTAGAGGCGCTAAGGTAAAAGGGGTTGCCATCGGCGCTGTCAGTGGCTGAAAACGCGGCAAAGGGGTGGGTTTTAGAGCGAGCTGCGCCAAGCTCACCAAAGTTTGGCTGTTAGCCGCCATTGTGCATCGGGCGGTCGCTTCTAGGGTGCGCCGCTCTGCAACGCCTAACTGCTGTGCATTTAAAAGATGAATACCGCCATTGCCGCCCAGTCCTTCTGGAATATTGGCTTCTCGTAGCGAGGCAAATAACTGCTCTCGGATCGGCTCTTGGTAACTAGCAGCACTTTCTTGTAAAAAGACCAAGTCCACATTTAGCCCACCACGCTGCCACCAGCGATGTAAACGAATAAGATGCGCGCCTAATAACAAAGAGGTTTTTTCAGCAATACGCACCAGTACAATGGGTAAGTCGCCAGACAAGCCCATACTCCAAAGATGAGATTGGCAACTTAAGGGATGGCTAGCAGCAGCAGAAAAGCTAACCTGTGGCGGGCGCGGAAACACCAAATCACGACACAAGGCCTGCCCTTCTATTAGGATACGGGTATCTAAACCAAGATGTTGTGCCGCTAGTGCCGTGGTTCTGCGGGCGTCTTCTGTGACCCAATCAAAGGTGGGAGCCGAGGCAAACCGCTCAGCCAACGCCAACACCTCCTCTCGGGTATTGGCCACTAAGGTCACAAAGTCTAACTGCACACGCGCGCCCGGCGCTAATTTCACCCGTCCTTGGAGTGCCATAATAGGATCCAGCGTCCAGCCAGTGGTGCCGGCCAGCGCCCTGCTTGCGCCTAATGGCTGTGCTAAATTGCCATGACGCCCTAAAAACTGACGCCGACTGGTTTCATAACCCGTAAATGCCACCGCTGAGTCGCTACTGACTAAGCGATGCAGCATCACCGGCGGCTGCTCTGCTGGGCTTTTGGCACGCCGCTCAAATAGCAATGCTTGGCGGTCTTCTAAATATTCGCTATGAATAAACAACTTGCTAAACGCCGGATGACGCTCATGGGCACTTGCCTGCGCCAGCACTAGCTCGCCATAACTGGTGATGTCCAGCTCACGGGTGTGCTCAGTATCGTTAGTTAGCATAATACGACTAAGCTGCGCATCGTCATTGGGGGCCACCATAATGTCTAACTGGGTGGCGAGACCGTCTTGGCGATCGTGAAATTCCACTTTATGACCATGATAAATAACATCAGAGTGAGCAGATGGTTTACCTAATGACCACACCTTTTCACGCTTGCGATCCCGGATGTAAATACGCGAATCGCCTCCTAGGCTTAGCGCATCACCGCTCCAATGGGTCACCGCTTGCCCGCGCCACCATAACGCACTCGCACCGCAGTCTGTCACCCAGCTCGCTACGCTACCATTGCCCAGTACCTGCAGCTGTGGCTCGGCGGTAGATAAGGCGCGCCAGCTATGTAAAGCAGGCACGGGAATACGAGTGAGATCGGGTAGCGCCCGATCGGCGGCTACCGTTGGCTCTGGCGGTAAGTCCCATGGCACCCGCTCTTGCAGCAATAAGGCACTGGCGCGCATTTGGGGATCGCGGCTTAAGCGCTTAATTAAAATATTATCGTTAAGCACGTTGCCAATAGCGGCGCTAACCATGCCTTGGTGGTGAGCCATATAAGAGCGCACCGGCATAAAGTCATGCTCGGGCGCTAACCGTTGTGGCGTAAAATCAGCGGCTTCAAAAAAGCCATAGCGCCCACATAAGCCTAGCTTATCTAACCGGCGTAAGTTGGCGGTAGCTGCCACAGGCGCCACTATGAGTGCCAGTGCACTTGCATAGGGAGCAACCACATAATCATCGGCTAAACCGCGTTTAATACCCAGCCCCGGTACGCCAAAGGCTTGATATTGATAATGATCGTATTCGTTACGGGCAGCAAACCCCGACTCTGATACTCCCCAAGGCAGACCTAGCTTGGCGCCATAGGCTTGTTGCACCGCCACGGCGGCGCGCTCACTTTGACCTAATAATCGGTCGGCTTCGCTGGGCAGCAATAATGCGGGCATCAAATACTCAAACATTGAGCCATTCCACGACAATATCGTGAGTTTGTCGCCACTACCGGTGATCGGTCTTCCTAAATGAAACCAATGCTTAACCGGCACATCGCGCTTAGCAATCGCAAAATAGCTGGCAAGTCGCGCCTCACTGGCCAATAAATCATAATGGTTTGGATCTAGCTGGCCGGTGTCTAAGTTATGGCCAATCACAAAGGTGTGGGTCTCATTATCGTACAATGAGCGAAAATCCATACTAAAGGCACGAGCTTCAGCACGCTCGGCGCACATTAATAACTTATCGTGCACTTCACGACACGCTGCCTCCCCTTGGGTTAAGGCCTGGTTCATATCAAGCAGCCATTGCTGATTTTGTGCCGTCACCGTCTGTTGGGCCAGCGCCTGTTGCGCTTGCTTAATACCGTGCATGGCAGCCCTAAAGTCTGCATTGGGCTGCGGGAGTGTTGCCAGAAATGATGACTCTTGCACCAGCGAAGACGGCGCATTTTCTATGAGGCTATACCAGGGGGCAAACGCATTAAGATCTCGACGTAGGGTCATTAAGTGATGCTCGCTTCGTTTAAGCCATACATGTATCTCTTGACCGTCGACGCCCACTCCCTCTTGTAATACGGCATTAATGGCTTTGGTTACTTGTGGCCAATCTTGCTGACTCAACTTTGCTAAAGCGCCGTACCAGTTTTGAGGAGCTAAGCGCACCTGAGAGAGTTGCTTTAACATCGCATCTAAGTGCACCGTAATAGCGCCTTGCTCGCGGCCAGATAAGTCCACTAACGACTCTCGCAATAACTGCAGCGTATCGGCTAGTCCCTCCCAACGGCTGGCAGGCAATAGCGAGCCGGTGGCTGCTTCTCGACAGCCGGCACTTAAGGTCAACAAGCAGACGGCTAAGTTACCGCTATCTACGGTAGAAATATAACGCGGTGCTAATGACTCTAGCGTACGGGTATCAAACCAATTCAGCGTGTGCCCATGGGGGCTTTCTAACCGGTCTAGTGCATCTAGTGCCGCGGCAATCCGCGCTTCTAGATCGCGCCGGCCAATATGGCCTAAATCTAGTGCAGTGAGCGCCGATAAAAACAACATGCCTACGTTGGTGGGTGAAGAACGATGTGCCGTTTCTTCATGAGGAGGCGCTTGATAGTTATCGGGTGGCAACCAGTTATCATCGGGTCCGGCAAAGGTTTCAAAATATAACCAAGTACGACGGGCAATTAAGCGTAAGTACTGACGGTCTGCTGCGGCGAGCTCTTCAACTATTAACGGCCGTGGTTTACTGATCAGCCAGGCGATGTGGGGTGAAATAAACCACAGCACTAATAACGGCGAGGCGCCTAGCAAAGCAGACGGGGTTAACGCCGCTAACAGTAAGGCAATAACCAGCGACAATAACGGCGCGGCCATCATCTCTCGCCAGGTTCCCCAGCCGGTTTGCGATACTTCCTCGGCACTGTGTGCCGCCGAGGTCCACTCGAGTAAATAACGTCGCGATACGTGCATGCGCCATAAGGCGCGTGTGATAGCAGTTATCGCAATTGTGGCTTCATGAGCTAAAAAAATTACTGCTAGCAACCAGCGACCTAAGGGCGCTAACAAGGGGCGCAGTAAATGATACGGCCCACGCCATTGCTCTACTGCACTTAAGCGCCTTAAAAGATCAATAATAAAATAACTGGCCGGTGCACCTACGGCCAATAAGGTCCACAGCCAAGCTGGGCCAGGAAATAGCAGCCAACCGGCGACGGCCAACGCAATCAGCATCGGTGCAATTAAACTGCGCCGTAAGTTATCGAGCAGCTTCCAGCGATCTAGCCGCGAAAACCGGGTGGGTAGCCGCTTACCGCCCCGGCCAACGACGGTGTTTAATAACCACGGCGTCAGTTGCCAGTCACCTCTAATCCAGCGCAGCGCCCGGCGAGTATAAGAAAGATAGTTGCTCGGAAAATCCTCATAAAACACAATATCGCTGACCAGGGCGGTACGACCATGGAGCCCTTCAAATAAGTCATGACTAAGGATGCTATTTTCGGGAACGCGATCATGAAGGCAGTGATGAAACGCGGCCACATCAAACGCCCCTTTACCGGTAAAGATACCTTCACCAAATAAGTCTTGGTAAACATCTGATACGGCGCGGCTATAAATATCTATCGCAGTGTCACCCGAAAACAGTTGCGTAAATCGCGAACGATTACCCGCATCTGGGGCAATCTCCACTCTGGGCTGAATAAAGGTATATCCACAAATGGCTTTGCCGCAATCAGGGTCAAATTCCACTCGGTTTAACGGATGCGCCAAAGTACCAATAAGGCGATTAATACCATTAGCCTGACTGCGTGTATCCGCATCTAGGGTCACGATAAATTTGCTGTGGCGCAGGGCTTCTATATCTCCTTCTTGCAACGAGAAGCCGTCACGCTGCTGATGCATAATAAAACACACCAGCTCTTCTAACTTACCGCGCTTGCGCTCCCAGCCCATCCAACACTGTTGCGCCGCACTCCAACGCCGCCGTCGATGTAACAGTGCAAACGGTTGATGTTCCGGATAGCGAGAATTCAAATGACGAATGCCCTCAACGAGCGCGCTTTCTATTAATGTGTCTTCTGGAAGATGCTCTAGCTTGGCATCGGCAAGATCGCTTAATAAGGCCAGGCGAATTAAGGGATCGGGATTAGCTAACCAGTGCATTTCTAATTGCTCTAATAGCGCAGTTACCTCGGTGGCTTGGCGTAAAATAACGGGCATCACGACGGCTGTTTCCCAGCCCGGTTGCAGCCCCTGTTCGACATTAAACTTGGGTAATACTCGGGGAGAAACAATGTGAGTAATCAACCAATGAGCCACGGTCACTGCAATAATAAAGGCCGGCGCCAACAATAAAGGAAGGCCCACCCACCATGCCCAGCCACTGGCATTTAAGGCGATAAATAACCAGATCGGTAACACCATTGCCAGTAAAGTGAACCCCGCCAGTAAACTGGCATAGCTTTTGCCAGGGTTAGATAACAGCCAACGGCGAGTTTGAGCTACCTTTCCTACCTTAAAGTCGACTTTGCGCTCAAGCCTAGCTCGCCCTTCTGCTATTAACCAAAAACCGACGTGTCCTTGGCGCCGTGCTTCAACTTGGCTATTGGCTAAGGTAATCGCTGCACTGGCCACTTGCGACTCGGTCATAGGTGAGTGAGCCGCAATTTGCTCTACCGCTTTGCGATAGCGGTCGCGGGTCTCAAAGTCCATTAAAGCGTACACATGGGCGGGATCAGTTTGTAAAATACGTTCTACTTGACTGGTCTTCTCAAAAAAGGATTTCCAAGAAATGTTAGCCAGCACGACTAATGTAGAGATTGAGCGCGAGATGCTTTCTCCCGGGGGCAACGACTGGTGCAAAATAGAGCGCGCAGACAAAGCAAACGGTGGGCTTAGCTCTGGCACCAGTTCAGTAAAAGAATGCACGATCTCTTCTAAGCAGATCAGGCGCAGCATGGTGGGCAGTGCCCATAACTCAGCGATGGTGAGCGCGCCCTCTTCTTGGTAAGCATTCACAAACTCGACGACGCTCGTCAAACTCACTTGTAGTTGTGAGTCATCTAACAAGGCTCTGGCGACGGCCATTACCCGAGGTAGCCCTTGATACTCAGGCGCACCTAACCTAGGCAAGCGTTGATAAAACGCTTTTGATAAATCTTCATCGATTTGGCGAACACACCGACGCAGCTGAAACTCATTGTCCAGCAACCACTCCGATACTTTAGTTAAATGCGCCGCTGGCATCTCGCAGTGGCTACCCACGCTATCAAGCCAAGGTAAAAAGTCAGCGATATGCAGCCACGAAGCAGCAAACGCTGCCGTACCGGGCATCAGATGATGATTGGCTTGTAAAGTGGCGGCATCGATACGGGTATTAAGGTCTGGCTTTAACAAGTGCTTGGTCATATCTGTCCTTGATTCGGTCGTCTTAACTCCGTTTCCTGACCGCGTAGGCGGTGGCTTTTTGCCAAACATTGGCGTACGAGCAATATCGGAATAGTGATACGGTTAATAAGATAGTCCGCAACGCTGCCCACCACTAATTGTGCATGGCCGCTGTTACCTAAAGCAGAAATCACTAACAAATCCGCTTGCTCTTCGCTTGCGGCATGCTCGAGGGCAAGTCGGGGATCACTACTCGGCAATAAGCGGGTATGAGTAACAGGAGGCGCTGGCAGCCGTGACCGTAGCCAGTCTAGATATTGTCGAGCGGCACGCTCGTTGTGCTGATGCAACTGCTCTCGCAGAGCAATGACTTCTGCATTCAGCTGATTGGGTTCAATAAGATCAATTTTAGGCGCCACATGCATCAACATGACTTGAGCACTTGCGGCGGCGGCTAATCCTAAGCCTAATGGCAACACACATTCAGAACGAGCCGAGCCATCTAGCGGGATCAAGATTTTTTGATAGCCCGGCACAGTATGCGCGGGCGCCTGGGAAGGCACTACCAGCACAGAAGCATTAGCAATTTCAGTAATGCGTCGCGCCGTATAGCCTAAGCCAACACTAACTGACGAGTGGTTACTGCCCCGGCCAATCACCACTAAATCTGCTTCATGCTCTTGTGCCCAGTCGGTAATTCGCTCCGCTGGCGGACCGGCTACAATAACGATATCCGCATGTAAGTTATTAAAGTGGGACAAACACTGTTGTAAAAACTCCGTTTG
>JAAYRH010000017.1 GCA_012518835.1 Aeromonadales bacterium | reverse complement strand
TTTTCGGCGCGCAGGCGCGTTAATATTTCTCGGCGCTTGATCATGTTCATAATGAAGTTACCCGTGCGCGCGTAATTTCGACTTTCTCTGCCGGCTCAGCTTTGCTTGCTAAGCGGCCATCGAGCCAGTTTTTTGCCGCTACCATGAGCCCTAAGCCAATAAAGGCACCGGGGGGTAAAATAGCTAATAAAAAGCCGTTTTCTAGATGTAATACATCGATGCGCAAGCTAGTCGCCCAATCGCCTAATAACAGCTCGGCACCATCAAACAGCGTACCTTTACCTAATAACTCGCGCATGCCGCCCAGTACTAATAACACCGCAGTAAAGCCTAAGCCCATCATTAAGCCGTCCATTGCCGCCAGCGGTGCGGGGTTTTTAGAGGCAAAGGCTTCGGCGCGGCCGATGATCACGCAGTTGGTGACGATCAGCGGAATAAAAATCCCTAACGACTGATAAAGGCCAAAGGTATAGGCGTTCATCAGTAGCTGCACACAGGTCACTAGGCTGGCAATAATCATCACATAAATGGGAATACGAATTTCGTTAGGCACCCAGCGGCGCACTAACGACACGCTGACATTAGAGCCGACCAGTACTAACAGCGTGGCTAAGCCTAAGCCCATGGCGTTAGTGACGGTACTGGTTACCGCTAACACGGGGCATAAACCTAAAATTTGCACCAAGGCAGGGTTATTGGTCCATAATCCTTGGCGCGCTAAGTCTTTATATTGTTCAGTCATTACAAAGCACCTCCACAGGCGGGCGCCTGAGTCAGTAATTGGGGTTGCTGTTTTACCAGCAATAATACTTTTCGTACTGCTTTTACTACCGCACGCGGGGTAATAGTGGCACCGGTAAACGCATCAAACTGGCCGCCGTCGTTGCGCACGGCCCAGCGGGCATCATCTTCGCTTAGCAAGGTTTTACCATTAAAACTCAACACCCAATTAGAGCGGGAGAGTTCAATTTTATCGCCCAAGCCCGGTGTTTCATTATGGTTCAGTACCCGTACGCCACTTAAACTACCGTCGATATTGACGCCCACCACCAGTTTAATATCGCCACTGTAGCCATCGGGGGCAATGGCTTCAATGGCATAGCCTTGCGGCTGACCGTCTTTGATTGCGGTAAATACCGGTAAGGCTTGGCTGCTGCCTAAAAATTGCTCATTAGTCAGCATCACGCAGTGGTTAAATAAAGGTTCATCGTAACTGCTAGGCGGCAGTAACTCATCTAGCACCCGCAATAGTTGCGCTTGCTCTTGCTCAACAATCACTTGCTTGGTGAGGTTATGAGTAAAGGCAATAAAGGCGGTACACACTAAAGCAAACACCGCTAAGGTGATGGCGTGCTTGCGCATCATTTCCAACATTAGCGTTTGGCTCCATAAGTGGTGGGTTTGGTGAGCGCATCGATCATAGGCACCGTCATATTGGCCAGTAACACCGCAAACGCCACCGCATCGGGATAGCCACCTAGGGTACGAATTAAATAGACTAACAACCCAATTAGCACGCCATATACCAAGCGGCCTTTAAAGGTGGTGGCGGCTGACACCGGATCGGTGGCAATAAAAAATGCACCCAGCATGGTGGCGCCTGATAACAAATGTATTAGTGAGCTGGCGGTATTATCGGGAGCAATTAAAAAGCCTAAAAAGCTAAAAACCAAGAGGCTAGCTAAAAAAGCCACAGGAATGGGCCAGCTGATCAGTCGCAAGCGCAACATCATTAATCCACCGGCTAAATACCCAAGGTTGACCCATTGCCAACCAATACCAGCAAATGAGGTAAACACCGGCTCTGCCATAATTTCACTGCGTGTATGGCCTTGGCTAAAACCGGTTTTTAAGGTATCGAGGGGAGTGGCCATGGTAGTGCCATCGGCTAATTCTCGAAGCTGATGGGGGCTAAAGCCATCGAGGGTAAACCCGGTAAAGATAGTTGACACACTGTCGGCCAGCGTTAGCGGGTAGAGCTGTAATTCTAACGGTGGTAGCCAGCTGGTCATTTGTACCGGAAATGAGATCAGCAATAACACATAAGCCACCATGGCGGGATTAAATAAGTTTTGCCCTAGTCCGCCATAAAGTTGCTTGGCAACAATAATGCCAAAACCGGTGCCGATCACCACTAACCACCAAGGCGCCAAGGGCGGTATAGAAATACCAATTAGCACGGCGGTGAGCAGCGCCGAGTTATCTTTAAGCTGGCTTAAGCGCCGGCCTCGTAACCACAGCACTAAGCCTTCGGCGCTATAGGCGGTGAGCATGGCTAACAACACTTGAATTAAACTGCCAACGCCAAAAAACCACCACTGCGCTGCTATGCCGGGGATCAGGCAATAGCACACTCGGCGCATTAAAGTGGCGGTATCTAATGCGATACGATCGTGAGGGGAGCTATTGATGAGTAACGCCATTATGACTCGCTTTCTTGATCGGATGGAGAATTTGCCTGTGCGGCCTTGCGTGCTTTGGCTCTGGCCACGGCGGCTTTAATTTTTGCTTGTTTGTCGGCTTCAGCATCGTCTGATTCAGCTGGGGCGGGTGGCGCGGTATTCTCGCCTGCGCTTTCACTGCTAGCTGCTTGGGCCGCTTTGCGGGCTTTGGCTCTGGCCACAGCGGCTTTTACGGCTGCTTGTTTATCGTCAGCCGGTGCAGCGCTTTCGCTAGCCTTCTCGTTTGCTTCAGCTGCTTGTGCCGCTTTGCGGGCTTTAGCTCTGGCCACGGCGGCTTTTACGGCTGCTTGTTTATCGTCAGCCGGTGCAGCG
>JAAYRH010000016.1 GCA_012518835.1 Aeromonadales bacterium | reverse complement strand
TATTTAGCTCAGCAGGAAGGATTTGATTAAAGCCACCACTTCGTGGTGGTGCGCCTTTCACCACCACCTAAATTAACTCGCTTTGGCTCATTAGATTTAGATGGAGCACTTGGCGCTATTGGGTAGAAGACGCCTGTTTAAAAGAAAAACTATATGACTTAATTATGGCGGATTTTATACGTCGGTTTGAAAGTGTGAGCTAACCCTCGGCGGCGACTTGCCGCCGAGGGAGCACTGTAAAAAATATACCGTTATTTAGCGCCAGTCTTGCTCATCGCGTGCAAGGGGGTCAGGTTTAGGTTGGTCGTGGGCATAAAAGTCCAGCGCCGCAGAGTTTAAGCAATAGCGCAAGCCGGTGGGGGCAGGACCATCGGGGAACACATGACCCATGTGACTATCGCAGCGCGCGCAGCGCACTTCGGTGCGGCGCATGCCACGGCTGTTATCTTCTACTTCTTTAATGTGCGCCACATGATAGGGCGTATAAAAGCTGGGCCAGCCGGTACCAGAATCAAATTTATGCTCAGAGGTAAATAACGGCAGGGCGCAGAGCTTGCAAATATAACTGCCGGCTTCGGCATGATCGAGCAAGCCACCACAAAACGGCGCTTCGGTACCGTGTTGTAATAATATATGTCGCTCTTCAGCAGTTAGCTTGGCGGCTAACTGCTCTTGCTGCTGGGCACTGGGTGCGCTGAGATCATAAGGGCTCGGGGTTGAGGTCATAATTAGAGATCCTTTTTTAGCCGATGTTTAAAGTAATGCTGCATTTTTGCCACTTTGGGCTGTGCCACCGCGGCAATGTAGGGTTGATTAGGATTAGTCGCCGCATAATTTTGATGCAGGCTTTCTGCCGGATAAAACTGCGTTAACGGCTCAAGACGGGTAACGATGGGCGTCTTAAATACCTGTTGCTGCTCTAGCAGCTCAATGTAGTCGGCCACGAGCTGGCGCTCGGCTTCATCTTGGTAAAATACCGCCGAGCGATATTGGCGGCCGCGGTCGTTCCCTTGGCGGTTAAGCTGAGTGGGATCGTGGGCGATACCAAAAAACACCTTTAATAAGGTGCTAGGACCAATCACGGCACTGTCATACTCGATACAAATGGCTTCGGCGTGATCGGTTTGTCCGGTGCACACCGCGTCGTAGTTAGCTGTGTCTTGGCAGCCACCGGTATAGCCAGAGACCACATTTAACACACCCACTAATTGCTGAAAGACCGCTTCGGTACACCAAAAGCAGCCGCCCGCTAAGGTGAGGGTGCGCACGCCAGTGTTCATAATATCTTGATCGTTAGCATCAGGAAAATCATTGGGTAACAGGCTTAATACGGTATCCGTCATCACACTTCTCCTAAATCATCGTTATGCTACGTTAACATAGTTCAATATATTGCTAAACGTTCGCAGGATTTTACTGTTGCTCATTCCCGCATCCTGCTAGGCTAGCCGCATTTGGGGCGTGTACGGGTTAATAGAAGATGGAGTTAGATTTACTCACCTTAGGGTTATTAGCCGTCGCGGCGTTAATCGCGGGTTTTATTGATGCGGTAGCCGGCGGCGGTGGATTAATTACGGTACCGGCGTTATTGGCCACTGGGATGCCTCCCACCATGGCGCTGGCCACCAATAAATTACAAAGTAGCTTTGGCTCTTTTTCCGCCACCTATTATTACCTGCGCCGAGGGCTGCTAGATTGGTCCATCATGAAGTGGGCGATTGTCTGTACGTTTATTGGTAGTGTGTTGGGAACAGTATTAGTACAGCGCCTAGACGCTTCTTTACTACATAAAGTCTTGCCGTTTTTATTAGCCGCCTTTGCCTTATATTTTTTATTTTCACCCCGCGTCGGCGATGAAGATCGCAAACGTCGGTTGGGTATTATTCCGTTTTCCCTACTCATTGGTACCGGTGTGGGTTTTTATGATGGCTTTTTTGGCCCCGGCACCGGCTCATTTTTTGCCTTAGCGTTTATTGCGCTGGCCGGTTTTAGTATGGCTAAGGCCACGGCGCATACTAAGTTGCTTAATTTCACCTCTAATATTGCTTCATTACTGTTTTTTATCATCGGCGGCCAAGTGATCTGGACCGTGGGCTTATCAATGGCCTTGGGGCAGTTTGTGGGCGCACGCCTTGGCTCTAAAATGGTGGTTACCAAAGGCACGCGTATTATTAAACCCATGCTAGTGACGGTATCACTGGTGATGTCGGTGCATTTATTGTGGCAACAATATCCACACTGGTTTAGCTGGCTAGTCCTTAGCCACGCCTAAAAGTAACAAGCAGTAAGAGATAAAATGTTAGCAACACTATTAGCGCAACAACAGCGTAAATATCGCTATTGGTTAGCGGCGTTAACCTTAATGTTAGTACTCACCTTTGTGCTTAGCCTGGAATTAGGCGCAGTAGGCGTGGGCATAGAAGCCTTATGGCGCACCGTATCGCCGCTGGAGCAACAGGTTTTTTGGCAGCTGCGCTTACCCCGTACTTTATTAGCCATGTTGGTGGGCGCCAGTTTAGCGTTATGCGGCGCTGTGCTACAGGTGTTATTGCATAATCCGTTGGCTGAACCCGGCTTAATGGGGATCTCAAGTGGTGCTAGTTTGGCTGCGGTGCTCACTTTGTTTCTATCGGCTTATTTTGGCTGGTCGCTGCCTTATTGGCGTTTATCGCTGGCGGCGTTTATCGGCGCGTTGATTGTTACTTTGTTGCTATTAGTATTATCACGCCGTCGGCTAGGGCCCAGTGCTTTATTATTGCTTGGTGTGGCCATTGGTATTTTGGCAAATGCTATTTTAACTTGGCTGCTATATATGGCAGACGATGCTTCGTTACGTAGTTTTTTATTTTGGATGATGGGCAGTTTAGGCCATGGGCAGCCGTTATCTTGGTGGTGGTGGCTACCAGCGGTGGCCACCTTGTTATGGCTAGTGGGCCAAGGCCGACGACTCGATATATTAGCGCTAGGCGATGAGCAAGCTCAGCTATTAGGACTTAATGCCCGTTATTTACAACCACGGCTGGTATTAGCGGTGTGCTTACTTACCGCCTTTAGTGTGGCCATGGCGGGGCCCATTGGTTTTATTGGCTTGGTAGTGCCGCATTTATTGCGCTTGGTGATGGGTGGTCAACAACGATTTTTATTACCGGCGTCTATGTTGGGGGGGGCTATTGCGCTAACGCTGGCCGATGTGGCGGCGCGTACTACGCTAAGCGTAGGAGAGCTCCCGATCGGGGCGGTGACCGCCACCTTAGGTGCGCCGGTATTTATTTGGTTATTGGTACGTCGTTATGCTAACACTTAATGGCTTTGTGCAGACTAAGCGGGTAGGGCCCATTGAAGGTGAGTTTATTGCCGGTCAGTTAACGCTGCTAATTGGGCCTAATGGCAGTGGTAAGTCCAGTTTATTGTCGGGTGCTGCGGGTTTAAGCGCAAGCGAAGGGCCGACTGAAGTGTTACTGGCGGGTAAGGCATTATCTCATTTTAGTTTGCCTGAGTTGGCATGCCAGCGGGCCATGCTCACGCAACAAGCTAGCTTGCCTCATGGTTTGCGGGGTTACGAGTTGTTAGCACTGGGTGCCGAGCCGGTGGGCGGCGTGAGTGAGACGGTGTGTTTAGCTATAGCACGATTGGCCGAGCCCTTAGGACTAGCTGCACTATATAACCGCCCGCTTAATACTTTGTCAGGCGGAGAGCAGCAACGCTTGCTGATTGCCAGTACCTTGCTGCAAATGGATCCGACTATTAACCCCAGTGCCAAATTGTTACTGCTGGATGAGCCGTTAGCGGGCTTAGACTGGCAGCATCAGCTGGCCACGTTAGCCTTATTGCGTCAGTACGCCGATTTAGGATTGGCAGTGGTGGCGTCTATTCATGATATTAATTTAGCCTGCCAATATGCCGATGAAGTGTGGTGTTTGCATCAAGGACGATTAGCCGCGCGTGGTGCATCTAGTGTGATCACGCCGTCCTTAATTGCCGACGTCTTTAAGGTAAAAGTGCGAGTGTTTGAACAAAAGGGCAGACGCGTCATGCTACCCGAGTAGCCATAAAATATTGATCTAGCGTAAGTTACTCT
>JAAYRH010000002.1 GCA_012518835.1 Aeromonadales bacterium | reverse complement strand
GGTTCCGTGGCGGATATATTTAAGGTTTAGTTGTTAATTCTTATTAGGCGCAGTCGTATTAAATGAGTGCAAAGGATAACGCTGCGCGCTATTGCACGGCTAAAGCCGCACCTACAGGTGGACGAGACGATAAAGATCTGAAAGGGATGACATAAATCTGGACGGCATAACAAAACCTGTAAGAGATACCAAAGCCCAGTGTCTTCCCTAGTCCTTGCTTATCCCTTTCAAAGCTCTAGCCCATCTCTTTCAAAGTTCTAGCTCATATCTTCCCTAGCCCTTACTCTAGCTTTTCTTACCACTCTAAAATGCCGCGCAGTGGCCGCCGGAGGGCGCTTGTCCAGAGCCAATGGCAATAATTGGCGCTTCTAAGCGTAAGTTAACGGCAGGGGACTGCTGCCAATCCCAGATAAAAAATCCTACTAATAAGCCCCAAAATACCAATATGCGTAATTTACTCATTTTAATATCCAAAATGGCGGCGAATACGTAAACCAATCAGTGAGCCTAAAAAAGCCATCACCACCCAAATCCAGCCGTGCAGACTACCGGTAGAGATACCGCTCACCATAGCGCCTACATTACAACCAAAAGCTAAGCGCGAGCTATAACCTAATAAAAAACCGGCAATAATACCAACCAGCCATTGCTTGGCGGTTAGCTTTTTGGCGGTGGCGGTTTTATTGCGAGAAAAAATCCACAAGGCCCCAGCTAAAATTCCGATATTAGTAATAGAGGTGAGATCTAAAAACACCGACTGTTGCAGTGCGCTGGCATTTACCGGCTGACTCCAAAATGGATTAGTACTGGGATCAAATAATTGCCCAGCTTGAGCCAGTTTCGCCGCCCATAAGCCAAAACCATACACCACACCCCAAGGTTGGCCGGCAATCACTAGGTTTAATGCTGCCAATAGCGCGATTAAGACAGCACCCATAATTAAGGTTTTATTAAATATTTTACGGGTTTGCCCTTGAGTGCTAGACCACCACCAAGCCGCTAGACCAATTACGATTAGGCCCATATAAGTAAGAATTAAAGCACCACTTAAGCCGGCTTGTTCTACTAAGCTCACCGGTTGCAGATGACCTAAATCTAGCCACCAATTGAGCTGTACTGAGCCTAAAAAACTGCCTAAGGCAAACAGCGGTAAAATCGCCATGTTCAGTGGAATGCCTAAACCGGCTTTATATAAAGTGCCCGAGCCACAGCCATCGGCAATTTGCATGGCACCACCAAACACAAAGGCACCAACCAACAAGCTAATGCTGGGTGGACCTAAGGCGGCACTTAACTCGGTAGGAAACTGCGCTAATAACGGTAAAGAAATACTGGCAGCAATAGCGAGCAATAACAGTTGGGCAAACACGCCACTGGCGTCGCGCTGTTCAATTAAATTACGCCATCCCGTAGTAAAGCCAAAACGTGCGCCTGCCAGTACGGCCCCAAAACCAATACCGACTAAAAATAATAACGATTGACGAACCGACACAAACCACAATAAAAAGCCGGTAAAGAGGACAAACACCAAGGCTAATAGCCAACGATTATTCATGTTATTCCGTGATAAGTTGAGAGAATTTATGTTTTATTTGTTCGAGTCGACTGGGGGTATTGGCCATCGGCAGTGACTCCTCAGCTTGAGTCCACTCGGCCAAGGAAGCCGGATACAGGCGCACATTAGGCACTTCGGCTACTTCGGACAAGACAAACCAGTTAATGGCCGCCCAGTGACCGGTATTACAAAATGAAACAGTTTCTGCTGCGGTATCTAAACCTTGGTTTTGGACTAATGCTTTAATTTCAGCAGTAGGGCGAAGGCGCGTATCATCTTCCTTAAACCATTGGCTAAACGGCGTATTGTCAGCGGTGGCAATGGTTCCAGTAGTACTGGCCGTGGGCGCTTTAATTTTACCTAAATAAAAATTAGGCGGGCGAGCATCTAACAGTTGATAATTTGTATCTTGCTGCGCAATTTTTTCAGCTAGCTCTTCTTTAAATATGACTAAGTTGGCATTGTTGGTAACGCTAAGCTGACTGCTTGGGAATTGAGTAGCATGTTGGCTAACAGGAAGCTTGGCTTGCTGCCACTGGGCAAAGCCACCATTAAGGACGCTGAGCTCGGTTAAGCCTAAATACTTAAGGGTCCAATAAACCCGTGCGGCGGCACCAAAGTCGGTTTGATCACTACCGCTAGAATATACCACTATCGGTTGGTGAGCCGTTAAGCCTAACTGACGTAGTAGCTGCTCAAAATAGGCATTGTCCGACAGCTGTCCTGGATTATGAGCCGGTCCGCGCCATTGGCCGTAAGGCGCCGAAATAGCGCCAGGAATATGGCCCTCGGCGTATTCTTCCCAGCTACGAATATCAATGATTTGCATTGCATCCGTTTCAGCTAACTGTTGAGCTAGTTGAGATGTTTCCACTACTGGCTGAGCTGCCTGTACGCTGCTGAGTAATAAGCTGAACAGCAGCGCAGTGGCGGCAAAAAAACGTGTTAATAACATAATAAGCAAAGTCTCTCGTTCAATTGTGCTAATGATCGCATATCTAGGGTCACTACTAAAATAATATTTAGTGATAGCTTATGTAGGGAAGAGCAATGTTGAGTTTTGAATGTTGAATGAAAAAATTCAAAATTTAACATTAAAAATTCAACATTGTTTTTGTAGGCGAATGCTTGCTCTCGCATGGTGCCGCAGGCGTAACTATCTCAGTAATAAAGACAGCGCCGAGCGCCCAACGCCAAGCACCAAGGAAGAGCAAAGCGCCTGCCCGTTGTAGTCGCTGACTTTAGCTGCGACATTCGGAGTAGCCGGATTGGCTATGAAGACAGTGTTGAGTGAAGAGTGAAGAGTGAAGAGAAAAATCAAGACTAAGAGCTTGTTTTAACAATACAATATCTTTTGTCGTTCTTATTTTTATTTTTCTGTGGATTCCGTGGGTTCCGTGGCGGATATATTTAAGGTTTAGTTGTTAATTCTTATTAGGCGCAGTCGTATTAAATGAGTGC
>JAAYRH010000015.1 GCA_012518835.1 Aeromonadales bacterium | reverse complement strand
TTACTGATCATGCGGCCATAAGACAGACCGACATCAAGATCTTGCACTCGATAACTGGCCGCAATCTCACCGCCTTTTATTTCTGCCTTACCTAGGTTGACATAGGTAGTGTTAAGTGGGAGCTGATCTTTAGAGCCGGGAATAGGGATGTAATTATAAGTAATTTGTGCGATATAATCGGTAATATCATTTTTAAATAAGCTCGCATTTACTCTTAGACGATCATTACTAGTTAAGAAATCCTCAAAACTCATGCGAGCAATAAGTTCTTTATTTTTAGCTTTTTCTGGCTTCAGATCAGGAGCTGGTACAAACGTATTTGGCCCAAAGTGCGTACCAGTAGTGTAGAGCTCCTCGCTAGTAGGCGCCCTAAAAGCTTCATCATAACGGGCAACTAACTCTAGCCAATCATTAGCTTGCCAACTAAGAGCTAACGACTTAGACCAAGCATCCTCGGTACGCTTAGAATCCTCAAGGTTTTTAGCTTCAGTTTTAAAGTGGTCATAGCGCAAACCTGGCGTTAAGGTCCAGTTTTCGGCTAGTGGCAAATCGACTTTAACAAAACTGCCTACCACTTGAGTACGACCATCGGCAGGAGTCGGTCGGTTACTTCCTTCTCGAGTACCTTGGCTTTTATCACGAAAGCCATCTGCGCCATATACCCAGTCGATATTGGCCAGCTGGGAGCGGTTTACCACACTAAAACCTTCACTACGATATTTAATATTATCGCGTTCATTTTGTTTAACCCGATACTCATCCACATTGGTGCGGTTGTAATATAAGGTCGCATCCAAATCTAGCCAGTCAGAATCAGGATCCAGCTGATAATTTAAGGTGGTGTGATCACTAATAGAGTCTCTATCGACCACTGGATTTCCTGTAGCTTCTTTAGCGGGATTTCCCGGCACGGTGCCATCAATTTCATGACGGCGCTGGCTTAGGGTTAAACGCTGATCTTCATCAAGCTGCCAGCCGACTTTAATCATGCCGCCACTGGTGCGCTCGCTCGAATCACTTAAGCTTTGACCGTTACCTAAACGAATATTATTTTGATCGCTGTAATAGCCGTTGATCAAGAGATCGACCTGCTCGCCCAGTCGACCATAAATAGCACCACTGGTTTTATTTTGATCCGACACCGTGGCATGGCCTTGCTTTACATAAGCACCAAAACCTTGTTCGGGCGCTAATAAGTCCTGCGCATCGCGGGTGGTTTGCGATACCACACCGCCAATCGCCCCACTGCCCCATAAGCTACTGGCCGGCCCTTTAATTACATCAATCTGCTCTAGCAGCTCAGGATCTATTTGATAAGCACCGCGGTGGCCACTATTAAAGTTTTGGCGAGCGCCATCCACAAGCTGTAATACTTGGTTGCCGCTTAAGCCCCGTACCACGGGTTGCTGATTACTCGTACGAGGGCCACCACCCACCTCTATATTAGGTTGGTACTTAAGTGCTTGCGCCACTGAGTCGGGTTGCTGTTCATCTAGTTGCTGGCGTGTAATCACCGCCACACTGCGCTTAGTTTCGCTTTCAGTACTGTTATCGCGGCTCGCCTTAACCAACACTTCATCTAACTCGCTGATCCCAGCACTGTAAGCAGGCGACATTAACGCACTCCATACTGCCAAGGTAACTAAGCTGCAACGGGCTCCATTTACTCTGTTAAGCACAGTGATCCTTTCCTCTCATAAAATATATTGATGGTTATTATGCACCAACAGTTAATGCAATTCATTATCATTAAGAATAGCGATAGACTTTATGAGAAAAATACGTATTCTATGCATCCAGAACGTAATCACTCTCATTTATCTTTCGGGGAAGCATTTTGAGTTTTAAACGCTATGCCATTTTTGCACTGGTTTCTGTGTTCTTACACGGCTTACTAGTGCAGGCCATGGAGCAGCAGGATATCACACTCGCGATGTCGCCTGCTGAGCTAGGCCCGATCAGCGTTAAAATGCTACCTAAGGTCACTACCGCTCCCCCGGTGGTGGAACCCACGCCTGAGCCCAAGCCGGAACCTAAACCTGAGCCAAAACCGCAGCCCAAGCCAGAACCGAAGCCGACGCCTAAGCCCGAGCCAAAACCACAACCTAAGCCTGAGCCCAAGCCGCAACCTAAGCCAGCGCCGAAACCTGCGCCACAGCCTGATCCTGCTCCAAAGCCCGCGCCACAGCCAACACCCGAGCCACCGGCTAAAGTTGAGCCTAAAGCGCCCCCAGCGCAGGCCAAAGACAGTACGCCTAAGCGTATTGATACGCCGAGCATTGTGAGCCATCACCCGCCAAGCTATCCACGCCAAGCCAGACGCCGTGGCCAAGAAGGCACCGTAATTATTGAGGTGTGGCTGGATGAACGTGGCCGACAAACTAAGCGCATATTAGCGTCTTCTTCAGGCGTCAGCGCCTTAGATAAAGCCGCGCTACAAGCAATAACCAAATGGAAGTTTTCTGCTTATGTAGAAAACGGCCAAGGCATCGCACACCGTGTTCATATTCCCATTCGTTTTAAATTGGATTAATTCATGTCATTTCTAGCGCAATTACATCAACAACTGGGCCTAATGAGCTGGCCATTAATTCTTTGCTCAGTGATCACGTTAGCGTTATGGCTAGAGCGTAGCGCCAGCCTATTGTGGATAAGCCTCAGCGGCGAGCAAGAAAAGCGCCAGCTGCGCAGTAATGGCAATCGCTATGCCGATGTTACCATTACTGCACCTAGGTCGCTTATTTTACGCGGTTGCAAGTTGTTAGTGCTTTATAAAGATTCGCCCAAAGCAATGCGCGAAGACTTGGCCTCGGTCTGGTTACAACAGCAAAGACGCAAGCTGCACTCAGGCCTACGAGTACTCACCTTAGTGGGCGTGATCAGCCCGCTGTTAGGTTTATTAGGTACTGTATTAGGGCTAATGGAAATGTTTAAAAGCATTGGCGAAAGTGGCGACCCAGTCACGCCCGCCCTGCTAGCCGATGGCTTAGGGTTAGCCATGAGCACCACCGCTGCCGGTTTATTGATTGCCTTGCCAGCGATTGCCGGTGCTCAACTGTTTGGCTTGTGGGCCGACCGCTTGCTCGACAAACTGACCCATGAGCTGAATCAGTGCAACTTAACTTTAGAAGGCATGCCATTAGAAGAGGCGGCAGCATTATGATAGGTCGCCCCGAGTCTAACGATGCCAGTTGGCGCTCGCTTACGCCGGACATTACGCCGCTGCTCGATATTATTTTTATCGTATTAGTGTTCTTATTGCTAACCGCGAATATTCCACTGCAATCATTAGAAGTGGACTTGCCGCAAACCGACAGCGAGTCGTTAACCAGTGTGCAAGACGATAAAGCGATTACCATTAACTTGATTGCTGGCACGCCCGCGTGGGCACTAGATGGCAAGCAATACGACGACTGGGAGCAATTTAAACCGGTGCTGTTAGCGCAGGCCGAGACCTTAAAAGCAGCCGAGCTTATTTTAGCTTCCGATAAAGACGTTACCGTCGATAATATGCTCAAGCTATTAGCCTTCTTGCAAGAGCAACAAATTGAAGCCACGCAAATATTAATGGACGAGGGCTAGCAGGACTCATCAGACGCACTGTTAAAGCATCACACACAATGCTATAAGTTTAAGTTTGATTCTCCGGCTTAATCGTTAAGCCTCTTTAGAGAGTGTTCCTGATGAAAACCACCACACCTCGGATTAAAATAAAAAAAGGCGTCATTACCGCCACGGTATTAACCGTGTTATGGCTGCCCTTGCTAGTAGGCGCTATCACCCTAGATAAAAACGCTAAAAACCCTGCTTGGATGGACTGGAGCTTTTTTGGTAATACCGTGATTACCGCCAGTGTGGCTCGCTGGCACAATCCGCGCCCTCATGACTAAACTCACCTGACCCGCCCTAACATTTTGCTTTAGTTAAATATAAATGGCCTGTAGCTGGCTGGCTTTCCTCGCTCAGGCAAGTACCATAGCGGCATCATAATTGACGCACCTAGCGCATCTTGACTAGGTGGTCTGTTTATTTTTTGTATGTTCAGGATCATTATTAATGGCTCAATTTGTTTATAGCATGAACCGCGTGGGCAAAGTGGTACCGCCCAAGCGCCATATCCTTAAAAATATTTCATTATCGTTTTTTCCTGGTGCCAAAATTGGCGTACTGGGTCTAAACGGTGCCGGTAAGTCCACTTTGCTGCGCATTATGGCGGGCATTGATACCGAAATTGAAGGGGAAGCTCGGCCACAACCGGGGATTAAAATTGGCTACCTGCCTCAAGAGCCCAAACTTAAGCCCGAGCAAACCGTACGCGAGGCCATTGAAGAAGCGGTGGCCGAAGTTGCCGGAGCACTTGCCGAGCTAGACGATGTGTATACCGCTTATGCAGAGCCCGATGCCGACTTTGATAAACTGGCAAAGCGCCAAGGTGAGCTAGAAGCCATTATTCAAGCCCACGATGGCCATAACCTCGACAACCAATTAGAAAGAGCAGCTGATGCGCTGCGCTTACCGCCGTGGGATGCCACCATCGATAAACTATCTGGGGGTGAGCGTCGCCGCGTGGCGATGTGTCAGCTGTTATTAGAAAAGCCCGACATGCTGCTACTCGACGAACCCACTAACCACTTAGATGCCGAATCGGTAGCCTGGTTAGAGCGCTTCTTACATGAGTATGAAGGCACAGTGGTGGCCATTACCCACGACCGTTACTTCCTCGATAACGTCGCCGGCTGGATTTTAGAGCTCGACCGCGGCCAAGGTATTCCGTGGGAAGGGAACTACTCTTCTTGGTTAGAGCAAAAAGACGAGCGTTTAGCACAAGAACAATCTAGCGAAGCCGCCCGTCAAAAATCAATTCAAAAAGAATTGGAATGGGTGCGTCAAAATCCTAAAGGTCGCCAAGCAAAATCTAAATCGCGGATGGCGCGCTTTGAAGAGCTGCAAAATCAAGACTACCAAAAGCGTAACGAAACCAACGAGTTGTTTATTCCACCTGGCCCACGCTTAGGAGATCAGGTGATAGATGTGGCCAACTTAACGAAGTCTTATGGCGATCGCGTGCTTATTGATGACTTGTCCTTTAGCATTCCTAAAGGCGCTATCGTCGGTATTATTGGCCCGAACGGTGCCGGTAAATCCACGCTGTTTCGTATGCTGACCGGTGCCGAGCAACCGGACTCGGGCACTATCACCTTAGGTGAAAGCGTAAAGCTGGCCTCAGTTGAGCAGTTTCGCGACAGCATGGACGACAAAAAAACCGTGTGGGAAGAAGTGGCCAACGGCCAAGATATGCTAACCGTAGGCACCTTAGAGATCCCTAGCCGCGCTTATTTAGGCCGCTTTAACTTTAGAGGCAGCGACCAACAAAAACGCGTAGGCGAGCTTTCCGGTGGTGAACGCGGCCGTTTACACATGGCTAAGCTGCTACAAACTGGCGGTAACGTCTTGCTCCTTGACGAACCGACCAACGACTTGGATATCGAAACCTTGCGTGCCCTAGAAGATGCGCTGCTCGAATTCCCCGGTTGTGCCATGGTTATCTCCCACGACCGTTGGTTCTTAGACCGCATTGCTACTCACATCTTGGATTATCAGGACGAAGGCAAAGTAGAGTTCTTTGAAGGTAACTTTAGCGAATATGAAGATTGGAAGAAGAAAACCTACGGCGCCGAGTCGGTAGAGCCGAAACGAATGAAGTATAAGCGGGCCGTAAAATAAACCGCTAGCAAACACGTTATTTACAGCCCGCTCACGCGGGCTTTTTTATGCTCACGACATCTACCCAATAGCGCCAAGTGCTCCATCTAAATCTAATGAGCCAAAGCGAGTTAATTTAGGTGGTGGTGAAAGGCGCACCACCACGAAGTGGTGGCTTTAATCAAATCCTTCCTGCTGAGCTAAATA
>JAAYRH010000122.1 GCA_012518835.1 Aeromonadales bacterium | reverse complement strand
GTGCCATTGGCGGTGGTGAATCCACGGCAAGGGCGTTACGCTAAATTACTACCGGCTATCTTGCTGTATCTGGCTTATTTTCTGTTACAAAGCGCCTCGCGCTCAGCAGTAGAAGGAGGGAGCTTGCCGCTTTATCCTGGCCTATATACGGTTCCCTTGGTGTTCTTATTATTAGTGGCGTTGCCTCTTAATTTGCAAGAAACCGTGTGGTGGAGCCGCACTCGTGAAAAACTAACACGAAACAAGGCGGTCTAATGTTAACTATTTTTGATCGTTATATCGGCCGTACTGTCTTAATGGCGATGCTATTGTGTGAGATAACGCTGGTCGGCTTATCGGCTATTATTCGTTATGTAGAGCAATTACGCAGCGTAGGTGAGGGCAGCTACACGCTGTTATCGGCATTGTATTATGTGTTGCTATCGATGCCACAAGAAGTGGTGTTGTTTTTCCCTATTGCCGCCTTGTTAGGTGGCTTAATTGGTTTGGGGCAATTAGCCAGTAGCAGTGAGCTCGTGATCATGCAGTCAGCAGGGCGCTCACGTTTTAATATTGTATTGAGCACCTTAAAAACAACCTTACCCTTGATGCTAGTCATTATGTTGATTGGCGAATATGTCGCGCCTATTACTAAGCTCGCCTCGGATGACTTGCGTACTCAAGCGCGCTCTTCTGGTCAGGTAGTATTATCTGTCAATGGGGTGTGGGCTAAAGATAATGATGCTTATATCAATATTGGGCAAGCACGCCGCGATGGCACCTTAAGTAATATCACCTTGTATTACTTTGATAAAGACACCTATCTAAACCGTATTACCCAAGCTCAAAGCGCCACTTATGAAAACCACACTTGGCAACTAGCGCAGGTTACCGACACTACTTTTAAGCGTGGAGTCTCAATTGAAGTAGAGCAATTTGCTAATCGCGAGTGGCACTCGAGTTTAACGCCGGACAAGCTCGATGTAGTAGCGATTGATGCCCATGAACTATCGATGCGCGGCCTGTGGGAATATAAAGGCTATTTAGAAGATAACGGCCAGGATGGCAGCTTATATGCGTTGGAGTTCTGGCGTAAAGCGCTACAGCCGATTATGGTGATTGCTATGATGCTATTGGCTTCTTCTTTTGTATTTGGCGCTTTGCGCAGCGTCACCATGGGCGCACGCTTGCTGATGGGGATTTTATTTGGTTTTGGCTTTTATGTTTCTAATCAAGTGTTTGGGCCAATCAGTTTGGTTTATCATGTGCCACCGGCGTTGGGCGCATTAGGTCCTAGCCTGTTATTTATTGGGATTGCTTTATTATTGTTAAATAGAAAAGCCTAACCAAAAAGCCACCGCCTGAATTAAGAGCGGTGGCTTTTTTGAAAGGTGTGTTAGTGGTAACTGCCTTAGTTCAGCTGTTAACCTTATCGAGCAGCTGTTTATTTAATGCTTTGCTCATCACAACCACTTCGCAGTCGGCTACTTTATCTTGTAGCGCCAGTTTAGTGCGCGGATTAGCCCAGACCCATAAATTGCCTAAGCCGAGCAGCGCTGCAATAGCTCGCACTACACACTGAGATAAGCGTAACCGCCGACCATCGGTATTTTGCACGCGTAGTCGCCACGCCCGCATGCCAATTGTTTGGCCGCTAGTGCGCCAAAACCAACAATAAAACAGCAAGCCCACCATAAACAGACACAGCTGATACCAGCGGCTACTGCTGAGGTAGGCTGCTAAATCTTCGTTATTGCCTAATTGTATCCAGTCTAATTTAAGGGCGAGGGCGGTAAGGCCAAAATAAATAAAACCAGTAACCATCAGCAGCGATACCACTACTAATACATCATATAACCAGGCGGCTAGTCGCCGAAACACGCCTGCTCTTGGTAAGCCTACATAATTGCTATAAGACGCCACTGCTAACCCCTGTACTGTGTTGCGCATTTAGAAGTGAGCATTCTAGCAAAAGCGCAGCTTAGGAGTAATATTTGTGCGGGTGCGCAATAATTACGCAGTTAGCACCTAGCGTGGCATTATTTACTTGCGGGCGCGCGCCGAATACGTATAATTCATCTCGCTCACCAAGGTGAAGCAAACAGTACCTCTAATGATGTGGCGGTGTGGTGAAATTGGTATACACGACGGATTCAAAATCCGTTGCCTTCGGGCGTGGCGGTTCAAGTCCGCCCACCGCTACCACTTCAAAATAATGACTCTTAATAATCTCCCTCTTGTTTTTTATCTATCTTTAAATATATATTTATTTTTCCTGCTGGATAACGCTATTTGCGTGACTTAAATTTAAATAGCATGGAAGGTAACACGCTATCTTTGCGGATCACGCCATGATGCAGCGCCGCGCTAATATGCAGCACTATCACTGCCAACAGTGACCATGCCAGTAAGGCGTGCAGCTCGCGAAATAAGCCATAACTCCTTAAACTCGCCTCCACGAATAGCGGCAGCTGAAAAATGCCAAAAAAGCTGACTGGCAAGCCCGCGGCATTTTGCATTAGCCAACCTGATATTGGCAAGGCCACCATTAATAAATATAACAATACCTGCGAGCCCTTAGCGGCTAAGCGCTGCCAACGACTTAAATCGGTAGGCAAGGCGGGCACTTTAATCAATAGCCGATTAATTAAACGGATACAGACCAAGATTAGCACTAACACCCCAACAGACTGATGTAAGCGCAGCGCGCTATCATGCCAAGGCGCTAAGCTTTGGATCATAGAAACCCCTAAAAAAAGCATACAAATAATTAACAGGGCACTGAGCCAATGTAATAGTTTGGCGCTGGTAGGAAAGTCCGTTACCTTACTCATTCTTTGACTCCTATAATACTTGATCCGAAGAAGGTTTCTTGGGCACGACGTCGGTAAGACTCAGCGTAGGCGGCCCCTCTGGCATTGAGAATGCGGTCGGCAGTGGGAGCTAAGCCTTGAGGTAACACTAAAGGATTAAAGTTAATACCATTACAGGCGCCATCTTCTTGCGCGCTTACTTTGTGGATAATAAGCGTAGCGGCGTTAATAGTATGGCGGGTACTGGGCCATGGAATAGTGGGATTAGTTTCATCATCCTGGTCTGTGGCAAAAGCGAACATTAAATCAAACTGCACCGGCGCTTGTTGCAAGCGTTGTGCTAACTCTAGCTGCAACGCATCAGGCGCATCCCCGATAGAGCTCGGCATGCTGCTGGTTTTCGCTTGCGGTACCATTGTCCAGCGAACTGCTCGGCGCTGGCCTTGGCTATCAATCAAATAAAAAGCATTAATGCTGTTATATTGCTCGGTGGCAAAACTATTTGTGGGGCGATAACTTTGTTTCCAGTCATTAAAGGCTGCTGTTTCTGGGTGAGCATCAAAAAAAGCTCGGATTTTATCAGGATCAGGTTTTCCCGTATCAGGATTAGGAGCTAATACTTTAAACTGCTGATATAAGTCTTCTGGTGTGGCCACTGGCATCACTGTGGGGGTGTTCATCGCCGTGCGCCAGCGCTGACCACTGCTTGAAGAAAAGCTTAATGCCATACTACGTACTGGAGCGTCGAGATCAGGCGCCAGCGGATTTGCGCCGGCAATGGAGAAACGACCAATAAAAGGCTGAGTGACATCGGCTTGAAAAAATTCAGCGTCGGTAAAAGGCGCTAATAACCCAGTGGATATCAACTCTCCTTGAATACATATACCTTTAGCATGCGCTCGCCGAAAGCCCAAGTGCGGAGGATCAGGCTCTTGTAAGTCAATAAATTGCTGCGCACTGGTAGTGGTGCTTCCAAACATGCCGGCAGCATATAGAAATCCTCCAACGAAGGCGGCAATGAGTAAAAAAATAATAAGATAGCCTCTACTCATCTTGCGGGGGCGCGGGTGTGGGCTAGGCATAACAGTTGTTACCTTTATATACTGTACGGGTAAGTAAAGTCCCTCTGTGCTTGTTAACATCTAGATACAGCACAACTGAGGATTAAATAACTCTCTGTTAAGCAGTATGGCGTTAATTTTTTAATGGGTCTATGGTGGAGGGGAGATAATACAACTACGGTAAGCAGTCACGTATATCAGCGTACTGAGTAGCTAATTTAAGGGAGAACTATGAGCGATAAACGACGAATAGTTGCCTTTTCTGGCAGCTTAAGAGCAGACTCTTACAATACAGCTGCCCTACGAGCCGCGATGGCGCTAGCACCTAAAGATTGTGAAATTGAACTGTTAGATATCAGCCAGCTGCCCCTTTATAACCAAGAGTTGGACGGGGATGCTGCACCGTCATTAGTGCGGGAGCTAGCAGCCAAAGTTGCTGATGCAGATGCTATTTTGTTTGCTACGCCAGAATATAATTACTCGATCCCAGGCGTACTAAAAAATGCCATCGACTGGCTTTCGCGCCAACAACCACAGCCTTTTGCTGATAAGCCAGCTGCTATCATGAGCGCGAGTATGGGATTACTGGGGGGCGCACGAGCCCAGTATCATTTACGCCAAATTATGATCTGTCTTAATGTACACTTTATTAATAAACCAGAAGTCATGATTGCTCACGCGCATCAAAAATTTGATAATGCCGGTCAACTGCAAGACGCTGACACTCAAGAGTTTATTGAGTTATTAATCACTTCGTTAATGGCATGGAGCCGTAGGCTTAATCCTTAAAAGAACCTAAAGACAAATACGTGCCGAGTGTAAAAAATGGCAGGACACCGTTCTTTGTTTAGGTTACAGGTAAGTAGGTACTGAGTGCGCACTTAAAAATAGCTAGGTTGAGGAAGTCAGTAATGAGCAAAAAGAAGGGGTTTATTCACGAGTTTCGCCAGTTTGCTGTTAAAGGCAATATGATCGACCTAGCGGTAGGGGTCATTATTGGTGGTGCTTTTAGTAAAATTATCGACTCGCTAGTGCGAGATATGTTCATGCCTATCATCAACTTTGTGTTGGGGGGCGAGGTCGACTTTTCTAATAAGTTACTAGTACTACGAGCGCCAGAGGGCTTTAGTGGACCTTATACTCAGGAAGCCCTGTCAGCCGCGGGGGCCGTGGTGTTGTATTGGGGAAGCTTTATTACTATTGCTATTAACTTCTTGTTGTTAGCGTTAGTGGTGTTTGTCATGGTAAAAATGATCAATCGTATGCGTGACTCTTTTCATCATGAAGCTGCGGTAGAAGAAGCTAAAACACCACCACCCACACCGGAAGAAGTGGTGCTGCTTAGAGAAATTCGCGACTCTTTGCGCCAATCGTCCCCACACTAAACTTGTTACTTACGTTATGGCTTAAATCCCGCCCTTCACGGCGGGATTTTTTATTTAATCGCATTGCAATGGAGGTGAATGATAACCATTATCAATTGGTAGCTTGTAAGCTAGGAAGGAAGTGAGGGTCGCAGTATTGGTATTAAGCTGGCTATTAGCGTTATGGTGGGTCCCTCACTCAGCGCTTAATGTATGGTTAAGCGGAGGTTTTGCCATGTTTGCTGTCTTATTAGTGCTGCCGCTGGTTCGTCGCCATTGGTATTGGTTACCGGTCGGTGGCTTATCAGGGTTAGGCATGGCAATGGGCATGATACTGGCAGAGTTGGGAGTGTAATGGGCGCTTGAACTTGAAATAAGTGCGCCCACTTTTACTTAACCGCTGCTAGCTGAGTCTGGCCTGATAGACTTTAAATTTACTATTGGCTGCCAAGGTATGGCAATGACCAAAGCTTTTCTCAATTAGCTCAGGGTAGGGTAAAAACGAATTAGCTACCAGCGTCAGTGAGCCACCAGGCAGTAAGTATTTCTTAGCCTCAGCAAGTAAATGCTCTGTAGTGTGATAAAAGGTTTTTAGTCCGGCATGAAAAGGAGGGTTTGCCACAATATGATTAAACTGCCCACTCACTTGGCGTAAGCTATCAGATGCATACACTTTAGTCTGCGCATCCAGTTGATTCGCAGCCAATGTCTGGCGAGTGGCCTCTAAGGCGAGGGCATTAATATCAATACACTCCATTAACAGCTCAGGCTGGCGTTTAAGCAGATTGGCGGCAATCACTCCTGCACCACAGCCAAAATCCAGCACTCGGCCTTGCAACGGGCCTAGCTGCTCAAGGAGCAAGCGCGAACCTGAGTCTAAATGCCCCGCACTAAATACTCCTGGCAGCGTTTTAATGATTAACTCACTATCCACGAGCGGATAGCTTTTTATCCAATCCGTTAATACCTGCGGCTTTGGCACTTGCGCTAACTCAGCACGATAGAGGCTGGCACGACGGGCGCTGTCTAATTTATCCACCTGCTCACTGTAGGGCGCTAATAATTTAGGAGCCGACTTAACGCCGCCTTTATTATCTCCAGCGATAAAAATAGGCGCGCCAGCGCTGAGTAAGGGCAAGCAAGCTGCTAGCAGATATTCAGCCTCAGCTTTAGCTTTTGGCATTAACAATAAGAGCCCAGCAGCCCCTTGGTTAGGTTGGGTACCAAACTCAACTTGGGTAAAGCCTCCCTGCTGTTGCCACTGAAAATAGCGAAAGTCGGTAGTAAACACCTGAGGGGCAGGGCCGGCTTCTGCGAGCATAGCGGGCAGATTATCTTCTAGCTGACCGCATACCAATAACGGTTGCTGGCTCAGTATATCTAAGTTACGAGCCAGCATTTGGCTGACCGTGGTTAAGGCCTCAAACATTTTGAGCTCCGTGGTAAATTAAGCAATTGCGCATTATACATACCCTTGCCACTCTTGACATTTGTCAGGCATTAGCAAAAGATGCAAGACAAGGTTTATTCGGGTGCAACTAATGTTTTTTATTTTGAAACGTAAACGGCGAAAACCACGTAAACTAACGTGGTAGTTCTGTTGTGTAACCGACGCCTGATCCTCATTAATACGAGATACGCTCAAACCCCGGTCATGCAACAGCAGCCGGGGTTTTTTTATATAAAATTTTTAATCCTGTCGTCAGGAGAAGGAGTTTCCATGTTTCGCGGTTCTTTAGTTGCCCTACTGACCCCCTTTGATGGTGAACAAATTGATGAAGCGGCGCTACGTCGCTTAGTTGATTGGCATATTGCTGAAGGTACTCATGGACTAGTTCCGGTAGGGACTACCGGCGAAAGCCCGACACTGTCTCATGATGAGCATTGTCGGGTGATCCAAATCGTGGCTGAGCAAGCCGCGGGTCGCGTACCTGTGATTGCCGGTGCGGGTTCAAACAACCCTGTTGAAGCCATTGGCTACAGCAAGTGTGCGCAAGAAGCGGGCGCCGATGCGACTTTGCATGTGGCGGGTTATTACAATAGACCTAATCAAGACGGTCTATATGCCCACTTCAAGATGCTGCATGATGCCACTGAGCTACCTATTATTGTTTATAATATTCCGCCCCGTGCTGTGGTCGATATTAAGCCGGAAACCCTAGCGCGCATGGCTGAGCTGCCCCGTATTGTTGGGGTAAAAGATGCTACCGGAGATTTAATGCGTCCTTTAGCGGAGCGCCAACTAATTAATAAAGAGTTTGCTTGGTTGTCGGGCGAAGATGGTACTGCGGTAGCTTATAATATCGGTGGCGGTTCAGGCTGTATTTCGGTCTCGGCTAACATAGCACCGCGCCTATGTGCTCAAGTACAAGAGCTGACGCTCGAAGGGAAGTGGCAAGCAGCACGTGAGTTGCAAGATAAGCTGATCCCACTGCATCAGGCGATGTTTATTGAGCCCAATCCCGCTGGGCCAAAATACGCCTTATCGCTCTTAGGAATGGCTAAAGAAGACTGCCGTATTCCGGTAGTACCGTTACAAGAAAGCACTAAAGCACGTATTCGCGAAGCCATGGAAAACCTACAGCTGATTTAAACTCTACTGTAATCGGTTGTTAACTAAAAAGGTCAGCGGTTGCTGACCTTTTTATTAGTAAGTTAATCGTCGCCTTGATCGTAGGCATCATCGCGACGAGCATATTGTTCTTCTCGTGGCGTGGCGTGACTTTCGTAGCGTTGGCGGCGGGGTTTATTGATGCTCGGGCCGGTGCGGTGTGGGCGACGGCTAGCGGGAGAAATAGTCGAAATTTTGGCTTTATAAATTAGCTGTTGTTGACCACGAGGATCAGAGAGCAAAATACTATATTGATCAAAAGCACTGATCATGCCTTCTAACTTAATGCCGTTAGTAAGAAAAATAGCACAGTGGGTTTCATTCTTGCGTAGCCAGTTTAGTGCTGCATCCTGTCCGTTACCTAACGAAAAAGCTTGTTGAAGCGTCTGTGGATTTGCTGATGGGGCAGTCATATAAGCCGTCCTGTTTGTTATTATTCAATCCTGATTGTGCGTAATGAATGACTAACTTGTCAAAGCAAAGCGAGTATTAATCGCATTTACCTTACTTATACTGACTCACCTAGGTTCCTTTATGTCTGCCTCCCATACCAAAGTCTTGTTACTTTCTTGCTTGCTAGTGAGCGTAGGGCAATTAAGTGTGGGCTTATTATTGCCGGTGTTGCCTGCGATCAGCTTGGCATTGATGGAAGAGCCTAGCCGAGTGCAGTGGTTAGTCTCGGTATATTTTTTTGCTTTTGGGCCAGTGCAACTTTTATATGGGCCATTAAGTGACGCTCGTGGTCGCCGACCGGTATTAATCGCTGGGTTAGCACTTGCCTTGCTGGGGGTTGGCTTATGCTTATTACCCAATGCTTCTTTTGAGTGGCTGTTAATCGGACGCTTATTACAAGGTTTAGGTGCGGGTTGTGGCGCTGTGGTATCTCGGGCCATGCT
>JAAYRH010000121.1 GCA_012518835.1 Aeromonadales bacterium | reverse complement strand
CGGTTTTAATGTCGGTTTCAAAACGCGGTAATTGCTCTACCTGAATGGGGTGCAATTGTTGTAAGTAAATGCGGGTATTTTCTTTAAGCTCGCCTTTTAGCCCCTGTAAGACCAGCTTCACTTCTTCTGCTTGCGCACTCGCGTTCAACAGCAGGCAGAATATAAACCCCCAAATCCCTCTTCTCATTAATATTCACCCTGATTTTTTGGTGGATTTATCTTCACAAACTCTGTCTACTTTTGCACTCATTACATTAACATATTGAATGTTTTTCGTTTCTTGCCGTAAGCATGGCACACTAACTCGTCGTTCTTCATGCCTTGGTATCCATTATTATGTCTGTATTTCCTGACTCTTGCTCATTATTAGGGTTTGCCGGTTTTAGTGGCAGCGGTAAAACCACCCTGCTTCGCCACCTAGTGGCATTACTTAGCCAACGTCAGTTACGCATTGGCATCATTAAACATACTCACCACGATGTAGAGCAAGATCAACCAGGTAAAGATAGCTTTGAACTACGCCATGCCGGGGCACGCCAGTGTTTACTGGCAGGGCCACAGCGTAGCATTCTCACCTATGAAAATATCGAAGCCACCGAGCCTGATTTAAATGAATCCCTTTCTCGCCTTAGTTTAAAGCAACTTGACTTGGTATTGATAGAGGGATTTCGTGACCAAGCTATCAATAAGATTGAAATTCATCGCCCTCAGTTTGGTAAGCCCTTATTATGCTTAACTGACCCACATATTATCGCGGTAGCCACCGATGACCCTAATTTAGCCGCCCCCGTGCCTTTATTAGACTTAAATAACACTAAAGTCATTGCGGATACCATTGAGCAATGGTGGCAAGCGGGGCGTTTACAAGAAGTGGTAAGCTCCGCGGTTTAATTAAGACAATTTACACTCCAGATCGGGCTGGGTAGCCACAATAATAGCGATACAAACTGTACAATATCGGATGTTGCAAGAAATAGCGCTGATGGCGAGCCGGCGCCACTTTAAAGTCCCTCATGGGTAAAATAGGTACTAAGGGACGCAGCTTTAATTCCAGCGCACGCTGGGCTCGGCTTTGTTGGGCCCAACGCTGTTGTAAAGGACCGTCGATATAGATAGCGGGGCTGTACTCTCGACCACGATCGCAATACTGCCCTTGGCTATCGGCGTTATCGATAGCCGACCAGTACAAGGTTAGTAGTTCGCCATAACTCACTAGCTCGGGGTCGTAGTCTAATAGCACCCCTTGTCGGATGGGCTGCTGGTCTTTATCCAATACCCAGCCCACCGTCACTTTATGAATGCCCACCTGTTGGGTAAAGAGCGCTTCCATCACCCAAAAGCTGCCACCGGCAAACACGGCCGACTGCGACCATACCGCAGTAGGCCAGGTGATGAGTATGAGTAAAATGGTTACTTTTTTGATCACACTCCGAATTCCTTTAAATTGTTAGTGATCGGACTCATTTGTTCTGTCATGGTAAACGACAAGTGACCGCCTAACGACTAGGCTACTACTAATAAAAAGCCCTACTAACAGATGGCACAACGAGGTCATAAATGGGGATGGTACCACAGGTTCAAGAAATGAGTTCGCACGCCACACCAACGCCCGCTCGACGGCCTTGGCGCTATTCCCGTTGGCTGCTGTGGGCTTTATTGCTGTTATTGTTAATGGCAGCCGCTCTCTTGGTAGCCTATGAAATTCGCACTTCTTGGTTACAATCTCGCCACCTCACTCGCTATGCCGATAAGCTCACCTATCAGTTGGAGCCTGGCGCCAGCGCGACCATTATTTATCCCACTAAAGGGCCTTTTAATGAGCGCTTAGGGTATGTCCGTTTACCTGAGCTGTTAGCGCGTTTACAAAAACGCCAATTTACTATTACTAAGCAGGTGCAATTTTCTGCGCCGCTGATGAGCTATGCTGAGCGCGGATTTTATGTACCCTACCAAGAGAAAACTCACGCCGGTTTGGTTATTGATGACTGCAGCGCCGCGCCTATTTATCAATATCAGTACCCAAAACATCAGTATCAAGACTTTGCCAGCATAGCGCCGCTGGTGCTGGACACTTTATTATTTATTGAAAACCGTCATCTACTTAGCGAGCAGTATCCTAAGATTAATCCGGCGGTGGATTGGCCGCGCTTTACTAAAGCAGCCGTATCTCAACTAAGCCGTGCGCTAGACTTACAAGACGACTCGGCTGGGGGCAGTACTTTGGCCACCCAAATTGAAAAGTACCGCCACTCGCCTGGTGGACGCACCCCATCGGCCAGTGAAAAGCTACGCCAGATGATCTCAGCCAGTATACGTGCCTATCGGCATGGGCCCGATACCCTAGCGGCCCGCCAACAGATTGCCTTGGCTTATCTTAACTCGGTGCCACTCGCCGCCGCCCCTGGACATGGGGAAATTCATGGTTTAGGTGATGGTTTATGGATCTGGTTTGATGCCGATCTTAAGCAGGTTAATCGGTTATTAGATCTTGAGCATCCCACCGGCACCTTAGCTGAGCAAGGCATGGCACTGCGCCAAGTGATCAGTTTAATGGTGGCCCATCGCCGCCCTTCTTTTTACTTGTACCGCGGCCGAGAGCAGCTACACAGTTTAACCAATAGCTACCTACGTTTATTAGCGCAACACCAGCTCATCAGTGAAGCACTGCGCGATGCCGCTTTAGCACAAACCTTAGAGTTTCGTCGTTTTGAACAGGCACCGGTGACTCAATATGTTGAAAACAACAAAACCTTATTTGCTACTCGGGGGCGATTAGCCAACCTATTAGGGCTGCCCTACTATGAGCTAGACAGGTTAGACCTATCCGTAAGCACCAGTTTAAATGCCCCTCTACAAGAAGCGGTAACTGAGTACTTACAAGCACTAGCCGATCCGACGGTGGCACGAGACATTGGACTTTACGGGCAACGCTTATTGTCACCCGAGAAAACCGCCGAGGTACGCTATAGCTTTACCTTATTTGAGCGCGAGCAAGACGCTTTTTACGTGCGCGTACAAACCGATAATACCCAACAGCCCTTCGACATTAATGAAGGCAGCAAGCTGGAGTTAGGCTCTACGGCAAAGTTACGCGTGCTAGCAACCTATTTAGAAATTATTGCCGAGCTACATTATCAATACGCCACGCTCTCCCATGAACAACTACGAGCGCTGTCTCCTGCCCCTCTCGATGCCTTGCGCCGCTGGGCGATCAATTATTTACTGGCTAACCCCGACCGCGCGCTCACGCCGATGCTCAATGCCGCCTTAGAGCAACGCTATTCGGCTAGCAACGGTGAGCGCTTTTTTACCGGCGGCGGCTTACATCATTTTAATAACTTCTCTGCTCGCGACAACCAGCGTCGCCCCACCATGAGAGAGGCACTTCAAGAGTCGATTAATTTACCTTTTATTCGTTTAATGCGAGATATTGTGCGCTATAGCATTTACTACAATGAACAGCGCGCCACACTATTAACTGACGATAACGCTCCCGGTCGCCATGCCTATTTAGAACGCTTTGCCGATCAAGAGGGCCGGGTCTTTTTATTGCGTTTTTGGCGAAAATATCAAGATAAAGATAACAAACAACGATTAAATCAATTATTTGATAGCATTCGCCCTAATGCGGTGCGCTTAGCGGCGGTGCATCGTTATCTGCAACCTACCGCCAGCCAGGCAGAATTTAATCGCTTTATGCGCCAGCGCCTGCCAAATGTAACACTAACGGCCGCAAGACTAGAGCGGCTATATAATAACTACGGACCCGACGCCTATAATTTGCCGGATCAGGGTTATATAGCACGCATTCATCCACTGGAGCTATGGCTCGTCGATTACTTGCAATCTCATCCCGACGCCAGCTTTAGTGATGCGGCTAATGCTAGTAAGGCGCAACGCCAAGAGGTATATGGTTGGTTATTTAAAACCCGCCATCGTAGTGCCCGTGATACCCGTATTCGTACCATGTTAGAGGTAGAAGCGTTTTCTGATATCCACCAACGCTGGCAGCGCGTTGGCTTCCCTTTTGATCACTTAGTGCCTTCACTGGCTACCGCGATTGGCAGCTCGGGTGATAAGCCAGTCGCCTTAGCTGAGTTGGTCGGGATTATTTTAAATGACGGTATTCGTTTACCTACGGTGCGTATCACGAAGCTGAGCTTTGCGCGAGATACGCCTTATGAAACCCACCTTGCTCCACAAACACAACGAGCCGAGCGAGTGATGCAAAAAGAGGTGGCACAGGTATTAAAAGAAGCGCTATCTCAAGTGGTAGCAGATGGCACAGCGCGACGTTTACAAAACACCTTTACCTTAGAAGAAGGTAGCCCTATTACGCTAGGCGGAAAAACCGGCACCGGCGACAATCGCTTTGAGACCGTGAGTCGCTCAGGGCAAGTGCTCACCTCACAGGCGCGCAACCGTACTGCGACCTTTGTGTTCTTTTTAGGCGAACAGCACTTTGGCACTCTTACCGCCTATGTGCCGGGGCAAGCTTCAGATAAATTCAGGTTTACTTCGGCACTGCCAGTACAAGTACTCAAAGGTATGGAGCCTATTCTGACTCCTTATTTAAGGCCTCATCATCACCGCGACTGTCAGCTCTAAAATGGCGCCCGTATTTAACGGGCGCAACTTGAGTGTGTGTTACTCTTTAGCATGCCATTGCCCATCATCTCCTTTTTGATAACGTTTTTTTACTGCTGACCAAGCGACTTTATGAGCGGTAGTTTCTCTATCGTCTCCGTCTTGTCTGTCGGCCGCCGACTGATATTCATCAAAAGCATTATTAAATGTGGCCCGGTAAATATCTTGGGCATGTTTAGGTAGCACATTAGTTACACTTTCTGGCAACTGCGCATTGCTTTGGTAAGGCATAACGTCTCCTACTTATGGATGAGCCTATTTAGTATTTGAAGCTCACCCAGCTGAAGCAAGGTGATTCTTGTCGTCATCGGTTTCTGCATGGTGATATTAAATCACGTTAGTCCTCTGAAACCTCTTACAAGCGTTTTGTGTGTCGGTACTTCCTACCGCCACATATTCTTTAAACGGCTATCCTTAATCCTTCTTTATGGATATTGATAGCCGCATTATGATCTCTATCGTGGGAAGTACCGCACGAACAAGCCCATTTTCTAATGGCTAATGTCCATTTTCCAGAATACAAAAGGCCACAAGCGTTGCACATCTTGATCGATGGAAACCATTGATCAACGGCAGATATTTTCCTACCGTACCAATCTGCCTTGTACTCTAATTGCCTTAAAATCTCACCAAAATTAGCATCATGAAGGTGCTTTGCCAGCTTGCGATTTTTAACCATATTCTTCACTCGCAACGATTCGACGCTTATCACTTGGTTTTCGTTTATAAGCGTTTTGGTCATTTTATGGGTAAAGTCTTTGCGTGAGCTGGTTATCTTTTCGTGGATCTTGGCAACAACGAGTTTTTGTTTATTAAAATTATTAGAGCCTTTCTTCTTTTTGGCCAGCTTACGCTGCGCCTTGGCCAGCTTTTTGGCATACTTCTTCGTCATTCTGGGGTTGTTAAACCGACGACCATCAGAGCACACCGCTAAATCAGCAATCCCCACATCCACCCCAATAGTTTTACTTGCAATGGGGAGTTTTTGAACTTCTTCTTTTACTAAAATAGAAACAAAATACT
>JAAYRH010000120.1 GCA_012518835.1 Aeromonadales bacterium | reverse complement strand
AGTGTGAAGCTGGCTTATATTCAGCTTATTCTGTGGACGCTAATGGGCGTAACCGCCATTATTGGCTATTTATTCCGCTACGGCACCGGTAATAAGCTGCTCGAGCAACCCTTACCCCACAAGATTGTCATCGTTATTTGTATGCTGATCTTCTTGTATAACATTGGTATGACCATTAAAAAATCCGGACGCTTTACCACCACCGAGGGGGTATTAGTACTGGGCTTGGTGAGTACCGCGGTCTTGTTCTTCCCAGCCCTGCTGGAATATAAAAACTACACCGTATCTATTTTCTATCGCTGGTGGACCATCCATTTATGGGTAGAAGGGGTGTGGATGATGATCATGGGTAGTTTCTTGGCTTATCTGCTGATCCGCTTATCGGGCGCCGACCGTGAAGTCATGGAAAAATGGCTGTATGTCATTGTAGGCCTAGTATTCCTAGCCGGTATTATTGGTACTGCGCACCACTACTATTGGGTGGGTGTACCTTACTACTGGTTACCGATCGGTGGCTTCTTTAGTGCGCTAGAGCCGTTAGCAATCGTAGGGATGGCCATGTATGCCTATGGCGCTATGCGTCGCTCTGGCATGTCACACCCTAACGTGTTGGCGTTACACTGGACTTTAGGCAGTGCCATTTTCACCCTGTTTGGCGCGGGCTTATTAGGCCTAGCCCACACCTGGCCCAGCGTTAACAAGTGGACTCACGGTACTCTTATTACTGCTATGCATGGTCACGCCGCCTTCTATGGTGCTTATGCCATGATAGTGCTAGCCGTTATTGCCTATGCCATGCCGTCATTAACCGAAAAGCGTAGTGACCATAGCGATGCCATTGGCTTTTGGGCCTTCTGGTTGCAGCTAGGCGGTATGTTTGGCATGACGATTTCGTTTGCAACCGCCGGTATTGGGCAAGTGTACCTAGAGCGGATTATGGGCATGGGTTATTTAGATGCGCAGCTTAAGATCCAAGTGCACTTTATTATGCTTATCGCCTCGGCCAGCATGTTCTCCCTTGGGGTAGGCCTGTTTATCTATGACTTCTTTCGCCGTCGTCCGCGCTTTGAAGTGACTGAGACAGACCCTGTGGTAGATCCGCTGCCTGTGCCGGTGATTACTCCTAAGCGGAAGCTGTAATTATGAAAGCACATCAACAACAACTGGCCACTCTGCCCAAAAGTGAGCCTTGGTATCAAGCCACCGGTAACGAGGTGGCCTTATTTGAGCAATGTCATCAGCAAAAACTGGCGGTAATGCTTAAAGGGCCTACCGGTTGTGGCAAAACTCGCTTTGTTGAACATATGGCGTGGCGCTTACAGCGCCCGCTTATCACCATTGCCTGCCACGATGACTTAGCCGCCAGTGACTTGATTGGTCGCTTTTTAATTCAACACGATGGCACCGTCTGGCAAGACGGGCCACTTACGCGAGCGGTGCGCGAAGGAGCCATTTGTTATCTTGATGAAGTGGTAGAAGCGCGCCAAGACACGGTGGTGGTGTTACACGCTCTCACCGACCATAGGCGTATTTTACCTATTGATAAAACCGGCGAAAATTTAAATGCCGCGCCCGGATTTCAATTAGTGGTATCTTATAACCCCGGTTATCAGCGCATGCTAAAAGATCTTAAGCCCAGTACTCGCCAACGATTTGTGGCCATGGACTTAGACTTTCCTGCTCCTGAAAATGAAGCCTTAATTGTACGCCACGAAACCGGCGTCGATCATGCTACTGCTACGGGATTAGTGGCCTTAGCACAGCGTATTCGCCAATTGCGCGATCGCGGGTTAGCCGAAGTGCCCAGTACCCGGTTACTGATTGCCGCCGCCACCTTGTCTGCTAGCGGGATCCCCCTGCGGGAAGCCTGCTATGCCGCCATTGTGTCTCCCTTATCCGATGAAGCTTCCATGATCAGCGCGCTGCGCGATCTGGTTGACGGCACCTTTATTTAATATGGCCGAGCCCGAAGATCTACTCAGCGATGCGGCGCGCCATGCCACCATTTATACCAAAAAAATGTGGCGGCGTTATCGCCCTTTGCCAGAAGGACCACCTACTGCTTTGCTGGCGGATGTGGCACCTCGGCTCGACTTACTGATCACCGCTATTACCGGCCACAGCTATTCACTGCGCATTGCTCAGCATCCCGCGATCCCGACTTTTTTATCCCGCGTCTTTGGTCGCACCCAAGCACCCTGGTTACAACAAGCGGTGCCAGCGACTAACGGCCAACATTTGTGGCTGCCCGCCGACTCGGGTATCGAAAATATCGAACAAGGATATGAGCTTTATAGAGTAATGGCATTGCAACAAGCGTTGCGCGCCGAGCGGGGCAGTGCCACACCACCGCAAGTATTGTCGTCGCCACTGCATCAAGACGTATATTTACTGTTAGAAGCGTGGGCAGCCGATGCCGAGCTGCTGCGTATCTTGCCCGGCATGCAAGACTCTCTTGTCCGTTTGCGCCAGCATGCACTACAGCAACGCCCACTCTTAGAAAACTTTTCAGCGGCCAGGCGACCATTAGAGCTATGGTTGCGCCGCTTACTCGCCAGCTCGCCCACCGAACGCACGCTGGCACTCAGTGATAGCCCGGCTCAATCGTGCTGGTTAGCTGAAGAAATAATTCAGAGTCAGCAGTTATTAGCCACAACTCACTCAGGTGATCAGCAGAAAGCGATACAAAAGCTCAGTGATACTCCGCTGCTTAAAGACTGGTGGACCGGTGATTTACGCCCCGCTGTGGTGGCCAGTAATAACATTCAGGCAGACACTAGCAGCGAAGACGAACCAGATAACGCCACCACTTCAGCGCCCGACAGCAGCCACTTACCTCGTCGGCCCGAGGTACGCGAGGCGCTAGAAGACGAAGATGATGACACTAATAAAGACAGCATGTTTATGGTGCAACTCGATGAGCCTCACCAACAAGCCGAAGATCCATTTGGTTTAAATCGACCGGTCGATAAAGATGAAGAGACCAGCGCCGACGACTTTGGTGATATGCTATCTGACTTATCTGCTGCCCGTTTAGTCGCCACGCCAGGCACACCAAAAGAAGTGTTGATCGCCGACGATCCGCCCGATACCAATACCGCGATGCAACTTAAACGCGCGATACGGGAGCTGCGCGGTATTCGCTACCCTGAGTGGGATTTTAAAGCCCAAGCCTATAGCGAGCTAGGCGCCGTAGTGCGCGTGCTCGATAATTTACCCGGCAACCAAACTTGGGTAGATAGCACGTTAGCTGAACATCGAGCTTTGCTGAACCAAATTCGACGTAATTTTGAAATGTTGAGTGCCAAGCGCGTAACCCGTCGCAAGCAAGTGGATGGCGACGAGATAGATCTTAATGCCTGGATTGACAGCTACGCCGATTTTCGAGCGGGCGGCGCGCGCTCCGATGCTTTATACCAAACCCGCCGCACCCAAGATCGCGACCTAGCCATTACCTTGCTGATTGATGTGAGCGGCTCCACCGACAGTTGGGTGGCTAATAATCGACGCATTATTGATGTGGAGCGTGAAGCGCTGCTATTAGTGTGCATCGCGCTAGAAGGCATGGGTGAACCCTATGCCGTACAAGCGTTTTCGGGCGAAGGCCCAGACACCGTGATAGTGCGCGATATCAAAGGCTTTAGTGAGCCTTACAGTAACGAGGTCGCACTGCGTATTAGTGCCCTAGAGCCCGAGCGCTACACTCGTGCAGGTGCTGCTATTCGCCATGCTACTCAAGGCTTAATGCAACAGCCTGCCAGCCATCGCTTATTACTGATGTTATCGGACGGCAAACCTAATGATAAAGACCAATACGAAGGGCAATATGGCGTAGAAGATATGCGCCAAGCGGTAATGGAAGCCACCTTACAAGGCATCTCGGCTTTTTGTTTAACCATCGACCGCCAAGCGCCCCACTATTTGCCACGTATTTTTGGCGCCCATCAATATGCCCTGTTACAAAAACCAGAGCTATTACCTACGGCATTATTAGATTGGCTAAAACGATTAGTGATCCATTAACTCTCACTATGTAGGTAATTAACTGGTCTTTCATTAGCGCTTACTACTTTATGCTATATAGTTACTCTACTAATAACTTATTAAGCATAAGGAATTGAACCGTGAAACTTACCAATAAAGTAGTCATTGTTACTGGCGCTAGCAGTGGGATAGGAAAAGACATCGCTCAGCTTTACGCCCACGAAGGCGCGACTGTTTATGCCGTCGATATCAATGAAGCTAGGCTTAACGCCTTTGCCAACAGCAGCACGGATGTATCCGGAAAAATTATTCCTATTATTGCCGATTTAATGTCCCAGCACGCTACCGAGTATATGGTGGAGCAGGCGTACCAACAAAGTGGCCGTTTAGATATTTTAGTAAATAATGCCGGCATCATGGATGACTTTAGTCCCATTGGTGAGGTGAGCGACGCTATGTTTGAACAAGTGATGCAGTTAAATGTTAACTCCCCTTTTTATGCCATGCGAAAAGCCATCCCCCTTTTTGAACAACAAGGCGGTGGCAATATTATTAATATTTCTTCACTGGCTGGCTTATTTGGCGCCAGAGCCGGTGCTGCTTACACTGCGTCTAAACATGCGCTAATCGGTTTAACTAAAAATACCGCCTTTATGTATGCTGAGAAAAATATTCGCTGTAATGCGATTTGCCCCGGCGGTATTGCCACCGACATTGGCTCGGGTGAATTTATGAGCCATATAAATCAAGCGGGTATGCAAAGAGTCATGACTGGCATCGCCGGCAACCCCAGAGAAGGTACCAGCGCCGAAGTAGCCAGTGTTGCTTTGTTTTTAGCAAGCTCAGACGCCAGTTATATGAATGGCCAATGTATTGCCCTCGATGGTGGCTGGACCGCTTATTAACGCTAGCGCCATTATTAAAAGTTATTTAATAGACTAAAGCGAAATCTTGAATGCGCGGCGTCTTTTGAGTAAATTTTAGGCTACACTTGGAAGCGGTGAATGATCTATTTTGGCAATGAGGTAAGTTTATATTCACCGATTAACGGCACGACTCCATCAACGACGTTAAGGAAAATACCATGGGATTTTTTAATAAGATTCTTGATAAACTCGGTATGGGCCACGCAGATGCCGCCACCACTGATACTGCAAAAACTTCTTCCACTTCAGCTACCGCGCAGCCTGATACCCCCAGCAACCCAGCTGAATCGACCCCGAATGTCACCCACGAAGCCGCAGCGCAACCTGTTTCACAAGTAGATGTAGTAGCGCAGTTAGAGCAACGCGCGGCAGCCAGTACACAAAAACTAAACTGGAAAACCTCTATCGTCGACTTATTAAAATTGCTTGATATCGACAGTAGCTTAGCAGCACGAAAAGAGCTGGCAGCAGAGTTAGGTTGCCCCGTCGATCTGATGCAAGACTCCGCAAAAATGAATATGTGGTTACATAAAGCCGTACTGGCCCGCATTGCCGAAAACGGCGGAAATGTGCCGCACGAACTTTTAAACTAAGCCGCGAGCTTACTAAGCTATATTACCGCTGACTTCTACCGTCAGCGGTACTAAACATCTGTACTCGGTTAATCCTGTTCACTTATCTCTCGCAACACGGTGACTAAAATATCCACTTCTTGGGCCCCCGAAATAAGATGTCGCTCATTAATAATAAATGCCGGCACCGATGTAATGCCCGCCTGCCGATACTTTGCTTCATCTTCACGGACTGCGGCTGCATATTGATCGGATGCGAGTATTTGCTTAGCAATAGCCTCATCTAACCCCGCTTCGGCGACACAACTTAGTAAGACCTCTGGCTGTGCTACATCTTTTGCTTCACCAAAATAAGCATTAAATAACGCTTTTTTTAAAGGTGTTTGCCGCCCTAACTCGCCCGCCCATTTAACCAAACGGTGAGCATCAAAAGTATAAGCCGTGAGGCGCTGTTGAATGTGTTCGAAATTTAACCCCAATTGCGTAGCAATGGTCTGCATGCGGCTTTGATTGGCTCGCATTTCATCTTCACTACGACCATATTTTTTAGCCAGCGCCGGCAAAATGGGCTCACCTTTTCCGCTAGGGTCAGGGTTTAACTGAAAAGCATGCCACTGCACCGTAAACTCCAGCTCGTTTGCCAACTGCTCCATGGCCCGCTCTAATCGGGCATAACCGATCGCACACCAAGGACAAGCAATATCGGAAACAATATCTATTTTTACGTTTTGCATCAAAACCACCTTCTAAAGCTAATACCTATGCAGGCTGCGCCTAAGATTAGGAAAACTAAAGCAACTCTCGAGTCACCTCGGTGACCCGCCCTTCTACGGTACGCTGTATTTTGTCTTCAATTTGGCTGCACTGTGATTCTACTTCTCGCTTAGAGTTAGCCACCACCACAAAAGACCACTCACTGGTGTCGTGTTGATTATGGCCGCCACTCTCGCACACCGCCACCGTGGGGGTGCGCCCAAAACGCTCGTGCATACCGCCGATGCGCTGGCGCTTTTCTTTTAGGGAACCGCAACCTGGTAAAGAAAATGTCATGGTTAAAATACCAATGTGCATTTTATGTTCCTCACTATTAAGCCGCTCTATTTAATCTTTGCTCTAACAAAGCTTCCTCACCTTAGCGAGTCTGCCCCCATTAGCCCAATTTACCTTATTGATCCTTAGCCGTTATGGACGTTCTAACCCGACATAAAACGAAACTACCCAGAGAAGCTTCCTAGGAATCGTTTGATAAACAGTCAAATTGTGTCTCAGGTGAGGCAATTTACACTGTTCGATTGATAATGAGATGCTACAGTATGGTTAATCTAAGGTTGTAATTATCAATCATAGGAGGTGCTGAAATGTCTGAACAAGATGTGTTAAGCGGAGAAAAATATCCTCATAAAGTGAGCGCAGCTTATAACAGCCAACCGCTGGCTGAGCAGGCAGTAAAGTCACTAGCAGAGCATGCGCACATACCACGCGAGCAAATTAAGGTGGTACAGCCTAATGATCCCCATATTGCCCGCAAACTAGAGCCCGAAGTCGGTGGCGTTCGCCGTACCTTTGTTAAATCACATTTAGTATTTGGGATTAGCGGCTTTGTAGTAGGGATCATCGTCGCCGTGTTACTCACCACCATGGGGCCCCCTATCACTCGCTCTAGCCCAGTGTTTACCTATATTGCGGTAATATTTTTATTTACATTAATTCCATTACTGGCCGCAGGCCTTATTTCATTTCGCCCCGATCACGACCCGTTAATTGCACAAACCCGAGAAGCAACCCAGTCTGGCCAGTGGACCGTGGTAGTACACTGCATTGATACCGAGCAACAAGAGCGCGCAACACAGATTATTACGCCTACTGCAGAGACGTTATAGCCTATTCTTTAATCATGAACTGCTGCGCAGCCTAAACGCTGCGCAGTGTCTTTAACTTATGTAATAGGTAAATATTATGAGTGATGCCTTTAGCAACCAAGAAACTCAAACCATGTTTGAGCATATTAAAGACACCCAGCCTCAGCAGTTGATCAGTGATGCCAAAGAAATTCGCCAAGGCTATTTAGGCCAACAAGGGCTCGCCGCAGAAATAGCCGCCGAATACTCGCAGCATTTTGCTGATAAATTTACCGAGCAACAATTAGAAAAAGTACAGTGGGAAGAAATAGCTAACGCCTTGGCTCGTCTCTAACAGCGCACCAAACCAAACCATGAAAGACAGTTTTATAGCCTGCTGCTTAAGCTTGCTTTCATCATCAAATAACCATAACGAGTATGGTGGATAGGAGTACGTTATGAGTCGGCTGAGCACAGGGTTGTTCATCTTGCTTATCATGGTGGCGCAGAGTGCACTTGGCAGCGAGTCCCGTTTTTCTGTCGATGATAAGGTCTTTATCTGCAATGAAAAGTCACATATCACTCATCTGCGCGCAGGCCCCAGTGCTAAAAGTCGCTCTATCACAGGCTACTTGCCGAATAGTTTGCCGGTGACCATCCAGCAGCTCAAAACCAATACGGCTGGATACCTTTACTACTACTTGAAGCTCACCCAGCTGAAGCAAGGTGATGCTTGTCGTCATCGGTTTCTGCATGGTGATATTAAATCACATTAGTCTTCTGAAACCTCTTACAAGCGTTTATTGTGTCGGCACTTCCTGCCGCCACATATTATCTAAGCAGCTATCCTTAATCCTTCTTTGTGGATGTTGATAGCAGCATTATGGTCTCTGTCGTGCTCAGCTCCGCAAGAGCATGACCACTTCCTAATGCCTAATGTCCATTTTCCAGGATACAAGAGGCCACAAGCGTTGCACATTTTGCTCCATGGGAACCATTGATCAACGGCAGATATTTTCCTGCCATACCAATCGGCCTTATATTCTAATTGCCGCAACATCTCACCAAAATTAGCATCGTGAAGGTGTTTTGCCAGCTTGCGATTTTTAACCATATTTTTTACTCGTAACGACTCCACGCTTATCACTTGGTTTTCGTTTATAAGCATTTTGGTCATTTTATGGGTAAAGTCCTGGCGAGAGCTGGCTATCTTTTCGTGGATTTTAGCAACAACGAGCTTTTGTTTATTAAAGTTATTAGAGCCTTTTTTCTTTTTAGCGAGCTGGCGCTGCGCTTTAGCCAGCTTTTTGGCATACTTCTTCGTCATTCTCGGGTTGTTAAACCGACGACCATCAGAGCACACCGCTAAATCAGCAATCCCCACATCCACCCCAATAGTTTTACTTGCAATGGGGAGTTTTTGAACTTCTTCTTTTACTAAAATAGAAACAAAATACT
>JAAYRH010000119.1 GCA_012518835.1 Aeromonadales bacterium | reverse complement strand
TGAGGGCAAAACTAAAAGCCGGACTGGGCGCCAGCCATAGCCAGAGCAAAAAGGTCAGCGCGGCTGTGCCCATCACCACGGGTACAAACACGCCGGTAACTTTATCGACTAAGGCTTTAATAGGCAGTTTGGCGCCTTGGGCCTGCTCGACCATACGAATAATTTGTGCAAGTAAGGTGTCATTGCCCACTTGCGTGGTCACACACTCTAGCGCGCCATTTTTATTAATGGTGCCGCCCACAACGCTATCGCCCGCTTGCTTTTCAATCGGCATCGGCTCACCAGTAAGCATAGACTCATCCACATAAGAATGTCCCTGCTCCACGGTGCCATCGACGGGCATCCGCTCGCCAGGGCGTACCAGCACCTTGTCACCCACTTGTACTTCTTCTAGGGCCAGCTCTTGCCATTGACCATCGCGCTGTACGCGGGCGGTACTCACTTGTAGCGTTAATAGCCGTTGAATGGCTTCACCGGTGCGGCCTTTAGCGCGGGCTTCAAGGTTGCGGCCTAATAAAATAAGGGTAATGATCACCGCCGCCGCTTCAAAATAGACATGTCGGGTGCCCTCAGGTAATACATCACCGAACAGTAATACCACCAACGAAAATGTCCACGCCGATAAGCTACCTAATGCCACTAAGGAGTTCATATCAGGGCCACCGCGCAACAGTGCCGGAATACCGGAGCGTAAAAAACGCAAGCCTGGGCCAAATAACACCAAGGTGGTTAATACCAGCTGGATGCTCCAATTAAGGGTTTGCCCTAAGGTCGCTTCTACCCATGCGGCCATGCCGGGAATAAGGTGGGAGCCCATTTCTAAGATAAATACCGGCAAGGTAAGAATAAAAGCCCACCAAAAGGCGCGCTGTAATTGCACTTGCTCTTCGGCCTTGCGCGCTTGCTTATCGTCGCGCTCACTAGAGACCGCCTTCGCTTCATAGCCCGACTGTTTAATCGCGGTAATTAATTGCTGATGGTTGGCGTTGCCGGCTAAGACTTCAAGATGGGCGCTTTCGGTGGCGAGATTAACGTTGGCCACTAACACCCCCGGAATGCGCTGCAGTGCTTTCTCTACCCGCCCCACACACGAAGCACAGCTCATGCCCACAATGGCGAGTTCAAACTGCTCAATTCGAGTATCAAAGCCGGCGCTAGCAATGGCTTGTTGTAAGGCAGTAACAGGGATATCGGCGCTTAAGGTCACCTCGGCTTGCTCGTTAGCTAAGTTGACATTCGCCTCCACCACGCCGGGTACTTTTAGCAAGGCCTGCTCGACACGACGCACACAAGAAGCACAGGTCATACCCACAATAGGCAGCTGTAAAGAATAATCTGCTTGAGCAGCAACAGAGGAAGTAGAGGGGGCAGTCATAGCAGCGCTCCTATTATGTCATAGTGTACGCTCAGCTTAATCCTTACCACTATGGCAAGGTCAAGGTTTTTAATGGGAAGCCATACCAAAAAATAATGTTGAATTTTCAATGTTAAATTTTGAATTTTTTTATTCAACACTCAACATTACTCTTTTACCGTGGATTCCGTGGCAAAAGGGTGGTAGGTCGAAAGCGGGTGATTAAGTATTTATCTTTGAATCGGGAGTAGATAATTGCTCAAGAATGGCACAGCGGGGATTATCGTCTCCGGGACAGGCGTGGATAAGGCGCTCTAGGGTGCTTTGCATTGCCATCAGCTCTTGCATTTTATGCTGCACTTCTTGCAGATGTTGCTCGGCGACGGCTTTTACGGCGCGGCTGGAACGCTTCGGGTCTTGCCACAGCGCCAGTAAGGCATCTATTTGGGCAATAGAAAAGCCAAGCAGGCGTGCTTGGCGAATAAACTTTAATACTTCAATACTTTGCTCGTTATAACGGCGATAACCATTGGCACTGCGCGCCGCCGGTTTAAGTAAACCGATGTGCTCATAGTGGCGGATCATTTTTGCTGATAATCCTGAGCTTTTTGCGGCGGCGCCAATATTCATTATCACCTCTAGGCAAACTAACTTAAGCAGCGGGTGGATAACCGGCTTCGGTTAGGGCATTGCTAAGCTCTTGTTGGCTACAGTCGCTGGTGACTTGGATGCTGTGGGTAACCAG
>JAAYRH010000118.1 GCA_012518835.1 Aeromonadales bacterium | reverse complement strand
GATTTTAACGATGGTGGCGGGCACCTTGTTGTCGGCAGGCACTATGGTGGTCAGCGCTTATGTACTAGATTTATTTTTACCTCGTACTGTGCCCGTTATTTACTGTGCGTTTGCTTTATTACTGTGTGGTGGCGCTCGTACCTTGGCCCGCGCTTTATATAATCAGAGCACTAAAAAACTAAAAACACCGGTGATTATTTATGGTGCAGGCTCTTCAGGGCGACAGCTCAATAGCAGCCTGCAATACGGTAATGAGTACCGAGCGGTAGCGTTTGTGGACGATAACCCCGTTTTACATAATGCCATGCTGCAAGGCTTAACGGTGTTTTCTGCTAACGAGTTGCCACAAATTATTGCCCGCTTTGGTGCGCGTAAACTGTTATTAGCCATGCCGAGTATGCCGCGCCAACGTCGTCGTGAGATTGTTGAGGGCTTAAGTGAGCTGTCTATCGAGATGCTAACCATTCCGGGCATGGCCGATATTGTGAGTGGCAAAGCAAAGTTAAGTGAGCTGCACGAGGTGAGTGTAGAAGACTTATTAGGTCGTGATCCGGTAGCGCCTTTCCCTGAGCTTATAACCGCTAATATTAAAGATAAAGTAGTGATGGTTACCGGTGCTGGTGGCTCTATTGGCTCTGAGTTATGTCGGCAAATTGTGCAGCAGCAGCCTACTACCTTAGTGTTGCTCGAAAATTCTGAGTTTTCGCTTTATCAAATTGATCAAGAGCTTAATAACTGGTGCCGCGAGACTCACTGTGACATACGCATTGTGCCAATTATGGCTTCGGTGCAGCGGCAAAATCGTTTAGAAGCAGTAATGACTGCTTTTGGCGTGCAAACTGTGTATCACGCCGCCGCCTGTAAACATGTGCCACTGGTAGAATATAACGTGGTAGAAGGGGTGCGTAATAATGTGTTTGGCACCTGGCATGCCGCCGAAGCGGCGATTAACTGTGGCGTAGAGCGCTTTGTGTTAATTTCTACCGATAAAGCAGTACGGCCCACTAACGTGATGGGCACCAGTAAGCGAATCGCCGAGTTAGTGTTACAAGGCTTAGCTCAGCGCCAAAGTGCTACGCGATTTTGCATGGTGCGTTTTGGTAACGTGTTAGGCTCGTCGGGTTCGGTGGTGCCATTATTTAAGCGCCAAATCCGCGCCGGTGGCCCCATCACCTTAACCCACAAAGACATTACCCGTTATTTTATGACCATCCCCGAAGCTGCGCAGCTTGTGATCCAGGCGGGCGCCATGGGTAACGATGGTGATGTGTTTGTGTTGGATATGGGTGAGCCAGTACGGATTATCGATTTAGCGAAAAAAATGATCCGCTTAATGGGTTATGAAGAAAAAACCGCTGATAACCCCAATGGCGATATTGCCATTAATATTACCGGCTTGCGCCCCGGCGAAAAGTTGTATGAAGAGTTATTGATTGGTGGTGACGAAGCTGAGACTCAACACCCCCGTATTCGTACTGCCAGTGAAGTATCTCTGCCATGGCCCGAGGTATTAGAGCTTTTACAAGCGCTGGATGCAGCGTGTGAGCAATACGATCAAGCGGCTATTCGCGAATTGCTGTTATCCGCTCCCACAGCGTTTAACCCGCAGAGTGGCATATGCGATGTGGTGTGGGTTGAGAATCAAGATAAGCGTCAAGCGCCCGGCGCCCAGGAAGATCAAAACCTTTTTGCCACGGAATCCACTGAACCCACAGAAAAATAAAGATAAGATCTGAAAAGAGCCTTTTATGGGTAAGAGCGAGCCCAGT
>JAAYRH010000117.1 GCA_012518835.1 Aeromonadales bacterium | reverse complement strand
GAGGTCGTGAGCTGGGCTTGAGTATTCGCAAGAAAAAAGAGCCTAAAGAGTAACGCCCAAAGCCGTAGATAACCGAGCACTGTAGCTAAAAAAGTGCCGTGATTAACACGGCACTTTTTATTAGCGGCTTTATTAAGCCCTGTTTTATTACACCTGCGACCAGCGGCGCTCTAAACGGCGAAAGCCAGCCACCAATATAAACGTCACCATCATATATAAAGCCCCTGCTGCTAAAAAAGCCTCAAACGGCGAGTAGTAACGCGAGTTAACAATGCGCGCTGCCCCCGTTAAATCGACGATGGTGATCACCCCAGCAATAGCCGAGCCATGCAACATAAATATCACTTCATTACTATAGGCCGGCAAGGCACGACGCATGCTATTGGGCAAAATTACCCGCCAAAAGGCTTGAAGTCGCGTCATTCCATACGCGTAAGCGGCTTCTATTTGCCCTTGTGGCATACTTTTAATTGCCCCCCGAATAATTTCTGCAGTATAAGCACTGGTGTTTAAGGTAAAGGCTAAAATGGCGCAAAACCACGCCTGACTAAACCACTCCCATACCATGGACTCGCGTAACCAATGCCACTGCCCCGCGCCGTAATAAATTAAAAACAACTGTACTAATAAAGGTGTGCCGCGAAAGAAATAAATATAGGCCCATGCCAGACTTTTTATTAGCCACACTCGGCTGTTACGTAATAAAGCCAGCGGCAAGGCAATGGCTAATCCAATTAGTAACGACACGGCCACTAGCCACAAGGTGGTATACAAGCCCTGCCAATACACCGGCCATTCATTGATAATGATAGAAAAGTCCATTTCTTCTCCGGCGGTTAGGCTCGTGGCGCCAGCGCATAGTGGCGCTCCGCCCAACTTAGCAATAAGCTAGAAACGGCGGTAAACAATAAAAAGACTAAGGCCACAGCAAAGTAAAAAGTAAACGGCAGTTGGGTCGCACCCGCAGCTAAAGAGGCTTTGCGCACTATGTCATCTAGCCCAATAATAGATACCAGTGCCGTGGTTTTAAGTAGCACTAACCAGTTATTGCCTAAGCCTGGTAAAGCATGGCGCATCAGTTGTGGTAATAAGATGCGGCGCAACACCAAGGTGCTACTCATCCCATAAGCGCGCGCCGCTTCTAACTCGCCTTTATCGACCGCTAACATGGCGCCCCTAAAGGTTTCAGTCATATAGGCACCAAAAATAAAGCCAATGGTCAGAATGCCCGCTACAAAGGGGCTAATTTCTATGTAATCGGGTAGGGTACTTAGCCAGCTTTCTTGAAACCTACTGTCAGACGCCCATTCTTGAAAGGTGACCAGACTGTTATTAAGCAGCACTTGGCCACCAAAAAAAATCAGCATCATTAAGATCAGATCCGGAATACCCCGGATCACTGTGGTATAGCCTGTCGCTAACCAACGCAGCAGTTTAATAGATGATAGTTTAGCTAACGCCCCCGCTAGTCCGAGTATAAGAGCTAATAAAAGTGACCATAAGGCCACTTTTAAGGTCACTACTGCCCCTTCGATTAAGGCAACCTCATATCCTTGCAGCATAATTTGCCTCAATAGTGCTTAACATAAGGCAAGTAAATAAGTGCTACTCACCATACACGTCGTATTCAAAATACTGATTATTGATGGCTTGGTACTTCCCATTGTCACGCAACTCTTGAATAGCTTGGTTAAGCTGCTTTTTCAATCCTTGGTCTTGTTTACGCACCGCAATACCAAAGCCATCGCCAAACCATTTTTGCTCGGTAATATCGGGGCCTACAAACTCAAATTCTTCACCGCCCGGCTTGTTTAATAAGCCCTCTTCAATGGCAGTGGCATCTAAAAATACGTAGTCTACCCGGCCAGCTTTAAGGTCTAAGTAGGCTTCATCAGCGGTGCCATAACGCACCAGCGACACCGCTTTACCAAAGTTATCGGTCAAGTATTTATCGTGGGTAGTGGCAATTTGTACACCTACTCGCTTACCCTTTAAGCCCTCTTTACTAAGATCTAACTCGGTGCCTTTTTTAGTGACAAACTTATTAGGCACCAAGGCGTATTTATCAGTAAAATCCACGGCTCGCTTTCGCTCTTCGGTAATCGACATCGCGGCAATAATAGCATCGTACTTACGCGCTAATAACGCCGGAATAATGCCATCCCAGTCTTGAGCCACTAGCTTACACTCTACTTGCATCTGCTCGCACAAGGCATTAGCGATATCAACGTCAAACCCTTTCAGCTGCCCTTGCTCGTCAGTCCAAGAAAAGGGTGGATAAGCCCCTTCAATTCCAAAGCGTACCGTTTTCCATTCTTTAGCTTGCACGACACCGGTGGCAAGACTTGCCATTATCGCAACGGCAATCAGTGGTTTTTTCATGGTAGAACTCCTTGTATATGACTGAATTAATATCCTATTAAGTAATACCTTAAAACTAATGTGGATTATGTCACAGGCTTGCTTTTAAAAACTTAAGACATCGTCGCCACGGAATCCTCTGAACCTATGGAAAAATCAAGATCTAAACGAACAAATACTGGGTAAGATCTTAGATAAAATAAGCCCTTTCCTTATTGCGCTTCGTCCGTGTTTTTTGTGCCTCTCGTAATAAAGAAGTGTGGCAAAAAAGCTTTAATAATTAATTTTTCTTTGTTACTTAGTAGCAGCATCAAACTACGCCTGTTACGCCGAGCTACTTACTAGAAAAATACCGCGTTAGCTGACGATTCAGCTTCCCCACCACTGCACAAGGTTAATAAACCGAGGCAATAAACTGTTTAAAACGCTCCGAGCTCGGATGAGCAAATAACTCTTTAGGGCAGCCCTGCTCTTCGACTTTACCTTGATGCAAAAACAGCAGTTGATTAGAGACTTCTCTGGCAAAGCTCATCTCATGGGTGACGACCAACATGGTGCGCCCTTCTTCGGCAAGCTCGCGCATCACACTTAAGACTTCTCCTACTAACTCTGGATCCAGCGCCGAGGTAGGCTCATCAAATAGCATCACTTGCGGCTCAACGGCTAACGCGCGAGCGATAGCAGCACGCTGTTGTTGCCCGCCAGATAAATGATGAGGATAAGCGTGGCGCTTATCGTAGAGACCCACTTTATTAAGTAACTGCTCCGCAGTTTCAAGCGCGGTCTTTTTAGGTACTTTCAGCACATGCACCGGTACTTCTATAATGTTTTGTAATACCGTCAGGTGGGACCACAAATTAAAGCCCTGAAATACCATGGCTAAACGCGAGCGGATCCGCTCTACTTGGCGCATACTCACCGGTTTACGCTCACCTTTACTATCGGTGCGCATTTCAATTAGCTCACCATGCACTCGCACTTCACCGGCGGTAGGAATTTCAAGTAGGTTGATACAGCGCAGTAGGGTCGACTTACCTGAACCAGACGAGCCTACAATGGAGATCACATCGCCGCTATTGGCCGTAAGATCGACGCCTTTAAGTACTTCTGCGCTACCATATTGTTTATATAAACCCGAAACCGTCAGGGCTACCTTAGTCATTCCTTGCCCCTATAAAGCCGCGTTACTTCGCCGTTGCCGTTAATGCCAGGTTACTATTAAGTTAAAACTTATCACTCGTACTCATTAATAACAAGATAGCAAAGCGGGCCAATGTTTTATTAAACCCAAGGTAATACCAAGCGCTAAAATAAGCTGCTCACTTCTGTCATCCTATCCAAAGTCAGGATCTTGCTTCAGAAAGAGCTCCAAGCCACGACCCGATGCCGGTATGACGATGGCTAGGAATAGCGTTTTTGTTCTCAGTATAATTTAGAACACTTACTTATCCAGATTGATATAAGAAGCGCTCGATGGTGTCTTTCAGGCAAGGCAGCTGTTATTTTATGAGTCACAACGGTTAGATAAGTCTCGCCTGCTCTCTCATTAAATAGGAAAGCTGCCTTATGTATTTAGGCTTGTTGCTGGTACTGCTGCCTTTGGCATTAGGCTATTGCATCCCGTGTCGCTCAACGGCTTTATTGCACGCCCTCAATATCACTGTGCTGCGCATGGTGTATTTAATCCTGTTTTTAATGGGGATCAGCTTAGCGTTTGTCGATGATTTAGTGGCTCATTTAGGCACTATTTTTGGGGTAAGCATCGTATTTCTAGTCTGTATTAGTGCTGCTAATCTAGGCGCGTTATGGCTATTAGACCGAGGTCGCAAACACCTCACCGGCGAGCGCGGCGCGGCGGCGGCCAGTAAATGGACGGTATTTTTTGACTCGGCGTGGCTGTGTCTCACCATTTTAACGGGGGTGGCGGTCGGCCAGTTTTTAGATCCCAGCTGGTTTAGTGTAGATACCCTAAGCGAAGCCGCCTTAATGCTACTGCTGTTACTGATTGGTATACAGCTGCGTAACTCCGGCATGGGATTGCGGCAAATTTTGCTTAACCGCTGGGGGCTCACTATTGCGAGTGTGGTCTTGGTTAGCTCGTGGGCGGGCGGATTAGTCGCCGCGTGGGCGTTACATATGCCCTTATCTCAGGGGCTGGCCTTTGCCTCCGGCTATGGTTGGTATTCGTTATCAGGTATTTTAATCAGTGATCAATTAGGCCCAGTGCTAGGCAGTGCGGCCTTTATTAATGACTTAGCCCGCGAGCTATTGGCGATTGTGATGATCCCCACCTTAATGCGCCGCTTCCCTTCTACCGCCATTGGCTACGGCGCCGCTACCGCCATGGACTTTACGCTACCCATGTTGCAGCGAGCAGGGGGAATTACCGTGGTGCCGGTGGCTATTGTCTCCGGTTTTATTCTTAGCTTAGCGGCACCGGTATGTATGTTGGCCTTTTTATCCTTAAGTTAGGCTTCTCTCGAGCCGGTGCTAATTGAGACTAAAAAAGCAGCTTTCTGGCTTAATTTCCTGTTATTTCTTGCACCTTGGCGTCTAATCAGTATTGTAAACACAGTATTTACGCTTATTCACTGCCAAAGGAAGGACATTTAATGATGAAAACGGTAGGTCTAGTTGGTTGGCGCGGTATGGTGGGCTCAGTGCTAATGAGCCGCATGGTAGATGAAGGGGATTTCTCCCGTATTAAACCCACCTTTTTTACTACCTCTCAGGCAGGACAGCCCGCCCCCGACTTTGGCACCGATGCGGGTACCCTGCAAGACGCGTACGATATTGAGGCGCTGAAGCAATTAGATGTAGTGCTGACCTGTCAAGGTGGCGACTACACCAATGAAGTGTATCCGAAGCTTAGAGCCGCCGGTTGGGAAGGCTACTGGATTGATGCTGCTTCTGCTTTGCGTATGGACGACGAAGCTTTGATCGTATTAGATCCCGTTAACGGTAAGCAAATAAAACAAGCGCTAGCAGAAGGCCACAAAACCTTTGTCGGCGGTAACTGTACCGTTAGCTTGATGATGCTGGCGCTAGGCGGCTTATTTGAAAAAGATCTGGTGGAATGGATTGCCGTTTCTACCTATCAAGCGGCCTCGGGCGGCGGTGCTCGCCATATGCGCGAATTAGTTACCCAAATGGGCATCTTGCGCGATGAAGTAGCCGATGAGTTAGCCGATCCAGCGTCCGCTATTTTAGAGCTGGAGCGTAAAGTAACTGAAAAAACCCGCAGCGGTGACTTGCCGGTCGATAACTTTGGCGTGCCACTGGCTGGCAGCCTGATCCCTTGGATTGACTCCCAGCTAGAAAGCGGCCAAAGCCGTGAAGAGTGGAAAGGTCAGGCCGAAGCCAATAAAATTATGGGCACCAGCCAGCCAATCCCTATCGACGGTTTATGTGTGCGCATTGGTGCTTTGCGCTGTCATAGCCAGTCTTTTACTATCAAGCTAAAAGAAGACTTACCGATTGCCGACATAGAGCAAATTCTAGGGAGCCATAACGATTGGGTAAAAGTGATCCCTAACGATCGCCAGCGCACCATGGAAGAGCTCACTCCCGCGGCTGTTACCGGTACCCTAGATATTCCCGTGGGGCGGTTACGTAAGCTAAATATGGGGCCGACCTATTTATCAGCGTTCACGGTAGGCGACCAATTATTGTGGGGTGCCGCCGAGCCACTGCGCCGGATGCTACATTTGCTACCTTAAACCGTGCGCAGCACACAATATGAGATAAATTAGCGGGCTAATAAGCCCGCTTTTTATTAGGCTAGCCGGAACTTTTCCCTTAATTAGTGCCTTAGCCTTTCTCACTATGAATATAGAACTTGCCTGGGTTTTAATTTTACTGGCCAGCGCCGTCGCGCTATTTATTCGCAATCGCCCCCGTATGGATGCGGTCGCACTGATCATGCTGGTGATATTACCCTTAAGCGGCGTCATCACCCTTGAAGAAGCACTGGCAGGCTTTAGTGATCCCAGTGTAATCGTTATCGCCGCACTCTTCGTCATGGGCGATGGCCTAGTAAGAACCGGTGTCGCCTATCAACTAGGGGAGTTACTGATGCGCCATGCTGGCCAAAGTGAAACTCGTCTTTTGATATTGCTCATGCTCACTGTGGCGGGCTTGGGCTCTATTATGAGCTCCACTGGGGTGGTCGCCATATTCATTCCAGTGGTCTTAAGCATCGCGCTACGGCTTAATATTCCCGTCAGCCGCTTAATGATGCCATTAAGTTTTGCCGGTTTGATCAGCGGCATGATGACGTTAGTAGCTACGCCACCCAACATGGTGATCCCAAGTGAGTTGGTGCGCGCCAATTTAACTGGGTTTAGCTTTTTTGCCTTTGCTCCCATTGGCTTAACGGTGTTAGTGTTTGCCATTGTTTATATGCGCCTGATCCGACCTTGGCTTAGTCCCCAAAGCGCCCCTAGTGCTCCTAAAAGTAAGCGCCATCATATTAGCGATCTTATCAATGAATATGCTTTTGCCGATCGCGAGCGGTGTTTACGAGTAAAAGCCGACTCGCCCTTAGTGGGGCAACTGCTTAACGAGCTGCATTTACGTAAACACTATGGCATTAACGTGATTGCCGTTGAACGACAGCGTCGCTTTCGACAAGTGTTACTGGGCGCCACCGGCAGCACCGAAATTCATAGCGGCGATCGATTACTTGTCGACTGGATAAGCACCGGCCAGCCCGCCAACGAGATTTATCAAGAATTAGGACTAGCCTTATGGCCACAAAGTACCAGTTACTTTGCTACTCACCACCGAGAGCTTGGCGTCGCCGAAGTCATGCTGCCGCCTCACTCCAACTTAGCCGGTAAAACCATTCAAGAGCTGACTTTTCGCAGCCAGCGTAAGCTCAACGTCATTGGTTTGCGCCGTCAACTCATCGCCTTTAGCGATACATTTATTAATGAGCCGCTACAAATCGGCGATACCTTACTGGTGGCGGGTAATTGGAGCGATATTCGACGCTTGCAAGGCGATAGTCGAGATTTTGTGGTGTTGAGCCTGCCGGCAGAGGTCGATGATGTAGCCCCCGCACTGAGCCAAGCGCCCCATGCCATTGCCAGTCTGGCCATTATGATATTACTGATGGTCACCGGCGTGGTACCCAATGTGTTAGCCGCCTTAATTGGCTGTTTATTAATGGGCTTATTTCGCTGTGTGGATATGAACAGTGCCTATCGCAGTATTCACTGGCAAAGTTTAATTCTTATTGTTGGCATGCTGCCCTTTGCCTTAGCATTACAAAAAACCGGCGGGATTAATCTCGTGGTACAAGGCTTATTAACACTGTTAGGTGATGCAGGCCCGCGCGCCATCTTAGCCACCTTATTTGTGACCACCGCCCTTACCGGCCTATTTATATCCAATACTGCCACCGCGGTACTCATGGCACCGGTGGCCATCGCCAGTGCCCAGGCGATGCAAGCCTCGCCCTATCCGTTTGCCATGACGGTAGCGATTGCTGCTTCTACGGCATTTATGACGCCCATCTCGTCACCGGTAAATACCTTAGTACTGGGCCCAGGTAACTATCGTTTTATGGACTTTGTGCGCATTGGCGTGCCTTTTGCCGTGGTAGTGATGCTGATTACGGTACTTCTGGTGCCCTGGTTATTTCCGTTGTAAATTAAGGAAGGGATAGGCAAGAGCTAGGGAAGGGATAATGCTTAGTGTTGAATTTTTAATGTTGAATGAAACAACTGGACTGTCCCCACTTGGCCTATAGTAGGGCGCGTTTTGGTTTCAGTTTGGTGCTTGTACTTGGCGCTTAGGGCTCTTTCTTGCTCTTACCGATAAAACTCTCTTTTCTCTTTGCCTTTTTCTGTGGGTTCAGTGGGTTCTGTGGCAAAAAATATTTAGTCACTAAACCCTAGAGCAGATCCTAATGGTCATCAGGCAGTCCATAATTTTTCATTCAACACTCAACATTAAAAACTCAACATTGCTCTTTTACCGTGGATTCCGTGGCAAAACCGCCCTTGACCTAGCTGGCTGCTTAGCACTAAAACCTGCTTGTTCAAAAAACCAGCTTGGGTTAGGATCAGCCCCCTTTTTTTATATCCACCCAAGGACTTCTATGAAGACGTTTATCCCCAGTAAAGATGCGGCGCTGGAAGATACGATTAATTATTTTCAGCAACAGCTCAGCGACTTGGGGTTTGATATAGAAGAAGCCTCTTGGCTAAATCCCGTGCCCAATGTGTGGTCGGTACATATTCGAGATAAGCACTGCGGTTTATGTTTTACCAATGGTAAAGGAGCCACTAAAAAAGCGGCTCTGGCCTCGGCTTTGGGTGAATATTTTGAGCGACTTGCCACCAACTATTTTTTTGCCGATTTTTATTTAGGGGAAGCGATCGCGAACGGCGATTTTGTCCACTACCCTAACGAACAATGGTTTGCGCTACCCGACGATAATCAACTGCCGGCGGGCATCTTAGATGACTACACTCGCAGCGTGTATGACGCCGAGGGCGAACTAAACGCCGACATGTTAATCGACTTACAATCGAGCAATGAAGACAGAGGGATTTGTGCCCTGCCCTTTGTGCGCCAACAAGATCAGCACACAGTGTATTTTCCAATGAATATTATTGGCAATCTGTATGTCTCTAATGGCATGAGTGCCGGTAATAGTCCTACCGAAGCACGCACCCAAGGCTTGTCGGAAACCATTGAGCGCTATATTAAAAATCGCATTATTAGCGAGCGCATTAGTTTGCCGAGGATCCCAAGTGCGGTGATGGATCGCTATCCTCATTTACAAGAAGCGATTGCCACACTCGAAGCAGAGGGGTTTCCTATTCATGTGTTTGATGCCTCTTTAGGCGGTGAATACCCGGTATTGTGCGTGGTGTTATTTAACCCTGAAAACAGCACTTGCTTTGCCTCCTTTGGCGCCCACCCGCGCTTTGAGGTTACCCTAGAGCGTACCATCACCGAGCTGCTGCAAGGCCGCAGCTTAAAGGCGCTTGATGTATTTGTGCCTCCCTCTTTTGATAATGACGAAGTTGCCGATCATCATAATTTAGAAACCCATTTTATTGACTCCTCTGGGGTGATCAGCTGGGATCTCTTTAAAGAAGACGCCGATTATGAGTTTGTTGACTGGGACTTTAGTGGCAGTTCAGAACAAGAGTTTCAACACTTGCTCGCGATGTTTAATCGCTTAGAGCAACCGGTGTACATTGCCGACTATGAGCATTTAGGCGTGTATTGTTGTCGTATTTTAGTGCCGGGCTTATCAGAGATTTACCCTGTTGAAGACTTATATTTAGCCAACAATAATATGGCAGCTCATTTAAGAGCCACCTTACTTAGCTTACCTGACTCAAGCGCCGATGCTGAACAACTCATGGGTTTATATGAGCTGTTAGAAGAAGAGGGCTTAGACGATGCTGCTCGCGTACGCGAATTATTAGGCATCGCCACCACTAAGGGTAGTGCTTGGCATACGCTGCGCATTGGTGAGCTAAAAGGCATGTTAGCGCTCGCGTCCGGTGAGCTTGACCTGGCATTAGAGTATGCCGACTGGACCTTAAACTTTAATAGCTCAGTCTTTAGCGAAGAACGGCGCCGTTATTATCGCTGTTTAATGGCGGCACTCGAACTGCACTTAGACCCAGAGCGTGAGCCCAGCCAATATCGTGCGGCCTTTAGTAACTTATATACGTCTAACACCACCGATCAGGTATGGCAGCAAATTGCTGGCAGCCAGCGCTTTTATGGCTTAACCGCCGCCGATGAAAGCTTAACGGACTTTCCTGCTCATCAAGCTTTACTGGCGGTCTATGAAAAGCTACAACAAGCTAAACGCCGCGGGGCATAAGCCCGTTAATCATAAAAAAACCCGGCGGTTGCCGGGTTTTTTCAATCGCCTTGCTTAACTCGGTTGTTAACGAGTTAAGAGTAAGCTTAATTAAGACTTTTGATCTTTTAAAATATCTTTCAAACCCGCGACATCTACTGCACCGGGGATGAGAGTGCCGTCTGGGAAGACCAGCGCTGGTGTACCGTTCAGACCTAGGCTGCGAAACAGACTTAAGTTTTGATTGAGTTTATCGGCTACTGGCTTGGCTTTGGCTGCTTCTAATAACTTTTTACCATCTAAACCGGCTTTATCGGCAATGTTAGCCAGCGCATCGGTTTTAACACGAGGCTGCGCCATCAGTGCCTGATGTAAATCGTCATATTGCTTAGGCGCTTGCTCTGCTGCCGCTAACGCAAGACGAGCAGCTTGTACAGAATCAGGGCCCAAAATACCCAGATCTTTAACGATCACTTTTAGCTCAGGCTCATCTTTAATTAAGGTTTGCAGGCTCTCGTTCATACGGCGGCAATACGGGCAGTTATAGTCGGTAAAATAAACCATTTCTATGCTGCCATTGGGATTGCCCATAATGCCATCGGTCTTGCTAGAGAACAGCTGACCCGACTGTTCTTTTAGCTGCTTTGCAAACTCCGCTTGTTGAGCGCGCTGATCTTGCTCTTCTAGCTTAATAATCGCTTCACGTAAAATCTCTGGCTGCTCCAGCAGCGTTTCACGTACCAGCTTTTTTACTTCTGCCGTGGTCATTTCTGCTTGGGCCGGCATCGCTGAAAATAAACCCAACGCCAATAGGGGCGTTAACGTCGTCAATAGTTTAGATTTCATACTCACGCATCTCACTTCTCAATTATGTACTTAGAAGCCTACCAGACCTGTTAGTGCATCAGAAGGGGTACTTCATTTATTGTTAATGTAGTCGCGGTCTAAATAGGTGCGCATCCACTCAGGCCTAAAAATAACTAGCACGGTAATTAACATGCCGTTGAGTAAGCCTTCAGGGAATAATAGCAGTGGTAATATGCCTAAATAACTGTCCATAATGACCTGCCAGCTATATTGCCCAGACCATGACATATAAAGAGAAAAGGCCAATACTTTCACGGTCATGGTTAAGGCGGCATTAAAAAAGCCCGCGACAAAAATATAAACAAATAAGTGACGATATAAGTAGCTGTAAGTCAGTAAAAAAACCAGATAAGTAAAACTAATAGGAATAATAACGCCTAATAGTAAGTTAGCGCCAAATGCTGACCAAGGTGCCACGCCAAAACCGGTGAGCAGTAATAAGCTTAAGGTACTCATCATCACGCCTAACCGCCAGCCCAGCATTAAGGCCAAGACGGTGAGCCCTAAAAAATGAAACTCTAGGCCGTCTTTTATACCGGCTTGCAACATCCACAATGGCACAAGGGCAATGGCAGCGCCAAAACTCAAATGCTGACGGCTTTTATCGGCGAGCCAAGCAGACCAGTCAAAGTGCCATGCCGCCAACGCCACGACCAGTGCCCCTATCCACAACAAAATTATACTCCTTTATTACCTACTGGCTTACTGGTCGGCTAATTTAGTCGGCTGATCTACCATGTTATAAGTCAATTTATCTAAGGTCACCGTCACCGCCAGTTGGCGATTTTCTACATGACTAATTTGTACCAACATATAGTCTAGCTCGGGCGCTACCCAAAAGCGGGTTTTACGCTTGCTACTACCGCGATCGCGCTCAACAATTAAGGTATCGAGGGTGCCAACACCCGTTTCAATTTGCTCTTCACCAATCACATTAAAGCTGGTTTCTTTAATACCATCGTCACGTACGATGGGATAAGTAAAGCTGGTTTTTCCTGCCATAAGATCGCAACGGGCTTCAAAAAAGAAACTCACCGGATCAAAGCCGCCGTTTTCGGTTGAAATTAAAGTGTCACCGTCTTTACCTTGGTATAAAACCATCTTGGTATTAGCGTCAAAAACCAGTCGCTCTTCTCGTCTCACGCCGAGAGCTTTGGCTTTATAGCTAAAGGTGTCGGGGTACGCTTTACAATTATTCCAACGAAAGCTGGCTTTTTGATCCACATCTAACAGCCAATGCGCCAGAGAAAAGTGCACATGATAACGGTCTTTATTACGATCGATATTCAGCGTATTTACACCGCGGGTTTTATCCCCATTTAACAACACAGAAAACTCTGCGCGCACATGGTCAATATCTTTAGCAGACACCGCACTGGCCATCATTAAGCCACAGAGCATCAACATGTATTTTTTTACCATCTAGCTTTCCTCATACCGCTTCGGTTTGTACATCAGGTAATGCCTGCGCTAACCATACACCAACTAACCCCAGCAAAGAAAATACCAAAATCACCGCCAGGTTAGATAACAGCGCTAACAACATACTCAGGGCGCCGGCGACTAGCAATAACAGCCCCATCAGGGTATTACTGACCGACACATAATCGGTACGCTTATCCCCATGAGCTAAGTCGATTAAATAAGTTTTACGCCCTACTCTAACACCGGCATGAGCCAAGCTCAGCACAAATACCGCTATGGCAAAATAGCCCGTCCACGGCGTGCCAGAAAATAGTGCCAAGTGTATCCAAACACCAATCCCTAACAGCGAGGCAATCACTGCCGCCCATTGCATCACGCGCCGCGCCGATGCATCTGCCATGCGTCCCCAAATCCAGCTGCTGGCAAATTGAGCTAAGCCTTGGGCAATGACCAGCCAGCCCAACACCTGCATCCCCGCGTCGGCCTCGCGAGCTAATAATACGTAATAAGGGGTCACTAAGGCCGTCGATAATAACAAGGTACGGACTAATAAAAAGCGACCAAAATCAGGATCTTCACGGACTAAGCTCATACTCGCCCACGCATGTTGCCAGCCATTTATCCCGCCTTCGGTAGCGCCGGCGTATTCATCAATGCGCCAATAGCACACCATCCCTAAGCCCCATACCAAGGCCGCCAGTATTAAAATCAGCACATAGCCCCACAGTGCAATATCATTGAGCTGACTAAGTACCAAGCCAAACACTAACCCTACCCCGCCCGCTAAACTTGCGCCGGTGCCGGTCACCTTACCCCGTTGTTGTTTAGGAACGGTTTTACCTAACACGTCTTTGGAAGCAATAGAGCATAAACCACGTGCTAAGCTCATTAAGGCTAATAAACCTAATAGCAACACCCCAGCCAACCAGCCGGAATACAGCCAAGCCACACTGGCCATCAATAATAAACAGCCGATTTGAATACCCGCCCCCCACAGCCAAGCCACTCGGCGTTGAGGAAATTGGCGAACATAGGCGCCCAAGATAATTTGCGGCAACATAGAGCCACTTTCTCGGATCGGAACTAACCAGCCTATAATCCATACCGGCGCGCCCACGGCTTGCAATAACCAAGGTAATACGGTTTTGGCATTGGTCATTAACTCGGCAAGCGCCGTAGCAACCTGAGCACTTAGCAATAACCTACGGTTGCCTTTAACAACTTGGCACGCCTCGTCGGGAATATCTTTGCACAGTCGCGCGTCTTCCTCGGTATTTAAAATCTGAGCCCAATGGGAAGCCTTATGACTACTTTTCCTACTAAGGAGCATGCGATTCCTTACCAATGTTAAAAAAATGGGTATAGATAGTTCTCATACTGTGCCTAAAGCTCTATGATAAAAATATATAAGTGTATAATCGATTTTCATTGATTACTTATAAATCTATTTATCACACTTACTTCACTGACCTAATTCTCCGGTACAAGGATGCAGATATTATATGAATACGGGCTATCGCATTATTATTGCCGATGATCATCCCTTGTTTCGCAACGCCTTACTTCAAGCCGTTACTTTGGCTGTGAGTGATGCAGAGCTGATTGAAGTCGACACCATAGACGCGCTAATGCAGCGCTTAACCGAAGTAGACGATGTCGACTTACTGTTATTAGATCTTAAAATGCCCGGCGCCAGCGGCTTTTCTGGCTTAGCCCAGTTACGTCATGAATACCCTGAGCTGCCAGTGGTCATGGTCTCAGCCAGCGAAGAGCCAGCCGTGGTACAACAGGCTATGCGCTTTGGTGCCTTGGGTTTTATTCCTAAGTCGGCGCCCATGCCAACCCTCGTCAGTGCGCTTAATACCATTTTAGAAGGCGACCCCTGGTTTCCGGAAGGCGTCAGCTTAGAGCAAGCGCCAGAAGACAATATCGCCGAGCGACTCGCCAGTTTAACGCCACAGCAATTTAAAGTATTAATTATGCTGTCAGAGGGCAAGCTCAATAAACAAATCGCTTATGAGCTTAATGTCTCCGAGGCGACCGTGAAGGCTCACGTTACCGCTATCTTTCGCAAGCTCGACGTTAAAAACCGTACTCAAGCGGTAATTGCCCTCTCGCAAACCGGTCACCAGCAAGACTAATCACGATTAACTCGCTCTCGCTACGGTGTGATCAAGTGCTGCATTAGGGCTCTTAGCTTTAATGGCTTAACCGGCTTACTTAAGTAACTAAAGCCTTTTTGTTGTAAGTCACTCAATAACTCGGGCTGGCGATCGGCACTAATCACTACCGTAGGCACGGCGCCGTAATCTTTATGTAATTCAGTGACCACTTGGGTGCCAGTGACACCTTCATCTAAATGATAATCCGATAAAATAACTTGCGGTATAAAGCCGCTGGCGTAGTGCTGGTGGGCCGCCTCGCCGCTGTGGGCGAGTTTAACCTCGCAGCCCCAGCGGGTTAACAAGCCAGACATCGCCGTCAAAATATCTTCATCGTTATCAATACACAGCACCTTAGTGCCTGCGAGTTGATTATTACCACTTTTAGGGGTGGTTTGAGCTAACGAGGCCGGAACAGGCAACATACACAAGTGATCGCGCGCCACCGTGACACTAAATACCGAGCCTTTTCCTTCGATAGAACTCACCGCCAAACGGTGACCCAGCATCACCGCGAGTCCTTGGGCAATCGCTAAGCCTAAGCCCAACCCTTGTTGATGATTGCGTTGGCCATGCTCTAAGCGCATAAACTCATCAAAAATCACTTTTTGCTGTGCTTCGGCAATGCCAGGCCCGTTATCCCACACTTGAATGGATAACTCCTCCCCGCGCCGACGCAGCCCTAATAAAATTCGCCCTTGAGGATTATAGCGCAACGCATTAGTTAAAAAGTTTTGCAAAATACGGCGCAACAAACGCGGATCACTGTGCACGCCTACTTGACTGGAGACCACCTTAAACTGCCCCCCAGCTTGTTCGACTAAGACACCAAACTCGGCCTGTAAAGTATCAAATAGGCTGCTAATGCTAAAGTCGGTGGGTCTGGCAGTAAACTTACCCGACTCTAATCGTGACATATCTAATAAGTCGCCTATTAGATCTTCTGCCGCCGCAAGCGAGCGGTCAATATGCCCGGCTAAACGCCGACTGTCTTCATCGCCGGAGGTTTCTAACCAAGAAGAAGCAAATAGCTTGGCGGCATTTAAAGGCTGCATTAAATCGTGGCTCACCGCCGCTAAAAAGCGACTCTTAGAGGCGCTTAGTTTCTCTGCTTCATGAGTGGCGGCCAATAACTGCTGGTTTACCGTCGACAGCTCTTGAGTCCGCTCGGCCACTCGCGCTTCTAGTACCACATTGGCATCTTTAAGCAGTTGCTCGGCTTGGCGAAAAGTAGTGATGTCATTAAAGGTCATTACAAAACCACCGCCTGGCATGGGGTTACCTTGCATTTCAATCACTCGGCCATCGGGGCGCGTACGAGCTGAGGTGTGTGGACTACCGGCGCGCATATGCGTTACACGGCGATCGACATGTTCATCAACAGTACCTGGCCCACATAAGCCCCGCTCGGCGTTATAGCGAATAATATCGGCAATGGGTCGTCCCACTTGGATCAAACCGGAGGGATAAGCAAACAGCTCAACATAGCGACGGTTCCAAGCCACTAGATTAAGCTCTTTATCCACCACCGATACGCCCATGCCAATGTGCTCGATCGCCCCTTGTAATAAGCCGCGGTTAAAGCGAAATACATCGCCGGCTTCATCCACAATGGTGGCCAGCTCATGTAACTCCATCGAGCGACCTTGCAAGGCCGAGGTTAGGACTAAACGAGCAGATGAAGCACCAAAAATACCCGCTAATACCCGCTCGGTATGGCGGATCAGGCTGGCGGGTGCTTGTATTTGTGGCTCAAGACTGCCCCACTCGCTTTCATAACGAGTAAAAGCCCG
>JAAYRH010000014.1 GCA_012518835.1 Aeromonadales bacterium | reverse complement strand
GTTTTGAAGACAATGTTGAGTGTTGAATTTTGAGTGTTGAGTGAAGAGCAAACCATTTGCCACGGAATCCACGGAACCCACGGAAAAAAGCATTTTATGGGTAAGGGTGAGATTGAGGTGTTTTGTAGCCGCTGCTTTAGCTGCGATATTCGGCGCAGCCGAATTAAGGAGATGTGTTCATGACCAATAAGCCAAAGCCTGAAGTAGTTGATGTGCTGATTGTGGAAGACGACGCCGGCTTGCAAGAAGCGCTACAAGATACCTTATTACTGGCGGGTTTAAGTTGCGCGGCGCTCGACAGTGCCGAGTCGGCTATGGTGTGGCTGCAAGCTAATACTGCCAAGTTAGTGATCACCGATGTACAAATGGCCGGTATGAGTGGCTTAGGTTTGCTGGAGTGGATTAATCGCCGTTTACCGGGCTTACCGGTATTAGTGATCACCGCTTACGCTCAAGTAGCGGGTGCGGTGGCGGCGATCCGCGCGGGTGCTATTGACTATTTAGCTAAGCCTTTTACGCCAGAAGCGCTACTGGCGGTGGTGGATCGCTATGTTAGCCAACAAGCAGCCACAGAGGGTGAGCCGGTGGTGGGAGATGCGAGCAGCATTCAGTTATTGCAATTAGCCAAGCGAGTGGCCGAGTCTGGGGCGAGTGTCATGATCACTGGGCCCAGTGGCACAGGTAAAGAAGTATTAGCGCGGTTTATTCATCAGCAATCTAGCCGAGCTCAGCAAGACTTTGTGGCCATTAACTGCGCGGCGATCCCAGAAAGCATGCTAGAAGCCATTTTATTTGGTTATGAAAAAGGGGCTTTTACTGGCGCTATGCAAGCGAGTCCCGGTAAATTTGAACAAGCCAACGGTGGCACCTTATTACTCGATGAAATTACCGAAATGGATCTTAATCTGCAGGCCAAACTATTGCGGGTATTGCAAGAGCGAGAAGTCGAGCGCTTAGGGGGCCGCCAGCCCATAGCATTAGATGTGCGAGTGTTAGCCACCAGCAACCGTGATTTGCGCCAAGCAGTGGCTGATGGCCAGTTTCGAGAAGACTTATTTTATCGGTTAAATGTATTTCCGCTGCATTGGCCGGCGCTTGCCGAGCGACCGGGTGATATTTTGCCATTGGCAAATTATTTAATGCAGCGCCAGGCCAGTGAGCTTAATCGCAGTCTGCCAACATTAACTGCTAACGCGCAGGCGCGACTAACAGGGTGGCACTGGCCGGGTAATGTGCGCGAGCTGAGTAATGTGATACAAAGAGCGCTGATTTTGGCACAAGGTGAGCAGATTACCGAGGACGATATTTTACTCGATCAGTTATTTGCCCCCACTAGCAGTGCCAAGGCGGCAGCTCCTCAAGCGCTAGCCTCTAACACGCGCAGCACCGATCTCGATACCGCCTTATTGGATCAAGAACAAAGGGTGATTTTGCAGGCGTTAAAAAGCCATGGCGGTAGTCGCCAGCAAGTGGCCGAGCAGTTAGGCATTAGCCCGCGCACCTTACGTTATAAACTGGCGCGGATGCGCGAAGCAGGCATTGAGGTTTAGTGTTGAGTGTTTAGTGGTGAGTGTTGAGTTGTGAGTGGTGAGTTGTGAGTGGTGAGTGAAGCAATCCATTTTACGGCTTGCACTGTACTTAACCATGGATTGCCGCGTTCGCTGCGCTCCTCGCAATGACTTACATCTTTTGACCGCGGAGTCCACAACAGGTGTAGGCGAACGCTTGCTCTCGCATTACGCCGCGAGCGTATAGCTTATAGGGGTATTTTCTTGTAGCTGGATTAAATGGTTATATAAGATAGCGCTGCGCGCTATGGCGCGAATAAATTTGCGCCTACAGGAGCATTTATAACCTGTGCGATACGCCGCACTTACGTACCGCGGTCAGCGTATAGCTTACCGCCATCTTGAATGTGGCCTGAATTTTGCATGGGGTATGGTAAAGTGTGTTTTATTTAAAAATAAGTAGGAGCCTCTGAGTATGGATATTAAAGCGACCGCGCTATTATCAGAAATGCAGGCCATGAAGACTGAGCTGCAGCCGCTGGCACCCGCCAATACTATTGCACCTCAGCAAGACTTTGCCGCGCTGTTAAGCCAAGCGGTGAGCAATGTAAATGGCTTACAACAAAGCACCGACTCGCTACGAGAGCGCTTTGAGCTGGGCGATGACAAGGTCAGCTTAGAAGAAGTGATGATTGCTGCACAAAAGTCGAGTTTGTCCTTTGAGGCCACGGTGCAGGTGCGCAATAAAGTGGTTGATGCGTATAAAACCATTATGAATATGCCGGTGTGAGGACTTAGTGGGTGGCAGATAATACGTTGGCTAATACCGACAAAACCGGACTGGCAACCAGTGATGCAGATGCGCTAGAAGCGGGTGAGCAAAAAAGCACCCCGTTTGCGATCTTAGGCAATACCGATGTATTGCGCCAAATTATTATTGTGCTGGCGCTAGCGATTTGTTTAGCGCTGGCGGTATTTTTATTGCTGTGGGGCAAAGAGCCCGAAATGCGCCCATTGGGCACCTATAACAACCAAGAGCTAATAGAAACCCTCGACTTTTTACATGCACAAAAGGTCGATTATAAAATAGAAGGCAGCACGGTGTTGGTGCGTGCTGATAAATACAGTGATATTCAGCTTAATCTACGCCGTTCTGGTTTAGACAGTGCTCCGCCTGAAGGCGACTCTATTTTACTCTCTGATCCCGGTTTTGGTATTAGTCAGCGGCTGGAGCGTGAGCGGCTTAACTTAGGTCGTGAGCGGCAATTAGCGCGGGTGATTGAGCAGTTTAACAGTGTATCTAAGGCACAGGTGCTATTGGCGATTCCGCGCGAGAACGTGTTTGTGCGCGATAAGCGCAAGCCCAGTGCTACTGTGGTGTTAAACTTGCGCCGTGGTAATACGCTACGCCAAGAAGAAGTAGACTCTATTGTTGATACCGTAGCCTCGGCAGTGCCAGAAATGACCCCCGATAAAGTCACGGTCACCGATCAAAATGGTCGACTATTAAATTCTGGCTCACAAGATCCCTTGTCGGCACGCAGCCGTCGAGAATTTGAACAACAACAAAAACAAGAGCGTGAATATCGGCAAAAAATTGACGCTATTTTAAGTCCGGTGTTGGGCTTAGGGAACTACACCGCCGAAGTGGACGTGAGCCTCGACTTTAGCCGTCGCGAACAAACGGTTAAATCTTATAACCCCGACTTGCCGGCGATTCGCTCCGAAATGGTAATGGAAGATAACACCTCGGGCTTGGGTGCCATTGGCATACCGGGGGCCTTGAGTAATCAGCCGCCCGCCGACTCGGATATTCCCGAAGAAGCGCTAGGTGGCGAAGGTCAGTCTCGGCCCCGTAATGAGCGCTCTCGTATGGAGGCGACCCGCAACTTTGAATTAGATACCACTATTAGTCATAGTCAAAATGCCACTGGCGATATTCGCCGGTTAACGGTGTCGGTGGCGGTGGATCATAAAACCATTACCAATGCCGAAGGGCAGTTAGAGCAGGTGGCGTTCAGCGAAGATGAATTGAATCGTATCGACCGGCTATTGCGGGGTGGGCTGGGCTTTGATGTTAGCCGAGGTGATGCCATAGAAGTCGTCGCTGTGCCCTTTAATCGTCCGGTATTAGACGATATTGCCGGTGTCCCTTTTTATGAGAAAGCCTGGTTTTTACATTTAATTCGGGTGTTAGGGGCAGTCGCGGTATTAGTGGTATTGCTGCTGACCTTAGTGCGGCCCATGGTGCGTCGTTTACTTGGTACTGAAGAGCTGCCAGATGAAGTGGATTTAGACAGCCAAAGCGCCTTAATGGGCAGTGATGACTTAACGCTATTAGCCGAGCAGGCCGATCAAGACGATGGCTTATTTGGTATTCGCGATGGCCGTTTGCAATTGCCTGATCTAAATAAAGACGAAGATGTGTTGTCGGCCATCCGCGCCTTGGTTGCCAATGAGCCCGACTTAGCGGCTCAAGTGATAAGAGAGTGGGTAAAAGCCGATGACTGATAGCGAAGCACAACCATTAGCCATCTCGGATGAGCAGCGCAAGTTACTCGATAAGATGACCGGTACTGAAAAGGCGGCGTTATTAATGCTGAGCTTGCGTGAAGAAGACGCGGCGCAAATATTTCGCCACCTTGATCCTAAGCAAGTGCAACGACTAGGCATGAAAATGGCGGCGGTGGCCGACTTTGGGCCTGATCGGGTGGGGGCGGTGCATCGCTTGTTTATTGAAGATATTCAACGCTTCACTAAAATCGGCGTGGGCAGTCAAGACTTTGTGCGTAATGCGCTAGTAGCGGCGCTGGGTGAAGATAAAGCCGGACGTTTGGTGGATCAAATCTCTGCCGGTGCTGGCTCTCGTGGCCTAGACTCCTTAAAGTGGATGGACGCCCGACAAGTGGCCGGTATTATTTTAAATGAGCATCCACAAATTCAAACCATCGTCTTGTCGTATTTAGACCCTGAGCAGGCGGCAGAAATTTTACAGCTGTTCTCTGAACCGGTGCGTTTAGACTTAGTAATGCGTATTGCTGAGCTAGAAGAAGTGCAACCGGCGGCGCTGCAAGAGCTAAACGATATTATGGAAAAACAGTTTGCCGGCCAAAGTGGGGCTAAGGCAGCCAAAATGGGTGGCTTAAAGGCGGCGGCCAATATTATGAACTATTTGGATACATCAGTAGAAGGTGCGCTGATGGAGTCGATTCGTGATGAAGACGAAGAGATGAGCATGAAGATCCAAGACTTAATGTTTGTGTTTGAAAACTTAATTGATGTAGACGATCGCGGTATTCAAATGCTGCTGCGTGAAGTGAACGGTGAATTGCTACAGCGCGCCTTGAAAGGGGCAGACGATCAACTAAAAGATAAGTTCTTAAATAATATGTCAAAGCGTGCCGCCGAATTAATGCTCGATGACTTAGAGGCCATGGGGCCGGTGCGGGTGAGTGACGTAGAGTTGGCACAAAAAGAAATTTTAGCCGCGGCCCGTCGCTTAGCCGACGACGGTGAGCTCATGCTGTCTAAAGGCGGCGGGGACGACTTTATATGAGTCGCGGTGCTTTATATTCTCGTGAATTAGAGCGAATTTTGCGTGAGCAAGGCGTCGATGTCGAAGGGTGGTCTTTGCCATAAATAGCACCGGCAAAGCCTGAGCCAAAAGAGCAGGCCCTTAATATTAAGCGGGCGCCGGAACCCGAGCCAGAAGCATACGACCCCGAACAAGAGCAAGAGCCCGAGCCTTTAACTGCTGAAGCGCTAGAAGCGATTCGACAAGCTGCCTATGAAGAGGGCTTTGCCGAAGGTAAAGAAGATGGTTTTGCCGAAGGTAAAGAGGAAGGTCGATTAAGCGGTTTACAACAAGGCCATGAGGCCGGACTTGCCCAAGGCATAGAGCAAGGGTTAGCCGAAGGTAAAGAGCAGTTAGAGCAGCAGGTCGCGCACTGGCAGCAATTAATAGCGCAGTTACAGGCGCCGCTGGCCAAGGTAGATAAAGTAGTTGAGCAAAGCTTAATTACGTTAGTGCAGCAATTAGCACGCAACTTATTAAAAACCGAAGCCACTACTTCTCCGCAATTGCTACTCGCTACCTTACAAGAAGCCATTGCTGCGCTACCCAGCAAAGATGAGCCGGTTACCTTGTATTTACACCCCGATGACGCGGCGATTATTGAACAGCATTTTGATGAAGACAGCCGCGCACAGCGGCAATGGAAAGTGATTGTGGAGCCTGCGCAAACCCAAGGCGATATTAAAGTCGCTACTGCGTTGTCGGAATTAGATATTAAATTAGCACAGCGTATTGATGAATTGATGAACAATTTTATGCAGGCCAATTGGTCGCGTTTTAATGACCCTACTTAGTAAATTAACCGCCTATCAAACCAGTGGATTAACCCCTGCAATGTCGGCCAGTGGCAAACTGACTCGCGTAGTGGGCCTCACCTTAGAAGCGGTAGGCTGCACTGCCGCAGTGGGCAGCGTGTGTAAAATTCAAACCCAGTTTGGTGATATGGACGCCGAAGTAGTGGGTTTTTCTGATGATAAGCTGTTTTTAATGCCCAGTGAGTCATTAAAAGGGGTGATCCCTGGCGCCCGAGTGACGCCGGTGGGGCAAGGTGCTGGTGTGCCGGTGGGTATGGAGTTATTAGGCCGAGTGGTCAACGGCATTGGCCAGCCTATTGATGGCTTAGGGCCCTTAATCACCAGTACCACGGCAGACTTTAGTGCTAAGCCCATTAACCCGATGGCTCGCCGGCCGATTAATACCGCCATGGATGTGGGGGTGCGTGCTATTAACGCTATTATTACCGTGGGCCAAGGGCAGCGCATGGGGCTATTTGCTGGCTCGGGGGTGGGTAAAAGTGTGCTGTTGGGCATGATGACCCGAGGGGCTAAAGCCGATGTGGTGGTGGTGGGCCTCATTGGTGAGCGGGGCCGAGAAGTAAAAGAGTTTATTGATGAGATCTTAGGCATAGAAGGACGCGAACGAGCCGTGGTGGTGGCGGCACCGGCCGATGCTTCGCCATTAATGCGCCTTAAAGGCTGTGAAACGGCGTTAACCATGGCAGAGTATTTTCGTGATCAAGGTTTGAATGTGTTGCTGCTGATGGACTCGTTAACTCGCTATGCCCAAGCGCAGCGTGAAATAGCGCTTGCGGTAGGAGAGCCACCGGCCAGTAAAGGGTATCCGCCGTCGGTGTTTGCTCGTCTGCCAGCGCTAGTTGAGCGCGCCGGTAATGGCGGCGAAGGGCAAGGCGGGATCACGGCTTTTTTTACGGTACTTACCGAAGGAGACGATTTACAAGATCCTATCGCCGATGCTTCACGAGCGATTTTAGATGGTCATATTGTATTGTCCCGTCAACTGGCCGACAGTGGGCATTATCCGGCCATTGATATTGAAAAATCCATTAGCCGGGTAATGCCGGCAGTTACTAGCCCAGAGCATCAAAAGCAGGCGCGCGCGGTAAAGCAAGCCTATGCGCTATATCAACAAAATCACGATTTAATCAACTTAGGTGCTTATCAGTCGGGAGCCGATCCGCGTTTGGATATGGCGATTTTGATCCGCCCGCGCTTAGAGCATTTTTTAACGCAAAGCATGAAAGATATTGTAGAAATGCCAATGTGTTTAGCGGATTTAGAAGTGGTAAGTAAGCCATTAATGCAGCTAAATTAAGGTAAAAGATAGTGTTGAGTTGTGAGTTGTGAGTGTTGAGTTGTGAGTGTTGAGTTGTGAGTTGTGAGTGTTGAGTTGTGAGTGAAGAGCAAACCATTTGCCACGGAATCCAC
>JAAYRH010000116.1 GCA_012518835.1 Aeromonadales bacterium | reverse complement strand
CTATGTTGCCATAGACCCGAGCGGGATAGTTAATAAGCCGTTATCAATTATCTATTTTGATAAGTAGTCGGCTAGTGCTTCGCTACCACCAATATGATGACCATCAATAAATACCTGAGGCACCGTAGACTGGCCGGAAACCGCTTTTAAGGTAATGCTCGAAATACCCTTACCTAGCATCACTTCTTCATAGCGCAGATTGTTATCCAGTAGCATCTGTTTTGCCTTAGCGCAGAAAGGACAGCCTAGCTTACTAAATACAGTTATCGCCGAGGGCTTGCTCGCTTCTGGGTTAATATAATTTAGCATGGTATCGGCATCGGAGACTTCAAAAGGGTCACCTGGCTTATCGGGCTCAATAAACATTTTTTCGATAATGCCGTCTTTTACTAACATCGAATAACGCCAAGAGCGTTTGCCAAAACCTAAGTCTTGTTTGTCTACTAGCATGCCCATGCCATCGGTAAACTCACCATTACCGTCGGGTATTACCCGTATCTGATCGGCTTCTTGATCCGCCAACCACGCATTCATTACAAAGGTATCGTTCACACTTATGCAGACAATGTCATCGACACCGTTTTCAAAGAGTACCGGTGCTAACTCGTTATAACGCGGTAAGTGAGTAGAAGAGCAGGTGGGAGTAAAAGCACCCGGTAAAGAAAATACCACTACGGTTTTATTTTTAAAGATCTCATCCGTGCTTACATCTACCCATTGCTCACCTTCACGAGTTCTAAAAGTCACCTGAGGAATGGCCTGACCACTTTTATCTTGTAACATGCAATACTCCTTTGGCTGCGATAGCGAATGTTCTATGGCTTCAGTATGGACGTAATGGCTAAGTAATGAAAAGCGCTAATAACGATAACCTTAATAGGCAAGGACTATCAGTTTCAGTGTCCGCTCTCATTTATGCCGACACTTTTGGAAGATAACAAAACTCCGGCACCTTCGCCATCGCCGCTTCTACCACCTCTGGCCCAGCTCCCACTTTAAACGCATTCTCACTTAAATGACGACGCCACGCTCGTGCACCCGGTAAGCCTTGAAAAATGCCTAAAGTATGGCGAGTAATATTACCCAAATAGGTGTCTTCTTTTAGCTGTTGTTCAATATAGGGTAAGAGCTGGCGGATCACTTCATGGCGACTGGGTATCTCCGCTGACTCACCAAACAGCTCATTATCCACCTCGGCTAGTATATAAGGATTTTGATAGACCTCACGGCCAAGCATAACGCCATCTAAAAGCGCTAAATGAGACTTAGCTTCAGTTAAGGTTTTAATACCGCCATTCACCGCTATGGTGAGCTTGGGATAATCGCGTTTAAGCTGATACACCCGCTCGTAATCCAGGGGGGGTACATCGCGGTTTTGTTTGGGGCTTAAGCCTTTTAACCAAGCCTTGCGCGCATGAACAATCAGTGCGTCTACGCCCGCTTCCACTAAGCCGTCTACCAAGGTACATAAAAAAGCGTAGCTGTCTTGCTCATCAATACCAATGCGCGTTTTTACGGTGACCGGAATATTCACCGTCGCCTTCATCGCCGCCACACTGTCTGCCACTCGCTGCGGCTCGGCCATTAAGCAGGCCCCAAACATGCCGTTTTGTACTCTATCTGAAGGACAGCCAACGTTTAGGTTAATTTCATCATAACCACGCTGTTCTGCCTGTTCAGCACATGCCGCCAGCGCCGCAGGATCACTGCCACCTAACTGCAATACCAGCGGATGCTCTTGGGTATTAAATTTTAAATAATCCCCTTTACCATGCAATATCGCTCCCGTAGTCACCATTTCAGTATAAAGCTGGGCATGGCGGCTCATTAGCCGATGAAAGTAACGGCAATGACGGTCAGTTAGATCCAACATAGGCGCAACAGAGAAACGAGCACTGGGATAAATATTCATAGTAAAGACGACTTTTTGTACAAAAGGGTGGGCATTATACCCAAGCCACGAGCCAGACCCAAGCTTGAGGAAGCTAAAGCCGGCTGTGTTAAGATGCGTCTAATAAACGATGAGGAAATGTGGTGGGTTATGTCTATTGAACAACTGTTAGCGCGGGCCGCCTTAGTGTGTCAGCAACGAGAGGTACGCTTTACGCCGACGCGGCAAAATGTGTTTTGCTTAATGGCGCAGCATAAAGGCGCCATCAGTGCTTATGATTTACTAGAGCAACTAAAAACACTGGAGCCCAATGCTAAGCCACCCACCGTTTATCGTGCTTTGGACTTTTTATTAACCCAAGGCTTTGTACATAAAGTAGAATCACTGAATGCTTTTTTATTTTGCGAGCACTTTGATGAGCATCACCCAATGCAGCTATTAATTTGTAATGACTGCGGACTCGTGATTGAGCTACACGATGCAGCCATCAATAGCGCCTTTGAGCAGCAGGCGCTATTACATGGCTTTGCCATTATCAACCAATCCATCGAAGCTCATGGCCGCTGTCAGCAATGCAGTAGCGCCGCTTAAGAAAGGCTTAGTTATTGGTCGATATATTCCCAGCGAGGGCGATTTGTCAGTCGCGTCACCAGCTCATATGCAATGGTGCCGACATGGCGCGCTACTTCTTCTGCTGCCAACCCTTGGCCCCATAAAATAACCTCATCGCCGACTTGCTCTGTGCCTTTTGGCCCTAAATCCACGGTGGCCATATCCATGGATACTCGCCCGACTAAGGGCACTCTGCGGCCATTAACTAACACTGGTGTGCCAGTAGGCGCCATTCGCGGATAACCATCGCCATACCCCACCGCAATCACCCCAATACGAGTATCACGAGCGCTGACCCAGTTCGCCCCATAGCCCACGGGCTCACCGGCTCTATGCTCGCGCACGGCAATTAAGCTGCTAGTAAAATCCATCGCAGGACGTAAACCAATATCGGAGCCTTGTTGCTCACCAAACGGGGTAATGCCATACAACATAATACCGGGGCGCACATAATCAGCATGGGCTTCGGGGTAGGCAAGAACGCCCGCAGAGTTACATAACGCAGTATGTTTTACTTTGCCTGCCGTTGCCTGTTTAAAACACTCTATTGCCGCTAAAGTAGTGGCTCGCTGTGCGGTTTCATCGGCTTGGGCAAAGTGAGTAAACGCATTCACGGGCTTAACGACTTGCTCAATATCATGAAGTTGCGCCAATACCTTATCGACTTGCTCGGGCGCAAAGCCAATGCGATGCATGCCGGTATCAACTTTTAGCCATACGGTGATGGGCGAGCTCAAGGGCGTGCGCGCGAGCAGTTGCAGCTGCTCGGGGTTATGAATAGCAACTTGGATCCGATGACGGGCGGCATATTGCAACTGAGCAACATTTAAAAAACCCGCTAACAGTAAGATCGGTTGCACAATGCCGCCAGCACGCAATTTTTGTGCTTCTTCAAAGCGTGCTACCGCAAAGAGTTCGGTGTGCGCTTGTAGTGCCGCTGCCACCGCCAGATCGCCATGACCATAAGCATTGGCTTTTACCACCGCCATTGCCTTGGCGCTAGGCGTGAATTGCTGTACCACTGCAAAGTTATGCCGAATGGCCGCCAAATTAATCCGCGCTACTGCACCCTGTGCTTGCATCTTTACCCCTTAGCTTAATATTCATCATCAAAGGCAGGACCCGCATAGTTATCAAAACGCGAGAATTGTCCCTGAAACGTCAGTCGTACCTTACCTATCGGCCCGTTTCGCTGCTTACCGATGATAATTTCAGCGATGCCCTTTTCGGGTGTATCTTCGTGGTATACCTCATCGCGATAGATAAACATGATGAGATCCGCATCTTGCTCAATAGAACCCGACTCTCGCAAGTCTGAGTTGATCGGTCGTTTATCTGCTCTTTGCTCTAGGCTTCGGTTGAGCTGCGACAGGGCAATCACCGGCACCTCGAGTTCTTTAGCCAACGACTTTAAGGAGCGAGAGATTTCGGCTATTTCTAATGTTCGATTATCGGCTAAGCCTGGTACTGTCATCAGCTGCAAATAGTCGATCATGATCATGCTAATGCCGCCATGCTCGCGAGCAATACGGCGCGCCCGTGAACGTACTTCGGTGGGCGTAAGGCCAGAAGAGTCGTCAATAAACAACTTTCCTTTCTCTAATAACATGCCCATGGTCGATGACATTCGCGCCCAATCTTCATCATCTAATTGACCGGTTCTAATCCGCGTTTGATCGATGCGACCTAACGAAGCGAGCATCCGCATAATAATCTGCTCTGCTGGCATTTCCAAGGAGAATATAAGCACAGGTTTATCACCTGTCAGTGCAGCGTGCTCACAAAGGTTCATTGCAAAAGTCGTTTTACCCATAGAAGGTCGCGCCGCCACGATAATCAGGTCAGCCGCCTGGAAGCCGGCCGTTTTTTTATCTAGATCGGCATAACCTGAAGAGACGCCAGTTATGCCTTGATGAGGATTATTATATAGCTCTTCAATGCGATGCACGGTCTTTTCTAGCAGGGTGCGCAGCGGAACCGGCCCTTCGTTCTCACCGATACGGCTTTCGGCGATTTTAAATACTTTCGTTTCTGCCAGATCGATTAGCTCGCTGGCATCGCGCCCTTGGGGATCAAAGCCGGCTTCGGCAATTTCATTGGCCACCGCGATCATTTCTCGAACTAGTGCTCGCTCACGGACAATATCAGCATAGGCGCTAATATTTGCGGCACTGGGAGTGTTCTTGGCGATTTCTACTAAGTAAGAAAAGCCCCCGACGGTTTCTAATTGCTCATGGCGCTCTAGCTCTTCTTGCACTGTGATCAAGTCTATAGGCTGAGCGAGCTGGCCAAGACGGTGCATTGACTGAAAAATAAGCCGGTGCGGACGGCTATAAAAGTCGACTTCGGAGACCTTTTCCGCCACGCGATCCCAAGCATTATTGTCCAACAGCAAACCACCCAGCACCGATTGCTCGGCTTCAAAGGAATGAGGAGGCATTTTTAGCTGGGCGATAGCTTGATCCGATGGGGTGGCGGTTTTTTTATTCATTAACAATTCTCTCTTTAATAAGGCGCAGCACTATTATCGGCCGTTTAAACTCTCTCGCAAAGGGTATACTGAACCGATCTATTTATAATATCTGTTTATAAGGCAGACCGTGCATCGTCAGTTGACTTAACACTGCTCTGCTTTAGGATGTTGCTTGTTTATCACTCAAGGAAGCTACTATGCGTAAACTCTTAACTCTGTTTACTCTTATTTTTGCGATTGGCTTTACCGCCACCGCTTTTGATGCCGAAGCGCGTAAGATGGGCGGCGGCCGTTCATTTGGAAAATCATTTAAAACCGCACCAGCACAGCCTAAACAACAAAGTGTCAACACCAATAAGGCAGGCCAAACTCAGCAACCGAAAAAATCCGGCGGCATGATGGGGGGCTTGCTCGGTGGTTTGCTCGCCGGCGGACTATTTGCCGCCCTCTTAGGCTCAGGTGCCTTTGAAGGTTTGCAGATGATGGACTTTTTATTAGTTGCCGTCTTGGCTTTTGTGGCGTTTAAACTCTTTGGTGCGTGGCGCAGAAGTAAAAGCCCTGCCCCAAGAGCCGCTTACAGTGGGCCGCAACAATTTGAAGCTCCAACCCCGAGCCGTGCTCCTGATCCTACGCCTATCGGTGGCCAGAGCGGCTTTAGTGCTAGCGAAGTCCCATTTAACTTGCCGCCTGGCTTTGATATGCCCGCTTTTTTACAAGGCGCCCGTGATCATTATCGCACCTTGCAACAAGCATGGAATGAAAATGATCTGGAAAAAATGCGTGAGTACATGAGTCCGGAGCTATTTGCCGACTTGCGTCAAGAGCGAGCGACCTTAAGCACCGATCCTAATACAGAAGTCATGTTTGTTGATGCAGAACTGGTACGTGCCGATCATACTTCTTACCATGCTCAGGTGAGCGTGCAGTTTAGCGGCCGCTATCGCGATACTGGCGAAGCCATAGAGCAAGATATTAAAGAGGTGTGGCACTTACAGCGCGACCTTACCCAAGAGAATGCGCCTTGGTTGATTGTTGGCTTAGAAGACGTTGCGTAAGCATTCACTCACTTAAGTTTGATAAGGCGCCGTCAGGCGCCTTTTTTATGCGCGTAGAGCGGAGCGTAAGAAATAGCGTCAAGCACCACATAGCCGCACAGCATAAGACGTATAACCTAAGGCTGTGTCTTAGAATGCAAAAAGCCTGCTAAGAAGCAGGCTTTTTTAATATGGCGCATCCTGGAGGATTCGAACCTCCGACCGCTCGGTTCGTAGCCGAGTACTCTATCCAGCTGAGCTAAGGATGCTAAATATGGCGGTGAGGGAGGGATTCGAACCCTCGATGCGGTATTAAGCCGCATACTCCCTTAGCAGGGGAGCGCCTTCAGCCGCTCGGCCACCTCACCGGTTAGTGGGGCGTATATTACCGCCCACCGAAAATAAGTCAAACCCTTTTATCGCTTAATATATTCGTTTGCACAGACTTTAAACAGAGTGCGTTAAAAGCCAGCAAAAAGCGCTAATCTCGCTCAACTATTCTTTAAAACTGGCTATCAGCCTGCTCACCCTTTTCGGCTTGGATACGCATATAGATTTCTTCTCGGTGTACAGAAACCTCTTTTGGCGCATTCACCCCAATGCGTACTTGGTTACCTTTAACGCCCAATACTGTTACTGTGACCTCGTCACCAATCATCAGGGTTTCACCTACCCGCCTAGTTAAAATCAGCATTACCTGCTCCTGTGTATCCAATCATGTTATTTATAATGTTCTTTTATTATCCGCTAAAGGTATGCAAAAACCTAGTGCTACCCGTCTCTCTTATAAGAATACCCATAAAAGCTAAAAAGCCTGTCATAAGACAGGCTTTTGAATGTTGCCACAGCTAAATGTTTTTTTTCAAGTTAACCGCAGATTCTTTTGAATCATCTCTCCCTCTTGCTGTTAATCAAAGCGGTGGGTGAGACGCGCGCTATCAAAGACGCTCAGTTAGCCAAGGGGTGACTGAGGCTAGCGCCTCGCCAAGCTTACTGGGATCGTTACCGCCCGCTTGTGCCATGTCGGGTCGACCACCGCCTTTACCACCGACCTGCTGTGCGACTAGGTTGACCAGCTCACCGGCTTTTACCTTATCCGTTAAGTCTTTGGTCACCCCGGCAATCAAACTCACTTTATCGCCGCTGGCGGTGGCTAATACCACCACACCTGACTGTAGCTTCACTTTAAGATCGTCCAATGAGCCGCGCAGTGACTTGCTATCTACCCCTTCTAAGTTGGCAACTAGCACCTTAGTGCCATTAATAGTGACCACCTGCTCTAACAAAGCACTGCCCGCTTGGGCGGTGAGCTTAGCGGTAAGTTGCGCCACTTCTCTTTCTAGCTGACGATTGCGCTCTAAGGCTTGTTGCACCTTATCGGTTACCGACAGCATATCGGTTTTTACTAAACTAGCGGCCTGCGCCAATTGCTGACTCAACTGGTGCACATAGGCCAGCGCCGCTTCACCGGTGATCGCTTCAATACGACGAACACCCGCCGCTATCCCGCTTTCAGAGACAATTTTAAATAAACCGATATCGCCGGTGCGTTGCACATGAATACCACCACACAACTCGGTAGAGGCCTCGCCCATGGTCACCACCCGCACTTGCTCGTCGTACTTTTCACCAAATAATGCCATGGCACCGGCGGCCTTGGCTGCTTCTAGTTCCATAAGCTCGGTAGCCACCGGATAGTTAGCGCGAATATCTTTATTGACCATGTCTTCTACTTCGCTTAGCTCAGCTGCGGTCATCGCTTCTAGATGAGAAAAGTCAAAGCGCAGACGATCGGGGCCTACTAGCGAACCTTTTTGCGTCACATGCTCGCCAAGTAACTTGCGCAAGTTGGCATGGAGTAAATGGGTCACCGAATGGTTAAGCGCAATCGCTTGACGGCGGTAACCATCCACCGCCGCCGTTACAGTTTCTCCTACTTCTAATTGCCCTAACTCCAGACAACCTAAATGCAAAATGCCGTTACCGGCCTTTTGGGTATCTGTTACTACAAATAAGCCATCTTCTAATTTAAGAACCCCACTATCGCCCACCTGACCACCGGCCTCGGCATAAAAAGAGGTTTTATCTAGAACAACTGCGCCCTCGTCACCCGCTAATAAGGCGTCAACGGCCTCACCATTTTTAAATAAGCCGATCACTGTGCCTGACTCTGCTAAATGTGCATGGCCAGTAAAGTCAGTACTGCCTTCTACTTTAAGCGCTTTGGTATAGTCGATGCCAAAATTAGAAGCTTCTTTTGCACGCGCACGTTGTTGGGCCATTAACGTATCAAAGCCGGTTTCGTCGATGCTGAGATCACGGTCGCGCAACACATCGGCAGTTAAATCGGCAGGAAAGCCATAAGTGTCATACAGCTTAAAGACTACCTCTCCTGGCAGCACCTGAGTGCCGTTAAGTTCGGCAATGGCTTCTTCTAGCAGCTGTAAACCACGGCCTAAGGTACGGGCAAATTGCTCTTCTTCTAAACGCAGGACTTTTTCAATAATCGCCCGCTGAGTAACTAGCTCAGGATAGGCTTCGCCCATTTGCTCACACAAGGCGCCCACTAAGGTATAAAAAAAGGTGTGCTCGGCGCCAAGCTTGCGACCGTGGCGCACTGCGCGGCGAATAATACGGCGCAGTACATAACCACGACCTTCATTGGACGGCATCACGCCATCGGCAATTAAAAAGCAGCAGGAGCGAATATGGTCGGCGATGACATGTAGCGATTTATTGCTTATATCCTCAGTACCTACTGCTAGGGCAGCCGCTTTGATCAGTGCTTGAAATAAATCAATTTCATAGTTGGAGTGTACGCCTTGCAAAATAGTGGCTAAGCGCTCTAAGCCCATGCCAGTATCTACCGACGGTTTAGGTAACGGCTCCATGGTGCCATCTGCATGACGGTTAAACTGCATAAACACCAAGTTCCAAATCTCAATATAACGGTCACCGTCTTCTTCTGGGCTGCCTGGAGGACCGCCCCAAATGTGTTCACCGTGATCGTAAAATATTTCACTACAAGGGCCACAAGGACCAGTATCGCCCATGGTCCAGAAGTTATCTGATGCATACTTCTCGCCACCATTATCGCCAATACGAATAATGCGCTCGGCGGGCACCCCCATTTTTTGACACCAAATATCAAACGCTTCGTCATCGGTTTCATAAACGGTGATCCACAGTTTTTCTTTAGGCAGCTTGACCACCTCGGTCAAGAACTCCCAAGCAAAACGAATGGCTTCACGTTTAAAGTAATCACCAAAGCTAAAATTGCCCAACATTTCAAAAAAAGTATGGTGGCGCGCGGTATAACCGACATTTTCTAGATCATTATGCTTACCCCCGGCACGCACACAGCGCTGTGAGCTCACCGCTCGGTTATAAGCTCGTTGTTCTACGCCCAGAAACAGATCTTTAAACTGGTTCATGCCGGCGTTGGTAAATAGCAAGGTAGGATCGTTGTGGGGTACCAAAGAGCTGGAAGCCACCAACTGGTGGTCTTGCTGGCGAAAATATTCGAGAAACGCGGTGCGTAACTCTGAGGTGGTCATCTGCATGGATAATCCTGTTCTATCACTGGGTTCATAGAGGTTAACCCAGCTAATTTAAAAGGTATCCGGGTTAATGTAAAACGTCGTCTTGCAGAACTGTTGAGTTAAGCTCGACCTAAGGGGTTATTCGGTGGGAGTCTCTAGGGCATAACGAATGTGATCGGGGTTAAAACCGCGGCTTTGTAAGAAGCGCATGCGCTTGGTTTTTTCTTTGAATTCTAAATTTATCTCTGAGGTAAATCGTGACTGATAGCAGGCTAGCGCAAGCTCAAACCAATCGGTAGCTTCTTGCGCTAAGGCTTGCTCAATATAATCTGCCTGCACCCCTTTGCGTTGTAAATCTATTTTAATGCGGATCGGGCCATGCTTTTTATAAATATGCTGGCGCACTTGCACCTGGGCAAAGCGAAGATCCGACAACCAGTCTCGCGCTTCGAGCTTGTCTAAGG
>JAAYRH010000115.1 GCA_012518835.1 Aeromonadales bacterium | reverse complement strand
TATTCCCACTCGATAGTCGCTGGTGGCTTTCCTGAAATATCATAAACGACTCGTGAGATCCCTTCGACTTCATTAATGATCCGATTAGACACCTGGCCTAAGAAGTCATACGGCAAATGAGCCCAGTGGGCAGTCATAAAGTCGATGGTTTCAACGGCGCGCAAAGATACCACCCAGTCGTATTTACGGGCATCACCCATCACGCCAACAGAGCGTACGGGCAAGAATACGGTGAAGGCTTGGCTTACTTTGTTATATAGGTCGTGCTTGTGCAGCTCTTCAATGAAGATGGCATCGGCACGGCGTAACAGGTCACAGTATTCTTTCTTCACTTCGCCTAATACCCGCACCCCTAGGCCTGGACCTGGGAAGGGATGACGATAGAGCATGTCGTAAGGCAAGCCCAGCTCTAAGCCAATGCGGCGTACTTCATCTTTAAACAGCTCTTTCAGTGGCTCTACTAAGCCCATTTTCATGTCTTCTGGCAGGCCGCCCACGTTGTGGTGCGACTTGATCACGTGCGCTTTGCCGCTACCGGCGCCAGCCGATTCAATAATATCGGGATAAATCGTGCCTTGGGCGAGCCATTTAACATCTTCAATTTTACTGGCTTCGCTGTCAAAAACTTCAATAAAGACCCGACCAATGATCTTGCGCTTTGCTTCGGGCTCGGGTTCACCGGCTAGCGCCGATAAAAATCTGTCTTCTGCGGGTACATGAATAATGTTAAGGCCAAAACGATCGCCAAACATTTCCAGCACTTGGTCGGCTTCATTTAAGCGCAGCAAACCGTTATCAACAAACACACAGGTGAGCTGAGAGCCAATGGCTTTGTGCAACAACATGGCCGTGACCGAGGAGTCGACGCCACCAGATAAACCCAACAGCACCTTGTCATCGCCGACTTGCTCACGAATGCGGGCTACGGCGTCGTCGATAATAGTCGCGGGTGTCCATAGCGCTTCACAGCCACAAATGTTGCCAATAAAGTGCTCTAACATTCGCGCACCTTGGCGAGTGTGAGTCACTTCAGGATGAAACTGGACGCCATAAAAATGGCGGCTCTCGTCGGCCATGGCAGCATAAGGACAGTGAGTAGTTTTAGCGACTTGTGCAAAGCCTGCGGGTAAGGTGGTTACTTTATCGCCGTGGCTCATCCAGACATCAAGTAACGGCTGGCCGTCGTTGCTAAGTGCATCTTCAATATCGGCAAATAAAGCACTTTCGCCGACTCGCTCAACTTGAGCATAACCAAACTCGCGCTCGCTAGAACCTGCTACACTGCCACCCAGCTGCTCGGCCATGGTTTGCATACCATAGCAAATACCTAATACCGGCACGCCGGCGTTAAATACATATTCCGGCGCCCGTGGGCTATTGGCCTCGGTAACCGACTCTGGTCCCCCAGATAAAATAATCCCGTTTGGTTTAAAGTCACGAATTTTGTCGTCGGCGACGTCCCAAGCCCACAGCTCACAATAGACGCCAAGCTCGCGTACGCGGCGGGCAATCAGCTGAGTATACTGCGAACCGAAATCCAGGATCAGGATCCGGTTTTCATGAATATTTTTAGTCATGGTTTTCCTACTCGTTACAAAAACCGCCTGTGGGCCAGACGGCAATAGAAAAACGGAGAGGCTGGCTCTCCGTCTACTGCATGGGGATCAACCTAAACGGTAGTTAGGTGCTTCCTTAGTAATGGTCACGTCGTGCACATGTGATTCCTGGATACCCGCGCCGGATATCTTAACAAATTCTGCTTTAGTGCGCAGGTCATCAATGGTGCCACAGCCGGTTAAACCCATGGCACTGCGCAAGCCACCCATTTGCTGATGGATAATCTCTTTTACTTTGCCCTTGTAAGGCACTCGACCTTCTATGCCTTCCGGCACTAATTTATCGGCTGCGTTGTCACTTTGGAAGTAACGGTCGCTCGAGCCTTTACTCATGGCACCTAATGAGCCCATACCACGGTAAGACTTGTAAGAGCGGCCTTGAAACAGCTCTACTTCTCCAGGAGACTCTTCGGTACCGGCAAACATCGAGCCCATCATCACGCAATGCGCGCCCGCCGCTAAGGCTTTGGCAATATCGCCCGAGAAGCGAATACCACCATCGGCTATAACGGGTACACCGGTGTCTTTTAGCGCTGCTACTGCATCGGCAATCGCGGTGATTTGCGGAACACCACAACCGGTCACAATTCGAGTGGTACAAATAGAACCCGGACCAATGCCCACCTTAACGGCACTTACACCCGCCTCAGCTAGCGCTAATGCACCGGCGGCGGTGGCTACATTGCCGCCAATAATCGCTAGATCAGGAAAGGCTTTACGGGTTTCACGAATGCGCTGCAGTACACCTTCGGAATGACCATGAGAAGAGTCGATTAACAACACATCTAATCCGGCATTCACTAGCGCTTGAATACGCTCTTCGTTGCCCGGGGCAGCACCTACCGCTGCACCCACGCGTAACCGACCTTGATCGTCTTTACAGGCATTGGGCTTGCTTTCGGCTTTTTGGAAGTCTTTGGCACTGATCATGCCAGTCAATTTACCTTTAGCATCCACCACCAGTACTTTCTCGATGCGGTGCTGTTGCATCAAGGCTTCTACTTCATCTCGCGAGGCAGTGGTTTGCACGGTAACAAGGCGTTCTTTTTGCGTCATGACTTCGTGTACAGGCTTGCTCATGTCTTGCACAAAGCGCATATCACGACCGGTAATAATACCGACTAGCTCACCGGCGGCGGTGACTACGGGGTAACCGGCAAAACCATTAATGCGAGTTTGCTCGCGCACATCACCCACCGTCATATCAGGGCGTACTGTGACCGGCTCAGTAACTACTCCGCTTTCAAATTTTTTCACTTTACGTACTTGAGCCGCTTGAGCTTCTATCGACATATTCTTATGAATAAAGCCAATTCCACCCTCTTGGGCCAAGGCAATAGCAAAGTCTGCTTCGGTCACGGTATCCATGGCCGCCGACACAATCGGAATGTTTAAGGTGATTTCGCGAGTAAGGCGCGTACGTAGCTCTGCCTCGTTAGGCAGAACGGTAGAATGGGCAGGAATAAGCAGGACATCATCAAAGGTTAAGGCATCTTGGGCAATTCTAAGCATCGCAATATTCACCATAGTTGGGGGGTAAAAATATTGCAGTAGAATTTTAGGCATGTCGGCCCTTGAGGTAAAGCTCTTTTTGTTATTTTGTTCAATTAAGCGCAAAATAGCCTAAATACCTGCTTAGTTTCACATGAAAATATCCTTTAGAGGCTACCTTGCAACCATCAACATCCACCGATATTTATACCGTTACCCGCCTTAACCGACAGGCCCGCTTAATACTGGAAGGTGAGCTGGGCACAGTGGCCTTAACCGGAGAAATATCTAACTTAGCCACTCCCAGCTCCGGTCATTGGTACTTTTCGCTAAAAGATGCCCAATCGCAATTACGCTGCGCGATGTTTCGTGGCAATAATCGCAGCGTGGCCTTTCGTCCAAAAAATGGCGATCAGGTATTAATTACTGGCAAGATCACTCTCTATGAGCCCAGAGGGGATTATCAGCTAGTCGCACAAACTTTAGCCCCCGCTGGGGCCGGTTTATTAAAGCAGCAGTACGAAACTCTTAAACTTCGTTTAGATGAAGAAGGCCTATTTGCGCATAGCCGTAAGCGTCCCCTGCCTGAGCATCCTAAGCGGGTAGGTATTATTAGCTCCGCCAGCGGCGCCGCCTTGCACGATATGCTTAGCGTGTTGGCTCGCCGCGCGCCTTATATCGAGGTGGTGCTTTATCCTAGTCAAGTACAAGGTGAGCTGGCAGCAAGTCAATTGATTAGTGCTTTACAAACAGCGAATCGGCGTAACGAAACCGATCTATTAATTTTAGCCCGCGGCGGTGGCTCATTAGAAGACTTGTGGTGCTTTAACGACGAGCGCTTAGTGCGCGCCATTGCTGCTTCTACCTTGCCGGTAGTCAGTGCGGTAGGCCACGAGGTAGATATTACCTTAAGTGACCTAGTGGCTGACTTGCGCGCCCCTACCCCGTCGGCGGCGGCAGAGTTGATTAGCCGCGATGGCAGCGCCCAGCAGCAACAGTATCAACAGTGGCAAGCGCGTCTTTATCAAGCTCAGCAACGGGCGATGGCTACCATTAAACAGCATTTCGCAAGCCTAGAGGCTCGCCTACAGCGTTTGCACCCCCAACAGCAGCTGCAACAACAGGCTCAACAGTTGGATCGATTAGAAACCCGTTTGCGGCGCGCACAACAGTTAGCGCTTAGTCAATCGCAGCAACAACTAAATACCTTAGCGTTACGGCTGCAATATCAGCATCCCGCTCAGTATGTTTCACGCCAAAAAAGGGCATTAAATCACCTAGCGGAGCGCTTACAGATCCTGTCTAAACAGCAGTTAAATCAATATGCTCATCAACTGGCGCTGGCCAGCTCACGGCTAAACGCTATTAGCCCGTTAGCCACGCTAGCGCGGGGCTATAGCATTACTCAGCATAACAACCACGTGCTGACCGATGTCAGCCAGCTTGCACCTGGCGACCAACTACATACCCGACTCGCTCATGGCGAAGTGGTGAGTCAAGTTCTTAAGCTAACGCCGTAACAGCTGATCGCTCATCATAAAAAAACCGCCATCTAAAACGGCGGTTTTATAAGGGGTTAGTTAACCCTGTGCTTTATTCGATATGCAGTGATGGCTCTTGATCTTGCAATTGATAATGATTAATCAACTTCTCCAATACCTTACACTCGGCCACTAACTGTAAGCTGGCTTGAGCCGCGGCATTTGACTGACTTAAGGTATCGCCTGAAGAGTCTCGTACTCGAGTAATGTTTTGACTAACTTCACTACACACCGCACTTTGCTCATCAGAAGAAGCGGACACTAAGCCCGTTAAGTCATTAATGCGTGCCACCTGATCAATAATGGCTTGCAACGACGCCATGGCAGCTTGGGTACTGAGCACGCTGCCACTAGCTTGGCCTTCTGCTTTTTCAATCGCCAACACCGCTTCTTTTGCCTCGCCTTGCAATAGCCCTATCATATCGGTGATATCCGCCGCCGACTGCTGGGTGCGCTGCGCTAAGGTACGAACCTCATCAGCCACCACGGCAAAGCCGCGTCCAGACTCACCGGCACGAGCTGCTTCAATGGCGGCGTTGAGTGCTAACAAGTTAGTTTGCTCGGCGATGCCTTTGATCATATCTAACACTTTATCCACTTCGCCGCAGCGACTGTCTAGTGTGCGGATCACCGTATCGATACGATTGATTTCACTGCTTAATTCTTGAATACCCGATACCGCAACCTTGGCTTGCTCATTAGCACTTAAGGCAAACTCATGACTTTGCTCAGAGGTTTCAGCGGTTAGACGAGCATTTTCATGCACTTCTTTTGCAGAGGCTTCCATTTCATTAATGGCGGTGGCAATTAATGCGGTTTCTTGATCTTGTAGCTTAATAGCACCGTCAGTTTGCTGAGCACCTTGCTGTATTTCATCGGCAGTCTGGTAAAGCCGCCCGGTGGCCTGATGCACTTCTTTTAGGCTACCTTGAAAACTGGCCACTAGTTGATTAATGGCACTCACTAACCCACCTAACTCGTCATTTCCTTTTGGGATAAGGCGCGTCGTTAAGTTTCTATCTTGGGCTAATTGTTGTAAACGAGCACTGGCATCGAGTAAGGGATTTTTTAGATAATAGTTTTGAATAAACCACAGCAGTAAACCTGCTCCGCTAAATAATGCTAACAACAAAGCACCTAAGCGCAGGTTATTACCTTTTATTTTTCCAAACACCTCAGAAAGATCGTAACTAATGCGTACCGCGCCCATCACCGTACCTTCACTCACTTGGTGACAGGTTAAACAGGCGGTGCCTCTATATTCTTCATAGGCTTTATATGGCTTTACTACGGTTAAGCTCGGCTTCTTACCTGTGAGTTGAAAATCGAGTACGGTTTCACCTTGCTCAATGGCACGCTTATCGAGATCATCGACGATGCCTTGATCAGGCGCGCCAGGTCCAAATAAGTCGGTAATGGCCGGTGCGCGTATTACTCTTGCTTCATTAATACCGCGCTCTTCTTGTACTTTACTTTGTACTAAGGCGCGCTGATGAATCGCACCGTTCACCATGAGTACGTTAAGCTGATCCATATAGAGGTTGGCGGTGGTTTCTACTTTTTCTTCTGCTAAATCTAATGCCAAACTACGCTGCAATTTAGTCGAGATAATAAAACACAGTAAAAAAACAACGACAAATATGATTAACAGCGGAAAGATAATTTTCCAGCTTAAAGAAAGATTGCGCATGGGACAGGCTCTGTAAATGGTTTCCTTTGAGTCAATCTTAAAGTAATAGAGGCGTTAATAAACATCAAGCTTAACGTTACTTGATCTAGAACAGGTTTAGCACGAAAACAACATTGTATGCCTTGAAGATAACAATTTAATTCGCTACCAAAAAAGGAGCACAGAGGCTCCTTTATCATTTATTAAATCACCCACTTGTACCGTTACCAGCCGGTGACTTCGCGTAACGCTTTGCCAATATCCGCAAGTGAGCGCACTGTGGTTACGCCTGCATCTTCAAGTGCAGCAAATTTTTCATCGGCTGTGCCTTTACCACCAGAGATAATAGCGCCAGCATGGCCCATGCGCTTACCGGCAGGAGCGGTTACTCCAGCAATATAAGACACTACCGGCTTAGTGACGTGGGCTTTAATATAGGCCGCCGCTTCTTCTTCTGCGGTACCGCCAATTTCACCAATCATCACAATAGCTTCAGTTTCGGGGTCTTGTTCAAACAGCTCTAAAATATCAATAAAGCTAGAGCCCGGAATAGGGTCGCCGCCAATGCCCACACAGCTCGACTGGCCAAAACCCTCGTCGGTGGTTTGCTTAACCGCTTCGTAGGTTAAAGTGCCGGAGCGAGAAATAATACCGACTTTACCCTTGCGGTGAATATCGCCGGGCATAATGCCAATTTTGCACTCATCAGGGGTGATCACACCTGGGCAGTTAGGTCCTATCATCCGCACGCCGGTTTGTTCGAGCTTTACCTTTACTTGCAGCATATCCAGAGTAGGAATACCTTCAGTAATGGTAACAATCAGCTCAACACCGGCATCGATGGCTTCTAAAATAGCATCTTTGCAAAACGCCGCGGGCACATAGATCACGGTGGCGGTAGCACCGGTGGCAGTCACCGCTTCTTTAACGGTATTAAATACCGGTAGTCCTAAATGGGTAGTACCGCCTTTACCCGGCGATACCCCACCGACTAACTGAGTGCCATAAGCCAATGCTTGCTCAGAATGAAAGGTGCCTTGCCCGCCAGTAAATCCTTGGCAAATAACCTTAGTGTCTTTGTTGATCAAAATACTCATGGTGTTATTTCCCCTGTGCGGCGTTAACGACTTGCAAAGCAGCGTCGGTCAAACTGGTGGCGGCAATAATATTTAACCCCGAATCTGCCAGTTTTTTCGCGCCATTTTTGGCGTGATTACCTTCTAAACGCACCACCACCGGGACTTTTACTCCCACTTCTTTAACGGCGCCAATAATGCCCTCAGCAATCATGTCACAGCGCACAATGCCGCCAAAAATATTCACTAAGACCGCTTTGACGTTATCGTCAGATAAAATAATTTTAAAAGCTTCGGTGACTCGCTCTTTGGTGGCGCCACCGCCGACATCCAAAAAATTAGCTGGAGAGCCGCCATGTAAATTAACGATATCCATGGTGCCCATTGCTAAGCCGGCTCCATTGACCATACAACCGATATTGCCATCTAGCGCTACGTAATTAAGCTCCCACTTAGCGGCATAGGCTTCTCGGGCATCGTCTTGGGAAGGATCGTGCATATCACGCAGCTTGGCTTGACGATACATGGCATTGCTGTCGATATTAATTTTCCCATCTAAACACAATAAATCGCCGGCTTTAGTGATCACTAACGGATTCACTTCTAGCAGTGCAAAATCCAAGTCTAAAAACATTTTCCCCAGCCCCATAAAAATCTGGGTAAACTGGCGGATTTGTATCCCTTTTAGCCCTAATTTAAAGGCGAGCTCGCGACCTTGATAAGGCTGTGGCCCAACCAAGGGATCGAGGGCGATTTTATGAATGAGTTCTGGCGTCTCTTCGGCCACTTTTTCAATATCTACGCCACCTTCGGTGGAGGCCATAAACACCACGCGCTGGCTTTCGCGATCCACTACCGCGCCTAAATATAACTCCTGGGCAATATCGGTACAGGCTTCTACCAAGATCCGAGCTACCGGTTGCCCTTTGGCATCGGTTTGATAAGTAACTAAGTTAACCCCTAGCCATTTCTCGGCAAACTCGCGTATTTCCTCTTTGGTTTTTGCTAGTTTTACACCACCGGCCTTACCACGGCCGCCTGCATGCACCTGACATTTCACTATCCACATCTCACCGCCTAAGCTGCTGGCAGCTTCAACTGCTTCTTGTGGAGTATCACATGCATAGCCTTCTGGTATGGGTAAGCCATACTCAGAAAACAACTGCTTTGCCTGATATTCATGCAAATTCATGTTGTGCTTCCATTTTGTGTAGTGTTTAAGATAAAAAAAAGGTCGAGCTAAGCTCGACCTTTTTAGTTTAGAACCTTATACGTCTAAGAGTAGACGGGTTGGATCCTCTAGTAACTCTTTGATCGACACTAAGAAGCTAACCGACTCCTTGCCATCAATCAAGCGATGGTCATAAGACAGCGCCAGATACATCATTTTCTGAATTTCTACCTTACCATCCACCGCCATTGGGCGGTCTTGGATTTTATGCATACCCAAAATCGCACTTTGTGGTGGGTTAATGATCGGCGTCGACATCAAGGAGCCAAACACACCACCGTTAGTAATAGTAAAGTTACCGCCGGTCATGTCTTCTACGGTCAACTTACCGTCGCGACCTTTAATAGCCAGCTCACGAATGGTTTTTTCAATATCAGCTAAGCTCATGCGATCGCAATCGCGCAATACGGGTGTTACCAAGCCACGAGGAGTCGATACCGCAATACTCACATCAAAATAGTTGTGATACACAATATCTTCGCCATCAATCGAGGCATTCACCGCAGGGAAGCGCTTCAGAGACTCTACTACCGCTTTAACGTAAAACGACATAAAGCCTAGGCGAATATCATGACGCTTTTCAAAGATCTCTTGGTACTGTTTACGCAGCGCCATAATGGGACCCATGTTAACTTCGTTAAAGGTAGTTAACATCGCAGTCGTGTTTTTAGCTTCTAACAGACGCTCGGCGACGCGCTTACGTAAACGGGTCATGGGTACGCGTTTTTCAGTACGCTCACCCAATGGTACCACTGAGGCGGCGGGTGCAGATGGTGCGGCGGCTTTTTTGTCGCCGCCTTTAATAAAGGCTTCAACATCTTCTTTAGTAATGCGACCGCCTTTACCTGAGCCTGATATTTTGCTCACATCCACGTTGTGCTCAGCCACTAAACGGCGTACCGCTGGGCTTAAGCTGTCGTCTTCAGTTTTAGCGTCGGCTTTGACATCGTCGGCAGGTGCCGCGGTGTCTTTAGTCGCTTCACCGGCGACGGCGCCTTTTTTCAATTGACCAATTACTTGCTGGCCTAAGACAGTAGCGCCTTCTTCTTCTAAAATAGACTCTAAAACGCCGGCTTCGGGCGCTGGTACTTCTAATACTACTTTGTCGGTTTCGATATCGACAATCACTTCGTCGCGCTCAACATAATCGCCTGGCTGTTTGTGCCAAGTGGCAATGCTGGCATCGGCAACGGATTCTGGTAACTCAGGTACCTTAATTTCGATGGTCATCAAGTATGTCCTTAGTGCTTAAGCTTGGTTAGTCGTAAGTGCGTCTTCGACCAGTGCTTTTTGTTGTTGTAAGTGAACCGAGGTGTAACCTACCGCAGGCGATGCTGATGCGGCACGTCCGGCATAACGCAAACGAGCCCCGTCTGGAATAGCGGCACGGAAGTGATGCTGGCTGCTATACCAAGCGCCTTGGTTTTGTGGCTCTTCCTGACACCATACAAAGTCGGTGACATGCTGATAATCTTCAAGAATCGCTGCCATCTCTGCTTGTGGGAAGGGATACAGCTGCTCGATACGGATCAACGCCACATCGGTTTGCTCATTCTTACGACGCTCTTCCAGCAAATCGTAATACACTTTACCCGAGCACAGCACTACTCGCTTGACGCCTTTGGGATCCAGATCGTCTATCTCACCAATCGCGTTTAAGAAAGTACCGCTCGCCAGCTCTTCCAGATCCGAGACGGCCAGTGGGTGGCGCAGTAATGACTTAGGCGACATCACAATTAACGGACGACGCATCGGACGTATCACCTGACGACGTAGCATATGGAATACTTGTGCTGGTGTCGTCGGCGTCACCACCTGCATATTATGCTCAGCGCACAACTGCAAGAATCGCTCTAAACGCGCACTGGAGTGTTCTGGGCCTTGCCCTTCGTAACCATGAGGTAGGAGCAGTGTTAAGCCACACATGCGGCCCCACTTTTGCTCACCTGAGCTTACAAACTGGTCAATTACTACTTGGGCGGCGTTAGCAAAGTCACCAAACTGCGCTTCCCAAATGGTTAAGCCGTCGGGCTCGGCGGTGGCATAACCATACTCAAAGGCCATGACCGACATTTCACTTAATACCGAGTCATAAACCTGGAATTGGCCTTGGTTTTCTGACAAGTGACATAACGGAATATAGGTGCTGGCATTCTCTTGGTTATGCAATACCGCATGACGGTGGAAGAAAGTACCGCGACCCGAGTCTTGTCCGGTCAGACGAACTTCATAACCTTGGTCACACAAGGTGGCATAGGCCAACACTTCTGCAAAACCCCAATCCGCCAGTTTTTCACCACTGGCCATTAATTTGCGATCGTCATAAATTCGCGCGACTTGACGCTGTAAGTTATGACTTTCGGGATAAGAAGTAACCCGCTCGGCCAGCTTCTTTAGCTCATCAATAGAAATACGGTCGTCATAAGGCATATCCCATTCGCGGTTTAAATAGGGGCTCCAATCTACCGCGCGCTGCTCAGTTGGACGCCACTCTTTAACCACACACTCGCCGCCGTCTAGGGCATCACGATACTCGTTGATAAGTAACGTGCTTTCTTCGGCACTAATGGTCCCGTTATTAATTAACTGGTCGGAGTAAATTTTACGTGGCGTCGGGTGCTGCTTGATTTTCTTATACATCAACGGCTGAGTGGCGCT
>JAAYRH010000114.1 GCA_012518835.1 Aeromonadales bacterium | reverse complement strand
TAGTCTTGAAAAATCATGCCAATATTACGCCGCTCAGGAGCGAGCGTCTGCTTAGCACTGTTCACTTGCTGACCATGAATATGGATCTCGCCTTGGCTAATTGGCAATAAACCGGCAATGGCTTTTAACAGCGTCGTTTTTCCACAGCCACTGGCGCCCAAGAGACACATGATTTCATTTTCTGCAACCTGTAGGGATAACTGGTTCAAAATAGTTTTACCGTTATAACTACAGCTGATGCCGTTTACATCTAATGCCGCCATTAGCGTTGCTCCAATGATCGGTTTAAGAAAATCAGCGGTATCAGGCCGACTAAGACAATCACAATCGCCGGTAAAGCACCGAGCTCTAGCTGCTCATCTGATACAAACTGATATACATAGGTAGCCAAGGTTTGAAAGTTAAACGGCCGCAGCAATAACGCCGCCGGTAACTCTTTCATACATTCAATAAAAACTAATAAGGCCCCTGCCAAAATGCCCTTTCGGATCAAAGGCAGATGCACCTTCATCATCATGGCTCCTGGGCCATAACCTAGCGTTTGGCTGACCATATCTAAAGAGGGAGAAACTTTTCCTAAGCTACTTTCTACTGAGCCAATTGCCATGGCAGAAAACCGTACTAAATAGCCAAACATAATGGCCATAATCGTGCCGGTAAATAATAATCCCGGCTCAGACACCCCTAGCCACAACGCAGCATCGTTAATAGCAAAATCCAGGCTGGTTAATGGCACTAATACCCCAATCGCTAATACGGTACCGGGCAAGGCGTAACCCATAGAGGCCAAGCGCATGGGGAGCACGGTGCGTAATTTACCGCTAAGACGATGACTCATTCCTAATAATAAGGCGATCCCTAGGGCGGCTCCTGCCACTAAGGTAGAGAGTAAGAGACTATTCCAACTGTACTCAAAAAAACGACTATTCCACGCTTGATCAAAATAGTGCACGGCGTGATAACACAAGATCACAAACGGCAGTAAAAAGCCCAAGAGCACCAAGCTCCAACAAAAAGTTAAGGCGCTATATTTAGCGATACCGGTGAGTTGATAGCCTTGCTGGCGTTCATGACCCATGGTCTTTTGAAAGACCTGCTGGCGCTTGCGACTCATACGCTCCATGCTTAATAACAACATGACCGCTAACAACATCATCGCCGAAATCTTTGCCGCCGCATTAAGGCTGCCATAACTTAGCCAGCTGTCGTACACCGCCGTGGTCAGAGTATTGACGGCAAAATAATTTACGGTGCCAAACTCAGCAAGGGTTTCCATGGCTACTAACGACAAGCCCACCATAATGCCGGGCCGTGCTAATGGCAGACTGATCTTTTTAAAGCTTTGCCAAGGGCTACAGCCCAAGATGCGACTAGACTGAACAAGGCTGGTGGATTGCTCCATAAAGGCAGTGCGTGCTAATAAGTAAACATAAGGGTATAGCACTAAGCCTAAAATAAGCGCAGCTCCGCCTAAGGTACGAATAGCAGGAAAGTAATAATCACTGCTTGATTGCCAGCCAAACCAGTAGCGCAAACTAGCCTGCACCGGGCCTGAAAAGTCCAGCAAGTCGGTATAAACAAACGCTACAATATAAGAGGGCATGGCGAGGGGCAGGATTAACGACCACTGCAGCCAACGTTTACCTGGCAACTCGCACATGGCCATCAGCCACGCGGCGGGCACACCACACACTAAACTAAATAAGACCACCAATACCAATAACCAAAAGGTGTTACTAATATAGGTAGGCAGCACGGTTTGCCACAGATGAAGAAAGATATCTTCTGCGGGCGAGAGGGCTTCATAAATAAGCGCAATAATAGGTAAGATCAGCAGTAAGGCGAATCCCCAACTGCCGATCGTCCAACCAGTTCTATTCATTAATGACTCAAAGCGACGAATTCACTCCGTCTTTTTACAGGTCGTATTGTACTTCGTCCATCAATTGCACTGCTTGTTTTGCATGTTTTGCAACGTCGGTCAAAGGACGCTTGTCCGCATCAAACTCACCCCAGCTGCTCACAAGATCAGAAGCTTTAGCATCAGGCTTCACTGGATACTCATGGTTGGCTGAAGAATACAAATGCTGTGCTTCATCACCCGACAAAAACTCCATCAGCTTAATAGCCGCATCTTTATTCTTGGCATTTTTGGTGAGTGCCACGGCAGAAATGTTTACGTGGGTGCCACGATCGGCTTGGTTAGGGAAGTTAATATACACCGCCTCTGCTGCCTCACGCTG
>JAAYRH010000113.1 GCA_012518835.1 Aeromonadales bacterium | reverse complement strand
ATGGTGGTGCAGCTCATAACGCTCTTTTAAGCCTCGCAAAATGGCAATAGTGTCTTCTACCGAGGGCTCATTAATTAATACCTTTTGAAAACGTCGCTCCAGGGCGGCATCTTTTTCAATATATTGACGATATTCATCTAAAGTCGTGGCACCCACACAGTGTAGTTCACCGCGAGCCAGCGCAGGCTTTAGCATATTACCAGCATCCATCGCGCCCTCGCCTTTACCGGCGCCGACCATGGTATGCAGCTCATCAATAAATAAAATGACTTGGCCTTCTTCTTTTGCCAACTCATTAAGTAGGGCTTTTAAGCGCTCCTCAAATTCACCGCGATATTTGGCACCGGCAATTAACGACCCCATGTCCAGTGATAATACCCGCTTACCTTTAAGCCCTTCTGGCACTTCGCCATTAATAATGCGTTGTGCTAAGCCTTCGGCAATGGCGGTTTTACCCACCCCAGGATCACCTATTAACACTGGGTTATTTTTGGTACGTCGCTGCAGCACTTGAATGGTACGGCGAATTTCATCATCACGACCAATCACCGGATCTAACTTGCCCTGCTCAGCACGCTCCGTCAGATCGATGGTGTATTTTTCTAAGGCTTGGCGGTTTTCCTCGGCATTGGGATCATCTACTTTTTGTCCGCCTCGCACATTGTCGATCGCTTCATTTAGTCTTTCTTTAGTCAGTCCGGCACGTTTTAAGTTTTCTCCTAACTCCCCTTTATCGTCTAAGGCAGCTAACAGAAAGAGCTCTGACGAGATATAAGCATCTTTACGCTCTTGGGCGAGCTTATCGCACTGGTTAAGCAAGCGACCCAATACCGGCGATATTTGGACATCAATATCACTGCCACTGACTTTAGGTAAGCGATCGAGAGATTTGTCGAGCTCGACGCGCAAAGTATTACCATCAACACCAGAGGCGGTCAGTAACGAGCGTAAAGTGCCGCCCTCTTGGTTAAGCATGGCCACTAACAGGTGGGCGGGTTCAATATAAGCATGGTCGCGTACCACAGCCATCGATTGGGCATCTTGCAGCGCGAGTTGAAATTTACTGGTAAGACGATCGAGACGCATCAGAACTTTCCTCCAACAACCCGCCTTCGCGGGACACAATACGAAGAGTACTGCTATTAAAGATGGGGCTTTATGAGTACATTTCAAGCATTATAGGCGAATAAAAGTACTAAAATGTGCGTAATGAGGCATTCCACTAACTTTTACGCCTTAGATATACGTATTGCCGTGGCATAAATCATGCTTATTGTAAGACAAAGCAATAAGACGCGGCAGTTATTCCAACCAAATCAAACTTGCCATACGGCCGGTAGTTTTATCTCGTCGATAAGAGAAAAAACGTTCAGACTCATTATAGGTGCAGTAGTTTCCTCCGTAACAATGAACAACGCCCGCCGCTTGCAGCCGCAAACGGGCTAGCTGATATAAATCCGCTAACCACTTATCTTCGACCCCAGAGGGCTTAAAGGCAGACTCAGATTGAGCCGTCGCAGCCATAAAAGCGCGCCTAACTTCGCCTCCCACTTCAAAGTGCTGTGGCCCAATTGCTGGGCCAAGCCACACTAAAACCTGAGCAGGGTCTACCGCCATCGCGGCCAAAGTTGCTTCGAGTACTCCCCCAGCTAAACCGCGCCAACCGGCATGGGCCGCCGCTACTACCGTTCCTGCAGTATCACAAAACAATACCGGCAAACAATCGGCACTCATCACCGCACATACTTGCCCAAGGGTACGAGTTAACACCGCATCGGCGACTCGGTTTGCGTTGTTACTCGGAAGCGTAAGTACTTGAGTGCCGTGGACCTGCTCTAACCACACTGGAGCATTAGGTAAATCTAACGCAGCGCGCAAGGTATCACGATTTGCTTCCACTACTGCGGCTTCGTCGCCAACATGCAGTCCTAAGTTTAAACTAGCATATGGGGCTATGCTGGTGCCGCCATGACGCGTGGTTTGTCGTGCAACTATGTTGGCAGGTGCGGGCCAAGCAGGAGTGATTACATCCATACTAAGTCATTAGGGTTAGCGGCGGTGTCGGCACGCAGCAATTCCACTAACTCCACAAAATCATCGGGCAAGGGCGCTTGAAACTCCATCACCTCACCGGTAATAGGGTGCTCTAAGCGCAATAACACAGCATGTAGCGCTTGGCGCTTAAAGTGGCGTAAAAAAGCCAATAGCTCTGGCTCGGCACTACGCAAAGGCTTAAGACGGCCGCCATACACAGGATCACCTACTAGCGGATGCTGTAAATGTGCCATATGGACACGAATTTGGTGAGTACGACCACTTTCTAACCGTAAGCGTAACCGGGTATGACCGCGAAATTTTTCCATCACTCGATAATGGGTGCGCGCCGGCTTACCCGACGGCACTACCGCCATTTGTATTCGTTGAGTAGGGTGGCGACCAATATTGGCGTCTACCGTACCGCCCGCAGTCATGTGGCCGATAGCCACTGCTTCGTATTCCCGCACAATTTCCCGGCCCTGCAAGGCGGTCACTAGATGGGTTTGCGCAGGAATCGTTTTAGCAACCACCATTAGGCCAGTGGTGTCTTTATCGAGTCGGTGCACAATGCCGGCGCGTGGCACTTCGGCCAAGCTTGGGCAATAGTGCAACAAACCATTAAGCAAGGTGCCACTTTGTTGCCCAGCACCGGGATGCACCACTAAGCCTGCCGGCTTATTGATGATCATGATATCGTCATCTTCATAAAGGATATTGAGCGGGATATCTTCTGGCTCAAAACGAAGATCGTCTTCTAACTCAGCGTGGATCACCACCTCTTGTTCAGAAACCACTTTAACGCGTGGGGTCGTCACCACTTCGCCGTTAACTTGTACCTGTCCTTCTTGGATCCAGGTTTTAATGCGGGTTCGTGAATAATCAGGGAACATTTCCGCTAAAGTTTGATCTAAACGCTGACCAAACTGGTGATCAGCAATGGTGCCGGTCAATTCTATTTGTTGGCTCATAGTGTCCACTGGTTACTAAATGATGTTTAATTGGGTATTCTAACGGTTCTTGGCGCTGAGCTTAATCAGTTTCCGCGGACTTAGTAACTAAATCGCAAAAATGGACTCTTTACATGGCTAAACAACGAAGCGTATGGCTCTCTTTAACTCTCGCTCTGGCACTGGCCGCCACCGGCTGCTCCAGTACCAAAAAAGACCAAGTAGCCGACGAGCCGCCCGAGATACTTTATCAAGATGCTCAAGAACGCTTAGAAGCGGGCAACTATATTCGTGCTGCTGAATTGCTAGAAGCCATGGACTCTCGCTATCCGTTTGGCGCTTACTCTAACCAAGTACAGCTCGATTTAATTTATGCTTACTATAAGCAAGATGATACTGCCCGTGCGTTGGCGCATATCGATCGATTTATTCGTTTGAACCCCAATCATCCAAGTGTTGATTATGCACAGTATATGCGCGGCCTGACCAATATGGCCACGGATCATAACTTCTTCCAGGAGTTACTAAAGATTGATCGAGCCGATCGCGATCCTGCCTATGCTCGCCAAGCCTTTGCTGACTTTCGCCAATTACTGCGCCAATATCCAGATAGCGTGTATGCCGATGATGCCAGAGCACGGATGATTTATTTAAAAAATCGCCTCGCTAAATACGACTTAGCGGTAGCGCAGTTTTATATGAAGCGCGGCGCCTGGTTAGCTGCAGCTAACCGTGCTAAATACGTAGTGCAGTCATACCCTGATACTGAGTCACTTAAACCCGCTTTAGAAATTATGGCCAAAGCCTACGACACTTTAGAGTTACCAGAAATGGCGAATAACGCCAAAGCGGTACAGCGAGCCAACTTCGGTCGGTAATTTTACTGACATATCAGATTAGAATAAAAAGACCCTGCTTCGGCAGGGTCTTTTTATTTAAGCACCAATTAAATTAGACTTCTCCTGCTGATGTTCACTGCGTCATAAATTAGCGCTTTAGATTTAACTCCTATTGCATATAAAAATAAGTCTTGTCTGAGTCCTAGCGAAATGGTTAAATACCCGCTTCTTTCTTAAGGTTTTACTTTTAGGTGTAATTATTACCGCCTTTTACTTAAGCAAGCCCAAATATAAAAATCAGTAAGCACACATAATAAATCAGGAAATATAATTAATGGCTCTTAAAAAATCAGCTTTAGCCGTGGCAGTAACCGTTGCCCTTTCTTCGCACGCTTTTGCGGGCTCCATTGAAATAGAAAGCACTGACAAAAATGCTACTTATTCTCT
>JAAYRH010000112.1 GCA_012518835.1 Aeromonadales bacterium | reverse complement strand
CGCTTTACGTACCGCTGTCCTCTTGGTAGGCGAACGCTTGCTCTCGCGTTACGCCGAAGGCGTAACTATCAACAGCTTCACGCGGTATGTTAGCGGGGATTATGCGCTTTACGTATAGCGGTCAGCGTAGAACGTACGGCGGTGTTTCTAGCCCTTGCCCATCTCTTTCCTAGCTCTCGTTCATCCCTTTCCGATTTCTTCACTTATTCAATCCCATACAAAGCAACTTTTCCGGGACTAATATCCAAGCTCACTACTTGCTCTTTTAGCTGGCGCTGTAGGGGGTCTTGCTCATCTAGGGTATAGACGGGATACTGGGATAAATACTTAGTGAGCGCTTGCAGTATAATGGGCAGCATAAAACTGGCAGGCATGGAGTTACTGTTGTTATTAACCTGATAATTTAATAGCTCAAACTCATCTAAAAACAGCGCGCCTTGTTCATTATCGTAACGAGGGCGAGCGTTAAAATCGGCATTAATATCCCATTGGTAGCGTTGTTGTCCCTGATTAACATTCAGTAAAGCTTGGCCCTGTACTCTGGCTTTATCGGCATCTTGGCGGCCCAACTCAACCGCAATATCGCGTACTTGCATGGTGGCAGATAGCCACTGGCCTAGTCCAAGAGGAAACTCTTTACCTAATTGCTGGCGCAATCCTTGATTAAGTTGTGACTCCGTTAGGGTCAAGCTAGGGGCGGCTAAGGCTGCTGGTGAGCCAAACAAGGCCATGCAAAATGTAACGATAAATAATATAGTTTTCATGACTTTCAATTCACCTCTTAATTTTTACCTAATATTTGCCTAACTAACGACAGAGGAGCAAGGCTTGTTTGAATGATTATTTAGATACCTTAATAGGCTGGTTGCTATTTGCCCTTCATACCAGCCTAGTGCTGGGCGTGACTTTTAGAGTGATCATGAAGCGGCGTCCCGTTGGAGTGTCTCTGGCTTGGCTGGCACTTATTTATGCCATTCCCATTCTGGGTGTGGCTACTTATATTCTGTTTGGCGAAGTTCGTCTAGGGCGTAAACGAGGCGAGCGGGCAAAAGCCATGTATCGTCCCTACGCCGATTGGATTAATGTACTTGTAGAACGCTTTCCTGGCCAACGTTTTACCGTTAGTGAGCCGGTGCGCCCAATTTATGAATTGGTAAAAGCGCGGCTCAACATGCCGATGCTCAGTGGTAATGCTCTCACCTTATTACAAGACACCGACGGCATCTTATCGGCGATGCAAGAGGATATCCGTAATGCCCGTAGCTCTTGTTATTTGGAGTTTTATATCTGGCATGCTGGCGGGCGAGCCGATGATATCGCTTTTGAATTAATGGCCGCGGCCCGACGCGGCGTAGACTGTCGTGTGCTATTAGACTCCGTCGGCAGTGCCGGTTTTTTTCGCAGTCACTGGCCACGGCGTTTACGAGCAGCAGGCGTTAAATTAGTAGAAGTATTGCCTGTAGGTCCGTTACGCATCTTATTTGAACGCCAAGACTTGCGGATGCACCGCAAATTAGTGGTGATTGATGATGATGTAGCTTATGCCGGATCCATGAACATGGTGGATCCTAGCTGCTTTAAGCAAGATGCAGGGGTAGGGGAGTGGGTTGATATTATGCTGCGCATTCGCGGCCCCATAGTGCCTATTTTATGGTCGCTGTTTGTCTGGGACTGGGAAATGGAAACCGGCGAGCGATTATTAGAGCAGTTAGAGTATCACCCTATAAGCTGCCTAGATAATCAGCTAAAAATGCAGCTACTACCCTCGGGGCCCTTTATGGGCGGGGATGCCATTCAGCAAAGCTTGCTCACGGCAATTTACCAGTCTTCACGTCGCTTAGTATTAATTACCCCCTACTTTGTGCCAGATGATTCCCTAGTCGCGGCCTTATGCTCTGCAGCCGACCGTGGCGTAGAAGTGCAGCTGGTGTTACCGGCAAAAAACGACTCCCGTATGGTGAACTATGCCTGCAATGCTTTTTTTGATGAGTTATTAGCAGCCGGCGTCGAGATCCATTGGTACCAGGCCGGTTTGCTACATACTAAGTGCGTGCTCGTGGATCACCAATTTGCCTTAGTGGGTACGGTAAACCTAGACCGTCGCAGTCTATGGCTTAACTTTGAAATGACCTTGCTGATCGACGATGGGCAAGTAATGGGCGAATTACTCCATCTTGCTGATAATTACTTAATGCACAGTAAAAGAGTCAGCTGGTTAGAATGGCGCAAACGCCCCCTACGCCAGCGCATCTTAGAGAACCTGTTTTATCTGCTGAGCCCACTGCTTTAGAGTGTTGAGTGTTGAGTGTTGAGTGTTGAGTGGTGAGTGGTGAGTGAAAAAATTAAAAATTTAACATTAAAAATTCAACATTGTTTCTTTGGGTAAGGGCAAGATCTGAGCCCGTTGTAGCCGCGGGCTTTAGCCGTGATATTCGGCGTAGCCGGATTAAGGCAGAGAACCCTTTTTGCCACGGAATCCATAGAAAAATAGAGATAAGATAAAAACTCTCTAATGGTAAGAGCTTAAGGCAATGTTAAGTCCACACTCCTTCCTCAACACTCACCACTCAACATTCAACATTACCTTGCTCTAACTCTTTGAGCCGCGCTCGCGTTGCTTTGTCTTTTAAGTAACGCTCGGTAATATCGCGCGCTTGCGCCATGGTACCAATTACTTCTTGTTGCTCGTTAACAATTAACGCAAAGCTCATTTCGGTATAAAACTCACTACCGTCAGCGCGTAATGCTTTAGTGGCCATGGGTTTACCGCTATGTTTAGTCACGCCTTTGGCAATGGCAGTATCAAACCCATGCCAGTGGGCTTTACGTAATTTCTCGGGAATGATGATATCTAAGCTTTGGCCAAGCGCCTGCTCTGCAGAAAAGCCAAACATCTCAGTAGCGGCCTTATTCCACAGGCGAATATCGCCTTTAATGTCAGAGTATATAGTGGCGTCGGGGGACTGCTCAATAATATAGCGGGCAAGCTCGGTAGGGCTGGAGTCGAGGGTCATAACGGTCTCCTATAAAGACCGCCGCCCCTCGGGGCGGCGGTGAGTTGGCTTATTGCTGATAATGCTTTAAGAAGCGGGCTAAGCGGCCAATGGCTTCTTCTAATACTTCTACTCGGGGTAGGGTTACAATACGCAGGTGATCAGGTGCAGGCCAATTAAAGCCGGTGCCTTGAACCACTAATAGCTTTTCTTGTAGCAATAAATCATAGACCATTTTTTGGTCGTCTTTAATGTTATATACCTTAGGGTCGAGGCGGGGGAATAAATAAATTGCCCCTTTAGGCTTAACGCAGCTCACACCCGGAATATCATTGAGCAATTGCCAAGCCACGTCTCGCTGCTGGCGCAAACGCCCGCCCGGTAAAACCAGCTCATTAATACTTTGATAGCCACCTAATGCCGCTTGAATAGAGTGCTGCATAGGGACGTTGGCGCATAGGCGCATCGACGATAGCATTTCTAAGCCTTCGATATAGCCTTTAGCCTGATGTTTAGGGCCACTGAGCATCATCCAGCCTTGGCGAAAACCCGCCGCCCGATAGCTTTTAGACAGGCCGTTAAAGGTGGCCACCAGCACATCATCACACAGGGTACATACCGAATGGTGGGCGACATCGTCGTATAAAATTTTGTCATAAATTTCATCGGCAAAAATAATCAGTTTGTTCTGGCGAGCAATTTCAATGAGCTCCAGTAAAAACTCGCTGCCATACACAGCACCTGTGGGGTTGTTCGGGTTTATTAATACGATACCTTTGGTGCGAGGGGTAATTTTCGCTTTTATATCGTCGAGATCCGGGTACCACTCGGCCTGTTCATCACACATATAGTGCACTGCTTTGCCACCCGATAAAGTAACGGCGGCGGTCCAGAGTGGATAATCAGGCGCCGGTACTAAGATTTCGTCACCACTGTTAAGCAAGGCTTGCATGGCCATGACGATTAATTCAGAAACACCGTTTCCAATATAAATATCTTCTAAATCAACTGTGCGCAGCCCTTTCTGCTGATAATACTGCATGATGGCCTTGCGCGCCGAAAATAGACCTTTCGACTCGCAATATCCCTGACTGGTAGGTAGGTTCACAATCACGTCTTTTAATAGCTCTTCTGGTGCATCAAAGCCAAAAGAGGCTGGATTACCAATATTGAGCTTTAAAATACGATGTCCCTCGTCTTCTAAGCGACGAGCTTCTTTATGAACCGGACCACGAATGTCGTAACACACATTATCCAGCTTATGGGATTTATCTACAGAGTACATGGATGCGAACAGCCTCAGAATTAAGCGACGGCGCAATAGGGGCCATCACGGAAAGATTTGAATTATTTAGCTATGATGAGACTTTGCAAGGCAGATGAAAAGGGGGGCGCCCAGCATAATCAATAAAAGTGAGCAAAAAGGGAGTCACTCACCAGGAAATGACAGAAGCTAAATATGGCCAATCAGGACAAAAGCAGAATTAACTACTGTTCATCCTGACTGGCTAGCAAAAACTACTGAAATAGTCCTAAATTAGCTTTTGCGTAAGCTTCAAATTCCGTATAGCCACCAATGTGCTCTTGGTCAATAAATATTTGCGGTACCGTTTCTACCGGCTTGCCTACGGTTTTTTCTAAATCTTCCCGAGAAATACCTTCTTCATGAATATCAATATAGCGATACTTAACGTCTTCGCGATCGGTGCTGAGCTTTTCTGCAAGCTCTTTAGCACGAACACAAAACGGGCAGCCGGGACGACCAAAAATAACTACAAACATACTCTACTCCTGTTCAGCCAGTAGGGCTGTGGGTGAATGACATCAGTATATGAGTCAGATGCCTTAAAGATAAATCGTTAGTTTATTGGTAATTAATAGGCCTAGTCTATCAAGTCGCCAGACACAGCAGCTTCTAGCCACTGGCGCTCAAAGTTGCGGGCTGGCCATTCTTGTTCATTATCAGCAATGCGCCGCTCTTGCTCTGGGCTAACAGATAAGCCATTTTGTAATAATACAAACGCTTTACGCTGGCCACTCGCCGTATCGAGAAATCCGGCTAAGTTTTGCACATGGGCAATACTGCCAGTTTTAGCCTGTACCTGTCCTTTTAATGCGGGACTTTGTACGCTGCGTCGATATTGTAAGGTGCCAGTTTCACCGCTAACGGGTAATAGCTCCATTAGCCACTGGGCACGTGGGTCGTTACTAATGGTCATAAGCACCGCTAATAAATCTTGAGCGCGCAGCAAGTTATGGGCTGATAAGCCCGAGCCATCGGCCAGCCAAGTGGGGCCTAAGTCGATGCCTGCTTCTTCACTCAAGATCTCGCGCACCGCTTGCGTGCCATTAGCAAAACTACCGGGTTGCTTAAAGTGCAGGCCGCCTAAGGTACGCAGTACACTGTCGGTATATAAGTTATCTGAGTCTTCTAAAATACGTTTACTTAAGGTTTTAAGGGTAGGTGAAGCATGGCTGGCTAAGCTTGGCCAGTCGCTAGCATCAAGGTGAGCGCTCCTAATATTACCTGCGACGGTAATGCCGTTTTGGTTGAGCGCCCATTGAGTAAGCTCACTACCCCACGCATTGACATCTTGAATGGCAAAACGCAGTGGCCACGGCTCTTTACGGGGGCCAATACAGCCGGTGAGGTGATATTGATTGGGCGCGCTCATTTGCACATCTAACGAGCAAAATTGACGTTCGCGCTGCGCTTTATTTAATACCAATACATTGGCACTCACCTTTACCGGTTGATGTGCGGGGACGGTGGCGCGTGCCGCTTGATTAGACTTGGCATATAAGGCGCCTTGCACGCAGTTGCGATCTATAATCAGCGCGGCGGCGGGAGCGGTATAACAGACACTTAAATCATTCCACGACCAGCCATTGCCTCTATCGTAGCCACTAAAGTGCCCTTGGTTGAGTAAGACATTTCCAGAAACATAGCGTACGCCACTGCGTTTTAATAACGCCTGCAGCTGCTCACGAGAAAGACTAGGATCACCGACAAAATCGATCAGCAAGTCCCCCGTTAACCGACCCTTGTCTAACTGACCTTGATAACGAACCTGAGTTTGATAACGCCAATCTGGGCCTAACGCTAGCGCCCCGGCCAAAGTAGTCACTAGCTTTTGGGTAGAGGCGGGCTTGAGTAATAGCTCAGGCTGATAGGCGGCTTCTATGTCGCCACTGCGGGCGTCGGCTAACAACCAAGCGGTTTGACTGTGCTCGGGTGGGGTGGGCGCCACGGCATTGGCTGGCGTGACTATTAGGCTAATAATAAGCGCGCCTACGGCGCTAAGATAAGGTTTCATAACACTCTTTATAATGCATGGGCAGTACGAAACCGCCCTTGATAATCAAATAAGGTTTCCCGAATGCGCCAGCCTTTTTTATAAGGCCGAGCGATCACAAAGTCGGGGTGGCGAAAGCGCTCACTGTGGGCCAATACGGCTTCAAGAGAGTTAAACTCAGGCTCAAGCCCCGGTGCAGGCCAATGGGGGCGCACAAACTCTAAATAAAAACGGCCCCCTTTACCTTTGGTGTCAAAAGCATACCATTGCGACAGCTCAGTGCCATCTTCATCGTGATAGGTCACTTTAAGCGCCGGGCCGTATTTTGCTTTGGCCGCCTCCATGGTTAAGCCTGCACAGCGTAAAATAAGTGCATCTTTTAGTGCCAGCGCTTCTTTCAATTTTTTATCGGGGTCGACTAATAAGTGACCACAGTCTTGGCATTGGCGGGCGGCAATATCGTTTTCGGCTAAACAGTTAGGGCACGACTTATAACGAAAGCGATAACCACAGGGCTCGCCTATTTCATCCACTTCTACGGGCTCAAACATGCCTTGGCAGCGCCGACCATAATGCTCCAAAATTTCACCTTGGTTGTCAGTTTTTCCCCAAAAAATATTGGCAAAGCCACAAGCAGGGCACAATACCTGCACTTGTGTGGAATCGGGGTTAGGGCGTGGCTCGCCTACATCAGGGGCAAAGATATCCATGTTATTGGCGGCATAATCCAGTACCAAACAGTCGGTCTTGCCTGGACTTAAGCGCAAGCCTCGGCCAATAATTTGCTGATACAGCGCCACCGATTGCGTGGGGCGCAGCAGGGCAATCACATCCACATGGGGCGCATCAAAACCGGTAGTGAGCACCGACACGTTGACCAAAAACTTTAGCTCCCGCGCTTTAAAGCGGCTAATAATGGCATCTCGCTCGGCACCCGGCGTGTCCCCCGTAATTAAGGCGGTGTGCTCGGGTGGTAATAAGCTGGCTACTTCTTGGGCGTGGCGCACCGTGGCGGCAAACACCATCACCCCTTCGCGCTCTTGGCTATAGTCTTGAATTTGCTGCACGATGTGCGGCGTCACTCTGGGCTGGCGCGCTAGTTCCTTTTCTAAGGCGGCTTCGGTAAATAGCCCTTGTTCATAGAGTCGAGAAAAGTCGTAATGTACCACTGGCGCATCAATAAGATCCGGTGGGCATAAATAGCCTTGTTTGATCATTAACCGCAGTGGGAGCTCAAATAAACAATGTTTAAAAAAGCGCTCACTGCGACTGCGCACCATGCCGTGATAATGAGTTTCATAAATCCAGCCTAGCCCTAATCGATAAGGCGTCGCGGTTAAGCCCAGAATTTTAAGGTTTGGCTGTGAGCTTCGCAGGTGCTTAATGACGGTGAGATATTGACTGTCTTGTTCATTAGACACCCGATGACATTCATCAATCACCACTAGGCTAAAGTTGGCAAATTGCTCTAAATTGCGCGCTACCGACTGCACTGAGCCAAATACCACTTGGGTGTCGACTTCTTTTCTGCCTAAGCCCGCCGAAAAAATAGCCGCCTGTTGGCCATAGTTTTGGTATTTATCGTGGTTTTGTTCCACCAGCTCTTTCACATGCGCCAGCACTAACACGCGGCCGCGAGCCAAACGTGCTAATTCAGCAATCACCAAGCTTTTACCGGCACCGGTAGGCAGCACTATTAATCCAGGTGCGCTGTGGTGGCGAAAGTATTCCAAGGTGCGTTGCACCGCTTCTTGCTGATAGGGACGTAGGGTAAACATCAGTATTCCATCATTATTTATGGGATTTGTTAGGTGGGGGCTCAACCCAAGGCCTCACATTTGCTCTAGAATAGGGTATCTTTAGCGGCTAATTAAGAACAAGCGAGGCACGTCTTTTTATGATTATTAAACCCAAGGTCCGCGGTTTTATTTGTACTACCACCCATCCGGTGGGCTGTGAAGCGAATGTACGTGAGCAGATAGCCTACGTCAAAGCCAAGGGCAAGCTGGAATCAGGGCCTAAAAAAGTGCTGGTGATTGGCGCTTCTACCGGTTACGGCTTGGCCTCGCGCATTAATGCTGCCTTTGGTAGCGATGCCGCCACCATAGGCGTATTTTTTGAAAAACCAGGCACTGAACGTAAAACCGCCTCTGCTGGTTGGTATAACGCTGCGGCTTTCGATAAAGCGGCTAAAGAAGCGGGTTTATACGCAAAAAGCATTAATGGCGATGCCTTTTCTCATGCTTGTCGCGAACAAGTGATTGAGCTGATTAAACAAGACTTAGGCGAAATTGATCTCGTGGTTTACTCCCTTGCTTCGCCGGTACGCAAGCTGCCCGATTCAGGGGAGGTGGTACGCTCGGCACTAAAGCCCATTGGCGAACCCTATAAGTCTACCGCCCTCGACACCAATAAAGATGTATTAATTGAAGCCGTCGTTGAGCCTGCTAATGAGCAAGAAATTGCCGACACTATTAAAGTGATGGGCGGGGAAGACTGGGAGCTGTGGATGCAAGCCTTAGCTGATGCCGGCGTACTAGCCGATGGCGCCAAGTCGGTGGCTTACTCTTATATTGGTACCGATTTAACTTGGCCTATTTACTGGCACGGTACCTTAGGTAAAGCCAAAGAAGATCTCGACCGCGCCGCCCACGCTATTGATGCCAAATTAAAAGCCACCGGTGGCAGCGCCCATGTTGCGGTATTAAAATCAGTGGTGACCCAAGCCTCAGCGGCGATCCCAGTAATGCCGCTGTATATTTCTATGGCCTTTAAGATCATGAAAGAGCAGGGCATTCATGAAGGCTGTATCGAGCAGATCCAGCGTTTATTTGCCACTCAGCTTTACAGCGGTCAGCCCCTGGAAGTTGATGAAGAAAACCGTTTGCGCCTAGATGACTGGGAACTGCGCGATACCGTACAAAATGCTTGTCGTGAAATTTGGCCACAGGTACAAGATGATAATATTTATCAGCTTACCGATTACCAAGGCTATAAAGACGAGTTTTTGCGCCTGTTTGGCTTTGGGATCGAAGGCGTAGACTACGACGCCGATGTTGACACCGTGGTGGACTTTGAGGTGATTGAGCTGAACTAACCGGCTCTCAAGTGATGCTAATCAACAGGCTCCCGCTAAAGCAGGAGCCTGTTTTACTTTGCAATGTCGGCTGGTGCCGGTAAGGTGGCGACACACACTTGGTTACGCCCACCGTTTTTAGCATCGTATAACGCCTGATCGGCCGTTTTAATCCACTGGCTAGCAGTAGCGATGCTGCTATCGAGACAGGCGATGCCGATACTGACACTATAAGACAATTGGTGACCGTGGCTTTCTACCACCGTATCGGCAATGGTCTGACGTAAACGCTCGGCAATAATGCGTGCCGCCTCGGCATCGGTTTCGGGTAAAACAACAGCAAACTCTTCACCTCCATAGCGACCAGGAAAATCGGTACTGCGAAAACAGGTACGCAATAGCTCTGCTAAATGACGGATCACATCATCCCCTACCGGATGGCCATACTGGTCATTCACCCTCTTAAAGTGATCTATATCTAACATCAGTAAACTACTGTGTTTGGTGTAACGCTTGCAGCGCGCAAACTCTTCATTAAGTTTGATTTCCCACGCCCCGCGATTCAATAAGCCAGTTAAGTTATCGGTAACGCTAAGCTGCGCTAGTTGTTGATTGGCGGCCTCTAGCGCCAGTCGGCTGCTGGCGACGTCGGTGACATCATAAATCATCAAGCAAACGCGATTTCTGCTGCCGTCATATTCTGATAACGGCGTAATAGTGACGTTTTGATACATATAAGATGTGGTGCCGGTAATAGGCCGGCTATTAGCAAAGCGAAACAGATAAGGACGTAATCGCCACGAGGTAAAAGCTCGGGTATTTAAGGTAATGGCCGTATCAATTTTTTGAGTTAGCCATTTTTGCGGTAAATCGGGAAACAGCTCAAAGAGGTTGTTATCGCGCACGGTATTCCAAGTAATGCCACTGTGGTTTTCCATAAAGCCGTTCCACAGCTGGACGCGAAAGTCGCTGTCTAATATCACAAGCCCCATATCTACCGATCCCAGCATATCCACCAAAAAATGGATATCATGCATATCAAGTTTCTTCATGCCTGCTGTTACTCCGTTAGATAGGCTAGGCGTTTTTCTAAGCGTACCGCTGTTCCTTGGGCGAATATGATCAACAGGTTACAGTTAATGCGCTCTTGTTCTAATAGATAAGGAATTTCAATACACAAGAAGCTACCTGTTTGGCGTTGATGGTGGCGTAATAAAGCAGTTAACTGCTCTTGATTACCGAGTAAGCTGGGTTGGCCCAATCCAAAGCGGATATCCAGTTGCTCCCCCAACCCTTTTAAAAAAGCACCAAACAAAATGTTAGACATATCCATAAGGACTTCTACTTCAGGCGCGATGGCTTCTTGGTGATCATAATGCAGTAGCTGCGCCATAGCCTCATTGCTGGTATCAGAAAATAGTAACAAGGCTTCGCCGGCGATCCCCGAACCAATAAAGCCTTGGCAAACACCCGAATACTCTTTGTGAGAACTTAAAGCAGATAACGTCATAGTGAGCTCACTGCGTTCGAGAAAAGAGACCTTAGGAATAGGCTGATAAATAAAAGAACCCAACAATTGTGCTAACAGACTAGACGCTTGCCCCATGGCCACGTTCGCCAGCTCTTGCAATTGTTCTTCTAGCGAAATAGGAGCCGCAACCTTGCTCAAATCGCGAGCTGCCACCTGACCGGTAGGGCGATACAAACCATAGTCGGCTAATAGCGAGGCTAGCTCCTGAGTCACGATGGGCTTTTTTATAAAAGCCATCGCGCCCAGCGCTGTCACCTGTTGTAGCGCTTTAGGCTGAATATCAGCGGAGACCACTAGCGTAAACACTTCAAGTTTCCGCTCATTAATGGCGGCGAGCACTTGATAACCGTCCAGCTTCGGCATATTAAGATCGAGAAATAATACATCGACAGGATGATGCTGAAGGTGCGCTAAGGCCTCATTGCCATCTTTTGCCAACTGAATGCTCACGTCCCAGTCGGCCGGTAACGCACTGACTAGGTGTTTGCGAGCCAATGCAGAATCGTCACAAATAAGAATTCGGGTGGTCATCTGCGCGTTTGCCTAGAGTAAAAAACTGAAAACAGCTTATGATAAAGCTGTTTTCAGTGAGTGAGTGAATGCGTTATTTACTACGCATAGACTGTATACAATAGACGGTTATTTTGCCACATTGAACGTCTCTACCCAATAGCGCCAAGTGCTCCATCTAAATCTAATGAGCCAAAGCGAGTTAATTTAGGTGGTGGTGAAAGGCGCACCACCACGAAGTGGTGGCTTTAATCAAATCCTTCCTGCTGAGCTAAAT
>JAAYRH010000111.1 GCA_012518835.1 Aeromonadales bacterium | reverse complement strand
GCCATGGCGTTAAGTGCCGGAGTGGACGAGCTCAATTGTTATACTGCCGGTTTGCTTAGCAGAAGTGGTGAGCTAGCCCTACTGCGTACCTTACAAGACTTTATTCATCGTCAAGGTCCGTTAACCGTTGAGCAAATTGAAACGCTTATCCCGCGGTGGAGTCCTTCTTTTGGTAACCAATTAAAAAAACAATGGCGATTACCCCTCCCGTTAAGAGAACTCATTGGCGCTATTCACCTATACCCCAGCCACGCTACACAGCGTACCTTATTTGTTATGCATCTAGCCGGACTAAAGGCGACAGGTAACTTACAAGGGATTGAAATGGAACGCTTGCTACGCCAAGCAAAACTGGAGCCAAAACAGTGGCTAGATAATAGAGACCAACTGGAAGAAGGCAAAAACCATGAATAGCCAGACGCTCACCCGCATTCTCTATGTAGAAGACGATGATGATATTCGCGAAATAGGCCAAATTGCCTTGCAAGTCGTGGGGAATTTTGAAGTATTGGCCTGTGCTTCTGGCGCTCAGGCCATTGCGGCTGCGGTGGACTTTGCTCCTCAACTGCTGTTATTAGATGTCATGATGCCTAATCTAGACGGCCCAGCCACCTTGGAGCAGTTGCGCAAGCTAGCGCCCTTAGCAAACACACCTGTGGTGTTTATGACCGCTAAAACTCAAGCTCATGAAGTGGCCGCCTATAAAGCCTTAGGCGCCATTGAGGTGATTGCTAAACCCTTTGATGCTATACAGCTACCTCAACACATCCAGTCGGTATGGGAGCAAGCTCAAGGCTCTGCACGCTAAGTCACTGCTCACATTGAGAGAGCTGGTTAGCTGGTAAAAAATGCTCTACAGGGCCTCGACCTTGGCCAATGTGCAGCTGACTGCCCGCCGCGATGGCTTGGTCGATATACTGCTTAGCACGGGCGACCGCTTGCTCCATGCTCAGTCCTTGTCCTAAGTAGCAGGCTAACGCCGCCGATAAAGTACACCCTGTGCCATGGGTATTACGAGTCATGACACGAGGCGTATCAAAACAGCGTACCTCTTGCTTGGTCAGTAACCAGTCGGGGCTGCGTGCTTCTTGTTGTAAAAATCCGCCTTTCACCAGTACCGCCGCACAGTCCAGTGCACCTAGGCCATTAAACAAAGCATCTACTGCAGATAGTTGCTTAGGGATAGCCACACCCAGTAACGCGGCAGCTTCAGGTAAATTAGGCGTGATCACATCAGCTAACGGCAGTAATTCGCGACATAAACTTTGTACCGCCTCAGACGCCAGCAGCATATCGCCATTAGCGGTGACCATCACCGGATCGACGACTAATATCTTAGGGCGGTATTTTTTTAGGGCATTGGCCACCGTATTAATAGTGGCACTGTCGCCCAACATCCCCACTTTCACTGCCGTTACTTTAAGATCGGTAAACACCGCATCCAGCTGCGCCTTAATTATTTCTTGCGGAATAGAATGTACGGCACTCACCCCTTGCGTATTTTGTGCAGTAACGGCCGTTACCACTGAGCAGGCGTAGCCACCGGTCGCTGAAATCGCTTTAATATCCGCTTGAATGCCCGCGCCACCGCTACTGTCGGAGCCCGCGATAGTCAGTATGATAGGTTTTTGTTGTGTCATATTAGGTTCCTTCAGGCAAAGGAACCTAGGCCAAACAAAGGCCGTTAGTTTCCTCCGCCAGCATTAACTGGATCAGGTACAGCGGGTCCGATAATGAATACCGTCTCAGCCTAAGGCTCCCCGACTAACAAGCCCCGATAATAGCGGCCTAACCGCTGAAAAGAAAGCGGTACCCACAGCGCCGAGCGCTAAGTATCAAGCGCCGAGCAAGAAAAAACCGAGCTTCTCGGCTCGGTTTCTATCCCTAATCTTTAGCTTGGTGCTGGGCGCTTGGTGCTCGGCGCTGCTCTAATGCGCTTGATCCCAATTATCTCCTTCGCCCGCCTCTACTAACAGCGGTACATCGAGAGTGGCAGCTTGTTCCATAATATCGCAGATCTGCTGCTTAAAAGTGGCCACTTTATCTTCGCGAATTTCAAACACCAATTCATCGTGCACCTGCATTAGCATTTGTACTTCATCATGGCCTTGCAGCTTGAGCCATTCTTCTACCTTGATCATGGCCTTTTTAATGATATCGGCAGCGGTCCCTTGCATGGGCGCATTAATTGCCGCGCGCTCTGCGCCTTTACGGCGAGCTCCATTTTTGGCGTTGATCTCGGGTAAATAAAGACGTCGACCAAACAGCGTTTCTACATAGCCCTTTTCTGCGGCAAGCTGCCGAGTGTCTTCCATATAACGCAACACGCCGGGGTAGCGTTCAAAATAAATATCCATATAAGCTTGGGATTCATGGCGCGGAATACCTAACTGACGAGATAGGCCAAAGGCACTCATGCCATAAATAAGGCCAAAGTTAATGGCCTTCGCACGGCGGCGTTGTTCGCTGGTTACCGACTCTAGTGGTACATCAAACACTTCGGCAGCGGTAGCCTTGTGAATATCGAGCCCCTTAGCAAAGGCATCAAGCAAGCCTTTATCCTTAGATAAATGCGCCATGATCCGCAGTTCAATTTGTGAGTAGTCCGCTGCCACCAGCTTATAGCCGGGCTCGGCAATAAAAGCTTGGCGGATCCGCCGCCCTTCTGGGGTGCGAATAGGAATATTTTGCAGGTTAGGATCTGATGACGATAATCGGCCGGTGGCGGCATTCGCCTGATGGTATGAAGTATGAATGCGGCCACTGTGCTCATTGACCATGTGTGGCAATTTATCGGTATAAGTAGATTTAAGTTTACTTAAGCCTCGATATTCCATCAGTAATTTAGGTAACGGGTAATCCAGCGCCAACTCTTGTAATACTTCTTCAGCGGTAGAAGGTGCACCCTTTGGCGTTTTTTTAATCACTGGCAATTCAAGCTTAGTAAATAAGATTTCTCCTAACTGCTTGGGCGAGCTTAGGTTAAAAGGTTCACCAGCCAACTCGTGGGCGGCCTCTTCTAACTCTTTTAAACGCTGAGTAATTTCTTCACTTTGCTTGGCTAACAGCTGGCTGTCTATTTTTACCCCAGTGTATTCCATGTGGGCCAAAATCGGCACTAAGGGCATCTCAATCTCGGTCAAAACGGTTTGCAACGTCGGCTCTTTTGCCAGCTCGGTGGTGAGGTGATGGTGCAAGCGCAGGGTAATATCTGCATCTTCGGCGGCGTAAAAAGCAGCTTGTTCTAAAGGAATTTGATTAAAGGTCAACTGCTTGGCACCTTTGCCAGCAATCTCGGTAAAGGGGGTAGTCGCATGGTCGAGAAAAAAGTTAGCCATGCTGTCCATATCGTGGCGTGTTTGTACTGAGTTCAGCACATACGACTCCAGCATGGTATCAAACTCGATGCCGCGTAATTCTATGCCATGGTTTTTTAGTACATTGGCATCGTACTTTAGGTTTTGTCCTACCTTAGCTAAGTTAGCGTCTTCTAACAGCGGCTTAAGCGCATTAAGTACCATAGCTTCATCGAGTTGCTCAGGCGCATCAATATAATCATGGCCAAACGGCACATAGGCAGCTTTACCCGCTTCAACGGCAAAAGAAATACCGACTAAGCGAGCATCGCGATAATTCAAGCTGGTGGTTTCGGTATCTAAAGCAAAATAAGGTGCATTCGCTAACCGTGCTACCCAGTCAGTTAGCTGTTGTTCAGTAACAAGCGTTTCATAGCTCACCTCTAACGCCGGCACTTTGGCCTTATTATTAGTGGCAGGCTCGGATGTTAACTCCGCCAATAAGTTACGAAATTCATACTCTTTAAATAAAGCGATCAGCGCTTCGGTATCGGGTGCTTGTTGTACTAACTCATTGGGCTGCCACTCTAGGGGCACATCGGTTTTAATGGTGGCAAGTTCATAAGATAAATCGAGTAACTCTCTGTGCTCAGCAAACTTGGCCGCAAAGCTTTTGGAACCGCGAAATCCTAACGCGGCCACCTCATCTAAGTTATCCGCAATCTCTGCTATAGAGCCCAAACCTTGTAATAATGCGAGCGCGGTTTTTTCACCAACACCTGGCATACCAGGAATATTGTCAGCTTTATCGCCCACCAGCGCCAGCAAGTCGATGATAAGCTCAGGCGGCACACCAAACTTATCGATTACACCGGCGCGATCCAGATACTCATTTTTCATGGTATCCATCAGCAGCACATGATCAGAGACCAACTGTGCCATATCTTTATCGCCGGTACTGATCACTACATCTAATTGCTGCTCGGTCGCTTGGCGAGCTAAGGTGCCAATCACATCGTCGGCTTCTACGCCCTGCTCAATAAGTAAAGGTAAGCCCATGGCTTTAATAATTTGATGGATCGGCTCTACCTGACTACGTAGATCATCAGGCATAGGCGCGCGCTGAGCTTTATATTCGCTATAGAGATCATCGCGAAAAGTTTTGCCTTTCGCATCAAAGATGACCGTGATACAAGAGTCAGGAAACTGCTTTTGTAAACTACGCACCATATTAGTTACTACCCGAATGGCACCGGTAGGGCGGCCATCACTGGTGCGTAGATCGGCACGTTGGGAGGCAAAGTAAGCGCGATATAAATAAGATGATCCATCAACCAGGATCAGGGGTTTATCAGGAATGGCAACCATGGTGTCGTTCTCGTTAATGCGTTGCCTGTTAGCATGCCATAGCCAAGCCGTTCACACCATGTTAGGCCGGATCCACCGCGCCGCTAGCCTGTGGATAACTCTGTGCAAAGCTGATCCACGCAAGATCTAACCAACAACATATAATCTTTTATTATCAATAAGTTATCGTTAATTTAACGATCCTAAATTACGATCTGATAATGTGGAGTACTTTATAAATAGGTACAACGGATCTGCTAGCATAAAATAAATGCTAGCATGGAGAGGACGGATCTTATAGATAGGAATAAGGAGACGAAGATGAAAAAAGTTGCCATTATTTTGTCGGGCTGTGGTGTGAATGACGGCTCAGAGATTCATGAAGCAGTATTATGCTTGTTGCACCTCACCAAACAAGGGGCCAGCTACCAATGTTTTGCTCCCGATAAACCCCAGCAAGTGACTAATCACCTTAGCGGCGAAGCCGATGCGGGCGGTGAGCGTAATGTATTAGTTGAAGCGGCGCGTATTGCTCGCGGCGAAATTAAACCGTTGAGCGAATTAGCGGTGGCCGATTTTGATGCCCTCTTATTACCCGGCGGCTTTGGTGTGGCCACCAACCTGTGCGACTTTGCTGAGCAAGGTGCCAATATGACTTTGGATCCCGAAGTATTAGCGGCCTGTAAAGCCTTTGCCAGCGAGCGCAAGCCAGCGGGTTATTGCTGTATAGCGCCGATCTTAATTCCTAAGATCTATCCAGCAGGAGTTAAAGGCACCATAGGTACTGATGCAGGAGTGGCCGAAGCTTTTAATGCCATGGGTGGCGAACACGTTGGTTGTGCTGTCACCGATGTAGTAGAAGATAGCCGCTATCAAGTGCTTTCTACGCCAGCTTATATGCTCGCTAAAGATATCGCTCAAGCTGATACCGGCATTGCTAAGTTAGTAAAACGTTTACTCGCACTCTAGCTATCAAAAAAAAGGCCAGCTATAAGCTGGCCTAAAAACTCTGGAAGCAATGTGAGCAATGTCGCGCAATCAAAAACCAATTTCACTTACTACTTACAAGGAAGTCGTCTTTCGAAAGCAAGTTAACGATAATCGTTATCATTACTAATTGCAAACCTCTTTTTCTGCTTTTGTGCTACTTTCTTCATTTTTGTCGGTGAGCGCTCACTACTAACTGAGCTACACTAGCCTACAACAGCGTAGGAGAGCATTAATATGAAGCAACACTGGTTATGGGCAGGCTTATTAGTCCCTTGTCTACTATGGGCCGATAGTAGCGAGATTGAAAAGGCGATCAGTGAAGGTAGCCAAGCCTATCAGGCCGGAAAATTATCTCAGGCGGCGAGTCAATTTGACTATGCGGCCACCTTGATCCGCCAGCAGCAAGCCACAGAGCTAGGCACATTATTTCCAGAACCCCTCTCGGGCTGGAAAGCAGATGCTGTAAAAAGTGAGGCCAGCTCAGCGGCATTTTTTGGCGGTGGCATCAATGCTACTCGACAATATCGTAAAGATGGCGGCAGCTTAGAAATCAGTATCACCAAAGACTCTCCCCTACTACAAACCATGGCGATGTTATTTACTAATCCCAGCATGGCCAGTATGGGCGGCTATAAAATGAAATCCATAAAAGGCCAAACGGCCATGATTAAACAAGAAGACAAAAACCAAGAGCTACAGCTGCTTATTGATAATCGTATTCTCGTTCAACTCAATGGCCGCGGCCTAAGCGAGCAGGAGCTAGAAGATTACGCCACAGCGCTAGATATAGAAGCGATTAGCCGCTAACCCGCACCTGTACCGCTACTTCACTATTACCTATTAGCTTACTGCTTAAAAACTTAAGCAGTAAGCCATAGGCAGGCACAAATAACAGCAGGCTAAACATCAGCTTAACCCCATAGTCGACCCAGGCTATTTCTACCCAATGCTCAGCCATAAAAGCGTCGGGTGAGCGATAAAAAGCCACGCTAAAAAACACTAAAGTATCAACTAAGTTGCCAAAAATAGTGGAGCAAGTAGGGGCTATCCACCAACTTTTTAACTGACGCAGTCGATTAAATACCGACACATCCATGATCTGCCCCAGCACATAGGCCATAAAGCTGGCAAAGGCGATCCGAGCAACAAACAAATTAAACTCACCCAGAGCAGCGAGTCCTTGATAGTTAGCATCCAAAAACAAGACTGTCAGCACATAGGAGCTGGCCAATGCCGGAAACATCACTAAAAAAATGATGCGTCTCGCCATCGCTGCGCCAAACACCCGCACTGTAAGATCGGTGGCTAAATAAATAAATGGAAAGCTCACCGCACCCCAAGTGGTATGAAAACCAAATAGCGTAAACGGTAGTTGTACTAAGTAGTTACTGGCGGCAATCACACTGATATGAAACAGAGATAGCCGGATCAGCGCAGTATTATATTGTTGCGGGGAAATAATCACATTTTCACCTTTTTGATTAATGGGGTTAGGGAACCCATTCCGGAACTACATTCACTTACCTGCCTCGCACTCAATAGTGCAAACCACTTCTGTTTAGGCAGCACCGGAATGTATGCGCCGCTATGTTAACGATTAATGCAGCGTTTGTCTTCATTTGAAAATAAAATCACTCCACGAGTAACTTTGTTTGCCACTGTGCCGCTAGCCAATCGGCCACGGCTTGTTCTTCACGGCGTAAAGGTTCTAACCAAGCACAATCAGCATAATGCTGAAAACATAAAAATAACTGAGTGCCTTCAAAGCAAACCCGCCACTGATAATAATCGGCGCCCTGCTCTTGCTCTATCAGCTCTAATTCCAAGGTGGCGACGAACTGTTTAGCCCAAGCTGGAAAGTTATCTAAAGTTAACGGCTGTGTCACCGCTAACATCCTTGTCGTCATAATATTACTTCTCTCATCTAGATAGAAATAGCCATACCTCTAGAGCCGCGCGCGATAAGATCAGAGCAAATCAGTGTAGCTCTTTAACTTACGGCGTACAGCGCCAGAACAATCAGGAGCTACAAGAAATAGTCAAATCACGAGCCCAGCTCGGCGCTGATTGCGCATAGGCTTCATACTCTGGCTGCTCAGCAAAGGGACGGGCCAACACCATTAATAGTCGATCGGCTTCGGCCATGTCTCCTTGCTCTGCTTTTTCTATTGCCTGCTGCGCTAAATGATTGCGCAAAATATATTTAGGATTAACACTATTCATCTGCGCTACTTTAACCTGGTGCTCAATATTTTCTTCGGCTAGCCGCTGTTGATAACGCGTTAACCAAGCGACTCCCGCCGCGGGCTCAGATAGCAGCGCTAAGAGCTGAGCTGGCATTTCACCTTTTACAGTTAACTGGGCGAGCTGGCGAAACCAATTTGTGTAATCCACTTTTTGTGCTGCCATCAGGGTAAACATATCGCGAAATAACTCCGGATCCCCCGCTTGCCAACTGACCAATCCTAGTTTGTGGCGCATTCCTGCTGAGTAAGCCCCCATCAGTTGCTGCTCATAATGGCTTAAGGCGGCTTGTAGCGACTCTAAAGCAATAACGCCCGATAACGCCTGTGCTAAGCGTTGTAAATTCCATAAGCCTACTGCCGGTTGCTGATCGTAGGCATAACGACCGCCTGAGTCGGAATGATTGCAAATATGGTCAGGATCATAGGCATCTAAAAAGCCATAAGGTCCATAATCTAAGGTAAGACCCAACATCGACATATTATCGGTATTTAGCACCCCATGACAAAAGCCCACTAACTGCCACTTTGCAATCAGCTCAGCCGTTTTTTCAACTACACGAGCGAATAAAGCAGCGTAGCCTGTAGCGTCTTTTGTTAACTCTGGCCATTGGGTATCAATCAAATAGTCGAGCAGTGTTGGGATATGCTCGGGCTGTTTTTGATAATAAAAGTATTCAAAATGGCCAAAGCGTAAATGACTGGGAGCAGCACGTAACAACCCCGCACCAGACTCTGTTTGCTCCCGATAAACGGGCTCGTTACTGCCCACTAAGGCTAAGGCGCGAGTGGTTGGTATACCTAAATGATGTAGCGCTTCTGATGCTAAATATTCTCGTAATGAAGAACGCAATACCGCGCGCCCATCACCAAAGCGAGAAAAAGGCGTTTTGCCCGCCCCTTTAAGATGTAGATCCCAGCGCTGATTGTTGGGGGCGATTACCTCCCCTAACAACATGGCGCGCCCGTCACCTAACTGTGGACTAAAGCCGCCAAACTGGTGCCCAGCGTAGACTTGAGCAAACGGGCTCATTTCTGGCGCAAGCCAGTGACCACTCACTAAGTCTCGCCACTGGGTTTGGCTAAGGTGTATCCCCAGCTGCTCGGCCAACTCACTATTTAACAATAGTAACTGCGGATCTCGTAACGGACTAGGCGTTACCTTAGCGCCAGCCCAAGCAAAAGTGGCGTATCGATTATCTAAGCGCATATTTAAGTCCTCTTTTGCGGCACGGCATTTATTTCTTACCCTAGCTTACTTTATACTACGCCTCCTTAAAACGGTGTGGCGATCACTATCACGACCACACATTATTAGCTGGTTATCCTCAAAAACCGTACGGAGTTTGTTATGAAGTTATGGATGGCTGCCCTAGCCCTACTCAGCGCCCCCGCATTGGCTGCAGGGAGTGTTGGGGCGGGAAAAGCCAAGTCGGCGGTGTGTGCCGCTTGCCACGGCCCAGCCGGAATTTCTGTAGAAAAGTCCTATCCCAACTTAGCGGGTCAAAAAGAAGCGTATTTAATTGCACAACTACAACAGTTTCGCGATGGACTGCGTGTCGATGACACCATGGCGCCCATGGCCAAACCGCTGTCAGATGCCGACATTGCCGACTTAGCTGCTTATTATGCAAACTTACCAGCCAGTGATGATTAACGAGCTTGGCTAAGTGCGGCTAGAAAAGCGGCGCCATAGCGCTCTAGCTTACGATGACCGACGCCATTAATCCCTAATAACTGTGCTTCGTTTTCGGGCCGAAAGCGCGCCATCTCAATTAAGGTAGCATCACTAAATACCACATAAGGTGGCACATCTGCTTCATTGGCCAACTCTTTACGCAATTGGCGCAGCGCTTGAAATAAAGCCTTATCTTCGCTGCGAGTGAGCACTGCATCGCTTTTATCTTTAGCTTTTACTCGTACCACTCTGGGCTCAGCTAACTGCAGGCGAGTTTCGCCTCGCAAAACAGGGCGCGCCGCTTCCGTTAACTGTAACACCATATTGCGGGTGATATTTTGGCTAAGTAGGCCACTGTGAATTAATTGTCGCAGCACACTCACCCAGTGCTCTTGGCTTTTATCTTTGCCAAGACCATAGGTCGATAATTTATGATGGCCATGCTCACGAATACGTTGGGTATCAGCTCCTCTTAAAACTTCCACCACATAGAGCACCCCAAAATGCTGCCCCATGCGATAGACACAAGACAGTGCTTTTTGCGCATCTTCGGTACCATCATAGCGAGTGGGCGGATCGAGGCAAATATCGCAGTTCCCACAAGGCTCGCGCTGATATTCACCAAAATAATTCAATAACACCTGACGGCGACAAGTCAGGGATTCAGCAAAAGCGGCCATCACATTTAATTTATATAGCTCTACTTGCACTTGCTGGGGGTTATCGCTGTTTTCTAACAGTCGGCGCACTCGCCCCACATCTGCAGGATCATAAAGTAATAAGGCTTCTGCCGGTAAGCCATCGCGGCCAGCACGACCGGTCTCTTGATAGTAAGACTCAATATTCTTAGGAATATCATAATGCACCACATAGCGCACGTTCGGCTTATCGATACCCATACCAAAGGCCACCGTCGCCACCACAATATCTAAATCATCACGAATAAAACGCTCTTGTACCGATTGGCGCAACGCCAAAGGTAAACCCGCATGATAGGCGGCGGCCTTATGCCCACGACTTAGCAAACGCTCTGCGACTTCTTCTACTCGCTTACGACTGGAACAATACACAATGCCACACAATCCCGGTTGCTCACCTACATAGCGCTGCAGCTGTTCTATGGCCTTAAACTTTTCTACTAAGGTGTAGCGAATATTAGGTCGGTCAAAGCTGGCAATATGGATTAATGGATCATGTAAATTCAAACGACTCAGCATGTCTTGGCGGGTGGCTTCATCGGCGGTGGCCGTTAAGGCCATTACCGGAATCGTTGGAAACCACTGTTTAAGCCGACCTAACATGGCATATTCAGGTCGAAAATCATGCCCCCATTGGGAGATACAGTGCGCTTCATCGATAGCAAATAAGCCAAGCTGTAAATTCCCTAGCCGCTCCATAAACTCATGCTGTAGCAGTCGCTCTGGCGAAACGTACACTAGTTTCACTTCTGCGCGATGCATAGCAGCAAAATGCTGGTGCATCACGTCACGGCTTAGAGAGCTGTTGATATAGACCGCCGCCACGCCATTCGCCACTAAGGTGTCGACTTGATCTTTCATCAATGAAATTAAAGGCGATACCACTATGGTGATCCCCGCTCGCAACAAGGCGGGTATTTGATAACAAATTGACTTGCCACCGCCGGTGGGTTTTATCACCAGCGCATCTCGCCCAGCAATCACGGTATCAATGATTTCTTGCTGGCCATCACGAAAACTTTGATAACCAAACACCTGCTGCAACACCGCCAGCGGCGTGTCGGGGATAGGAAGTGAGTCAACGGGTTCGGTTACGGAGTTCATGTCAGCCTACAAGGTAAAAGCGAAGATGCATTGTAAAGCACAGCACGATAACAATAAACCAAGCCCAGTTGGCTCATTCAACCTAAGTGCGATAATGGCAGTAAGTGCTGCCCCTGAGCCTGCTTTACCGTTACCATAAACCCTTGTCTATTTATCAACACAAACTTATATGAACAACGATCAAACCAACCAAGGGGCCTGGTTGGCGCTCGCCGCTTACACTTGGTGGGGCGTGGCGCCCATGTACTTTAAACAACTGAGTCATATTCCTGCTTATGAAATTTTGACCCACCGAGTGATTTGGTCTTTTTTACTGTTATTAGGACTACTGAGCTTACTAAAATTATGGCCTCGGGTACGAGCCACTCTGGCCAATCCCAGCTATGTGTGGTTGCTACTACTGTCTTCGTTAATTATCGGCTTAAACTGGCTGGTGTTTATTTGGGCGGTTAATAATAATAAATTGTTAGATGCCAGCCTCGGCTATTATATTAATCCGCTATTCAATGTGGTACTGGCGATGCTGTTTTTAGGGGAGCGTTATCGCCCTATACAATGGTTAGCCGTACTACTCGCCAGTTTAGGCGTTCTTATTCAGCTGGTGGTGTTTGGCAGCCTGCCTTGGGTGGCATTAGTACTAGCCATTACCTTTAGTTGCTATGGCTTAATTCGCAAGCAAGTGCCGGTGGACCCCTTTACCGGGCTCATGCTAGAAACCCTAGTGTTACTGCCCTTAGCGGCAGTGTATTTATTAGTGATTGCCGACAGTAGCACTAGTAGCATGAGTGCCAATACACTAAGTACTAACCTCTGGCTGATCAGTGCGGGCATTGTCACTACCGCACCCTTATTACTGTTTGCCGGCGCCGCTAAGCGACTTAGACTGTCGACGCTGGGCTTTTTTCAATATATCGGTCCTAGCCTCATGTTTTTGTTAGCAGTATTAATTTACGACGAACCCTTAACGCTAGATAAAACCATTACTTTCGCACTGATCTGGTGCTCGCTGCTGATTTACACACTAGATAGCGTGCGCCACCGGCAAAAAAACATTACTAAGTCGTTAGTTAGCCCTAAAT
>JAAYRH010000110.1 GCA_012518835.1 Aeromonadales bacterium | reverse complement strand
TTTCTTTGTTACTTAGTAGCAACATAAAACCACGCCTGTTACGCCGAACTACTTATTAATTAATAAAAATTCGCTTTAGTCGGCATCTTTATTCATAAACCGCCTTTATAATGCCAACTCGCAGGAGAGAGAGTGGCTTATAATTGCCCTCCGCCGAAGGCGCAAACTCCCATAAACGCTCAGGCCCCTAAGACTGCGAACTTATTTTATTAGCCAACTGGAGAGCGGTTGCCTAGAGCAACCCACCGAAGGGGCAAGCGGCGCAAGCTGCATAAACTCTCAGGTACACAGGACAGAGGGAGAGGCATCACTGTCTACAGGAGCACTGTGTGCTTATTTATATTTATATTATTGCCATTACCGCTGAGGCGATGTCGGGTGCCTTGGCCGCCGGTCGGCGCAATATGGACTTGTTTGGCGTAGCTCTTATCGCCTTTTTGACCGCTCTTGGCGGCGGGACTGTGCGCGATATGCTATTGGGTAATTATCCCGTCACTTGGACTCAGCACCCTCCTTATATTTATCTCACTATTAGTGCCGGTTTGGCTACCATGTTAGTCGCGCGTTTTATGCAAAAACTGCATCGGTTTTTTCTAATACTGGATGCCATGGGGCTGATTGCCTTTACCATAATCGGCTGTAATGTGGCACTGCGATTAGATTATCAAACACCGGTGGTGATTATGGCGGGCATGACCACGGGTATTTTTGGTGGGATCTTGCGCGACATTATGTGTAATCGTACCCCGCAAGTGCTGCGCCATGAGCTATATGCCAGTGTGTCGATGGTGGTCGCTATTTTGTATTTAGTGCTGATGCGGCTGGGCGTCTCAGATGACATTAATACGCTAGTGTCATTTTGCTTAGGTTTAGCATTACGTTTATCAGCGATTTATTGGAAATGGTCGCTTCCCACTTTTTCTTATTCTCCCAACCGCTGGGAAGACTAATATACTCAGCCGCCCTAGGGCGGCTGAGTATTAACGGCTAGCAAGGGTAATTAGCGGATATTACCCAAGTTCACGTATTTCATTTCCATAAACTCATCTAGCCCATACTTTGAGCCTTCTCGGCCAAGACCGGACTCTTTAACACCACCAAACGGCGCGACTTCATTAGACATCATGCCGGTATTCACCCCGACCATACCGGACTCTAAGCCTTCTGATACGCGCCACATCCGATTAATATCTTGGGTATAAAAATAAGCGGCTAAACCAAAAGGCGTGTCATTGGCTTTTGCCAGTACATCCTCTTCATCATTAAAGCGAAAACACGCTGCCAGCGGGCCAAAGGTTTCTTCGTGGGCCAACAGCATCTCGTCATTAGCATCACCGATCACGGTGGCGGGATAAAAGTTGCCGCCTAGCTCGTGCTCTTTACCACCACAAATTAAGGTGCCCCCTTTATTCAATGCATCACTGACATGCTCAGCTACTTTCTCTAAGCCGGCTTTATTAATTAATGGGCCAAGCTCAGCGTCGGGTGTGAGTCCTTCAGCGATTTTTAACTTACTGGCCGCCTTAGCCAGCTTATTTACAAAGTCATCATAAATACCATCTTGTACATAAAAGCGATTCACGCAGACACAAGTTTGACCGGTATTACGAAACTTAGCAGCGATGGCACCCGCAACGGCATCTTCCACATTGGCATCATCAAATACAATAAATGGCGCATTGCCACCCAGCTCTAAGGACAGCTTTTTGATGGTGTCTGCAGACTTTCTCATCAGTAATTTACCCACGTCTGTGGAGCCGGTAAAAGAAAGCTTACGTACGTCACTGCTCTCCATCAGTGCATCACTGATAGCCGCGGTATCGCCCGAGACAAGATTAATCACCCCCGCCGGCACACCAGCTTGCTCGGCTAGCACCAGTAAGGCGTTAGCACATAAAGGGGTGTCGCTGGCAGGTTTAATAATCACCGTACAGCCAGCAGCCAAGGCAGGACCCACTTTACGGGTGATCATAGCAATAGGAAAGTTCCATGGCGTAATGGCGGCCACCACGCCTACGGGCTGCTTAATGGTCCACAACCGGCTTTCATTATTAGGGCTAGGAATGGTGTCACCATAAGCACGTTTAGCTTCTTCAGCAAACCACTCTAGAAAGCTGGCGCCATAAGCCACTTCGCCTTTGGCTTCTGTTAATGGCTTACCTTGCTCTAACACCATTAACTCAGCTAACGCGTCTTGGTGCTCAAGCATCAACTCATACCAGCGGCGCAATATAGCACTACGCTCTTTAGCGGTAGTGTGACGCCACGGCTTAAAGGCTTTGCTGGCCGCCTCAATAGCGGTGTGAGTTTCTGCACTGCCACAGCGAGCTACTTCAGCCAGCAGGCTGCCATCAGCAGGATTATACACGGCATATTGCTGGGAGCTGTTATGCCATTGTCCGTCACAATACCAACCGGTTTGCCATAGTGGGTGTGAGCTATCCATTAACTTCTCCTTGATTGATTGAGTTTCTACCTGCCTAGTCTCAGCCTTGCCAACCTCAGCGGCTTTTGCAAACTAGGGCGCGCTAATTAGTCAAACACCAAAGACGATGGCATGCTAGAGATCATTAACATTATTTTAACCATAACAGCAACCAAGGAGATGGTTTTATGACTCTGCCCGCCACCACGTTACGCGAGCTATTAGGATTGAGTTTAGCCCCTAGCGCCCTATCGGCCTCAGCGCTCATTTTAATTGACTGCCAAAACACCTACCGCGAAGGAGTGATGCAATTAGAAGGAGTAGAAGCAGCTTTAGAGGAATGTAGGAAACTGCTGGATCGCGCTCGGGCCGCTCAGATCCCCATTATTCATGTTCAGCACGATGCAGGAGCTGATAGCCCTTACGATACTAACGCCATTATCGGTGCGATTAGTGACATAGTCGCGCCGCACGAAGGTGAGCCAATCATCACTAAACATTACCCCAATTCATTTATTGGCACCGAGCTTGATCAGCTGCTAAAAGATCTAGGTACAAAGAAGTTAATATTGGCTGGCTTTATGACTCATATGTGTATTAACTCTACCGCCCACGGTGGCTTTAACTTAGGGTATGAGTGCACTGTCGTAGCCAGTGCCACCGCCACCCGAGGGTTAGTGGCCGCTAATGGTAACGCTATATCCGCGCAAGTGGTGCAAGATGGCGCCATTGCCTCCACGCGGGACTTATATGCTGCTATTGCTAATACGGTAGAAGATATTCCTAATTAGTGATTTATTTATAGCTCTTGAATAAACGACTTATCTAACTGCTTAAAGGCCAAGTTGAGGGCTTCGCCTAGTTCAAAATAACGTGGCCGTGCCACTGGCTCTGTTACTGACGCGCCAGCCATTACCATTTTTTCATGGAGTTTGCGATACCAGGTCGCTAAGGAGGGTGGCAGTAGCGTATCGGCGCGTTTACCTAACCAATATAAACCTTGCATGGGCAAACTGGCCATAAATAACACCGAAGCCACCACGCTTGGCCATAATGCAGGGCTACCAAATTGAAACTGCACTAACACACTTAACGTCACTAAGCCTGGCATACTCAAAAGCCCTAAACGAGTGGCGCTAATAATACGATATTCGGGAAAGATCACCGCTAACGCTCGCTCTTTTGGCCAGATATGCAAATAGGCGTTTCCTCGGCGAAGCCTTACCATCAAACTATTCATATCGTCTCCATTCGCCCCCATTTCAGTCCAAAACAAGCCCTGATCACAGATATTAAACTCAATAAAGAGACCCTGATCAGCCTACTTATACTTTTGCCTAATACCAGTCTATGGCATCTAGCAGGTATTATCTTGTTTGTTATGTAATCTATTACTACTGAAACATATAAGCTCCAATAAGGTTACACCCTTTAATAAAATAACGTTATTGGCAACATCACACACGTTTTACCGATCTTTATTGCCCGAAATATGGACTTCGGGCGGCAAGATTTTCGTAATCCCAAACGACAAGGTTTATGCAGATGAATAGCAAACTGGTTCTTGTACTTAACTGCGGCAGTTCGTCGCTTAAGTTTGCCATACTCAATGCCGAGAACGGGCACGAAAAGCTTTCTGGTGTCGCGGAATGTTTTTATCTTCCCGACGCTCGCATTAGCTGGACGCTGAATGGCAATAAAGGTATTACTTCCTTAGGTGAAGGCGCGGCCCACCAAGAAGCCCTCGACTATATCGTAGATGAACTACTTACACCCCATCCTGAGCTCTTGGCAAACTTATATGCCATTGGCCATAGAGTAGTACACGGCGGTGAAAAATTTACTGAGTCTGTTCTCATTGATGAGGACGTAGTAAAAGGCATTGAAGACTGTGCCAGCTTAGCACCGTTGCACAACCCTGCGCATTTAGTAGGTATTGCCTCCGCTCAGCGCTCGTTCCCGGACTTGCCGCAGATTGCAGTATTTGATACCGCATTTCACCAAACAATGCCTGAGTCATCCTACCTGTATGCGCTGCCTTATCACTTATATAAAGAGCACGATATTCGCCGCTACGGCATGCACGGCACTAGCCACCGTTTTATTGCGCAGCAGGCGGCCGAGCTATTAGATAAGCCGCAAAATGAGCTGAATATTATTAGCTGCCACTTAGGTAATGGTTCCTCAATTTGTGCCATTAAAAACGGGGAGTCGGTCGATACTTCCATGGGCTTTACCCCACTCGAAGGCTTAGTGATGGGTACCCGTAGTGGTGATATTGACCCAGCGATCATCTTTCACTTACACGACAGCTTAGGCTATAGCGTAGAGCGTATTAATACTATGCTCACCAAAGAGTCAGGTCTGTTGGGCTTAACCGAAAAAACCAGCGACTGTCGTTATATTGCTGAGCACTACGATGTAGAGCCGGCTGCTAAACGCGCGATGGACATACTTTGTTACCGTGTTGCTAAATATGTTGCTAGCTATAGCTGCTCTCTTGACGGTAGAATTGATGCTATCGTGTTTACCGGTGGTATTGGTGAAAACTCCGTATTAGTACGTGAGAAAGTCTTGCAGCAGTTAAGCTTATTGGGCTTTACTCTGGATAGTGAGGCGAATAAAGCCACCCGCTTTGGTAAGCAAACCTGCATTACTATTGAAGATAGCGTGCCTGCTTGGGTCATTCCTACTAACGAAGAATGGGTGATTGCTCAGGACTCATTAGCAATAGCATTAGATGTAAACGCTCAAAAAAAAACGAATATAGAGCCATTAACACTGGTGGCAGATAACACCGATGTTAATGAAAAGTTAGCTGTTAGCGTATAAGGAAGTATCATGTCCAGAACGGTAATGCTCATCCCTATTAGCAGTGACGTAGGAGCCTCCTCCGTCACCTTGGGTGTGGTGCGAGCAATGGAGCGCAAAGGGATTAACGTGAGCTTTTTTAAGCCCGTCGCCCAGCCACGCCATCGTAGCAAACAACAAGATCATACCACTGTAATGATTGCACAAGGCTCAAATATTATGCCCCCTGAGCCTTTTGCCCTTAGCTATGCTGAAAGCATGATTTCACAAGGCCAGCAAGACGTTTTACTGGAAGATATTGTCGAGCGCGTCGCCAGCCATATGACCCAAAGCTCGGCTGAGATCATGGTGATCGAAGGGTTGATCCCTAACGGCAAACATAGCTTCATTAGTAGTCTCAACTACGATATCGCTAAAGCGCTGGATGCAGACATTGTGTTTGTAACACAACCCAGCCACGAAACCAGTGATGAGCTAAAAAATCGTCTTGAGCTAGCAGTGTCGCATTTTGGCGGTTTAGCAAATAATCGTATTGTGGGTTGCATTATTAACAAAGTGGGGGCGCCCTTAGATGAGCATGGCCAACTGCGCCCGGATTTAACCGAGATGTTTAACCCCGACTCGCCCAGTGAATTGGTACTGTGCGATCGCGATGTAGTGCAAGTACTCACCCAGTCTTCACTGCCGGTATTAGGTTGTATCCCTTGGAATCCAGAGCTGGTTTCACCACGCGCCGTGGACTTAGCCCGCCATTTAAATGCCACCATTCTTAATGAAGGCGAGCTCTATACCCGCCGTTTAAAAACCGTGGTGTTCTGCGCTCGCGCGCTATATAACCAAACTAACCTGTATCGTCCTAACAGCTTATTGGTGACTTCCGGTGATAGAGCCGATGTGATTGTCGCGGTCTGTTTAGCGGCGATGAACGGCGTAGAGATTGGCGCCTTAGTATTAAATGGCGGCTACCACCCCGATCCCCAAATTATGGATTTGTGTGAGCAGGCCATGGAAACCGGCTTACCGATCATGATGGTGGATACTAACACCTGGCAAACAGCGGTTAACTTACAAAACTTCAATTTAGAAATTCCGCTCGACGATGCCGAACGTATTGAATTAGTCCAAGACTCGGTGGCTGATCATATTGATAAAAGCTGGGTAGACTCACTGACAGCAAAATCGGTACGTAGTCGTCTGCTAAGTCCTCCGGCATTTCGTTATCAATTAACCGAGCTGGCACGCAAAGCGAGTAAACGAGTAGTACTACCTGAAGGCGAAGAGCCGCGTACTATTAAAGCCGCGATGATCTGTGCCGAGCGTGGCATAGCGCAGCCGGTATTGCTGGGTAATAGAGAAGAAATCTTACGCGTCGCTAAGCAGCAAGGAGTTGAGCTAGACGAGCGGGTGGTGATTTTAGATCCCGAACAAGCCCGTGAGCAATACGTGGCGCGACTAGTCGAGCTGCGAAAGTCTAAAGGCTTAACCGATATTGTAGCGCGTGAACAGCTCAAAGATAACGTGGTGTTAGGCACCATGATGCTAGACGCTGGTGAAGTAGATGGCTTAGTATCAGGCGCCATTAATACTACCGCCAATACGATACGCCCGCCGCTACAGATTATTAAAACGGCGCCGGGCTCTTCGTTAGTGTCCTCGGTCTTTTTCATGTTACTTCCGGATCAAGTGCTGGTGTATGGTGACTGTGCCATTAACCCCGATCCTAACGCCGAGCAGCTAGCTGAAATTGCTATTCAATCAGCAGACTCCGCTCAGGCGTTTGGTATTGAGCCACGGGTCGCGATGATCTCTTATTCTACCGGCAGCTCCGGCAGCGGTGCAGAAGTAGAGAAAGTACGAGAAGCGACTCGCTTAGCTAAAGAAAAACGCCCAGATCTTATCATTGACGGCCCATTGCAATATGATGCCGCTATTATGGAAAGTGTGGCCAAGTCTAAAGCGCCGGACTCACCTGTAGCAGGTAAAGCCACAGTGTTTATTTTCCCAGATCTAAACACCGGTAACACTACCTATAAGGCGGTGCAACGTTCGGCAGAGCTGGTCTCTATTGGGCCAATGCTGCAAGGGATGCGTAAGCCAGTAAACGATTTATCCCGCGGGGCACTCGTTGACGATATCGTCTATACCGTCGCCTTAACGGCTATTCAGGCAGAACAGCTGGCGAATGCTGCTCAACAAGCTTAACTCGTCGCTTTAGTCTATTTAACCGCCTTAGCCTGATGCTAAGGCGGTTTTTTTATGCTCTTTTACTAGATCAAGTCCAGAGCGAAAAAATAAATACCTTTTCCTTATGCCTAAAAGTCGTTAAGTTAACGCCTTATGTACAAACCTTTCACACTTGTGTTCACAATAGGAGCTCAATATGTCTACCGTTACGTTTCAAGGTAATTCAGTGGCCGTTGCTGGTCAGTTTCCACAGCCAGGCCAAAATGCCGCTGATTTTACGCTGACAGGCGATGATCTCAATGACATTCGTCTAGCTGACTTTAAAGGAAAAAAGCTACTGCTGAATATTTTCCCCAGTGTTGATACCGGCGTATGTGCTACTAGCGTGCGTACTTTCAATGAAAAAGCCGCTGGCTTAAATAATGCCCAAGTATTGTGTGTGTCTATGGACCTGCCGTTCGCCTTTGGTCGCTTTTGTGGCGCAGAAGGGATCGAAAACGTAAAAGTAGCCTCTATTTTTCGTAATACCGACTTTTTAAATGCTTATGGCGTTGCCCTAAGCGATGGCCCTTTGCGTGGTTTGGCTAGCCGTGCCGTTGTGGTTATCGACGAAGAAGGTAAAGTCGTATATAGCGAGCGGGTCGCTGAAATTACCGATGAGCCTAACTACGACGCAGCAATCGCTGCTTTATCTTAATATTGCGAGTTCCCTGCACTATTAAATTTTTAAAGTAATATCAAAGAGCTAAGCTCTATCGCCGAGGTAATCTACAGTGTTACTCACAACTTATGTGGATAACCTCGGCTTCTTTCTCCTTTCCTCTCGTTATCATTCGCTCGGCATTTATGCTGGCTCATCGACACCCTTTGTTAAACTGATGATGTACTATCGTTGCTAATCCCCCTTATCTTTGACTATGAGAAGGAGCCGCATTATGAAGATATTACTCACCGGTGGCACTGGCTTTATTGGTGCTCGTTTAATGCCTCATCTTCGTCCCGAACACGAGGTGACTGTCTTAAGTCGCACGCCTAATAAAGTCTATCAGCGCCTTGGCCATGATGTGCATGCGTTAGCAAGCTTGACGGAGCTAGAAAACTTAGATGAGTTTGATGCCGTCATCAATTTAGCCGGCGAGCCCATTGCCGATAAGCGCTGGAGCGATGCGCAAAAGCAGCGCATTTGCCAAAGCCGTTGGCAAATTACCGAGCAGCTGGTGGATAAAATCAAGGCGGGTAGCCATCCACCCAAGGTGTTGATTAGTGGCTCAGCAGTCGGTTTTTATGGTCGCCAAGGCGAAGCGCTGGTTGATGAAGACTCACTCCCCCATCAAGAATTTAGTCATGAAGTGTGTGCTAAATGGGAGCAACTGGCGCTGGCCGCAGCAAGCGAGCAGACTCGAGTCTGTCTCTTACGCACCGCAGTGGTATTAGGTAAGGAAGGCGGGGCGCTTAAAAAAATGCTGCCGGCTTATCGGTTTGGTTTAGGCGGCCCTATTGGCTCTGGCAAGCAATATATGTCGTGGATCCACGTCGATGATGTGGTGAGTATTATTTTATTTTTATTAGAGCAAGAACAGTGTCACGGCGCCTTTAATACCGCCGCCCCCGAGCCAGTGACGAATGCCCAGTTTAGTAAAACCCTCGCCAAGGTGCTTAATAAGCCCCACTTTGCTCGAGTGCCGGCATGGACGATGCGCTTACTGTTAGGAGAAATGTCCGAGCTATTATTAACGGGGCAAAGAGTGATGCCGGTACGACTGCAAAGCGCAGGGTTTCACTTTCGTTATCCCACCCTAGAAAAGGCGTTAAAAGAGATCTTAGCCACCCGCTAGCCTGTACCCTCGCCTGCTCATAATATAGGCAGGCGAGGAAAGTTAAGTTAACGTCCTAGCCCCATTGTTGAAGTTTACTCATTAAGGTGGCGCGGGTGATGCCACCCACTCGCCCAGTTAGTAATAACAAGAGGGCGCCTAGCGCCGGTAAGCCAAACCATAATCCAACGTGCGGCTGCCAGCTTAATCCCAACCACCACGGCAAAATAATAGCGACGCACAGCTCTACTGCTAAGGCAGCAGATAACCCCGCTACTGCACCAGCGACCAGCCACTCCCAGCGCAATGAGGCCTTCATAAGTCGCTCGCTAGCCCCTAAGGTGCGCAAGAGCACTAGCTCTTGTCGTCGTTGCTCAAGAGTGGTTTCAAGCTGCGCTAGTAACACTAATAAACTGGCTCCCGTTACCAGCGCCATAATCACTAACAAAGCTTGACTCACTTGCGCTAGTATTTCCCGTAACTGCTCTAACAGCGCTGCCACATCTAAAATAGTCACGGTAGGAAAAGCGCGGATCAACTCAATTTCGAGCGCCGCTTGCTCGGGGGGTAAATAAAAGCTGGCCAACCAGGTGGCCGAATACTCATTTAATACATCAGGGCTAAAAATAAAGTAAAAGTTAGGCTTTAAGCTCTCCCAGTCTACCTCTCGAATATTACGCACTTGGGCGGTCACACTTTGCCCTGCCAAGTCGAGAGTGACACTGTCTCCGATACTGAGCTGTAAGCGCTCCGCTAATCCTGACTCCACAGACACGCTTTGTGCTTGTTTAGTCCACTCCCCCGCCAGTAAGCGGTTACCTTCAGGCAGCTGTTCGCTATAGGTTAAATTGAGCTCCCGGCCTACGCCGCCGTCTTGGCCATTATCGACATCCGTGGCGGTGGCTTTATCATTCACTGCGGTTAATCGCCCGCGCACAATAGGATAAAACTGCGAGTGTTCAAGCCCAGCGGCTGCAAGGCGCTCTTCTAGTGGCTCTCGTTCATCAGCGGCAATATTAAGCAAAAAGCGGTTGGGTGCCTCGGCTGGCAATTGAGCTAAAAAGCCATCAACCAGTTCACCTCTAATAATCCACAGCAAACTGCCTAAAAACAACGCCAGTGCGATACCGCCAAACTGCATTAGGGTAGCTAGGCGCGCCCGCTGCAACCGACTCATTGCGAGCCGAAGTGCCACGCCACTGGCAGTACGCTGTGCTAAGGTCAGCAGCAACCAACATAATCCACCTAAGATCCCGCCTAGGGTAAGCAGTCCCCCTAATAACCCGAGCGCGAGCTTAAAGTCACCAGCAAAGACACCGCTGAGCACAAACGTACCCACCAGCAAGACCAGCGCACTCCACCACGGCGCGATATTAGCGGCGGCGTCTTTGCGTAACACCCGCAGCGGTGGCACCTGTAGTAAACGCAGTAAGGGCACCACCGACAACGTTAACGTGGTTAATAACGCCAAGCCCGTCGCAATCATAAAAGGCATTAATGAAGGCGACGGTAACGGCATGGTCAGCGCTTCGCCTAAACTCAGCAAGATCAGCTTATGCACGCCATAACCCACCAGCGTCCCCAAGATGGTACCCATCAAAAATAAGCTACTCAGTAAGCGCGCTAGCCATAATATTAGCAATCGGCGACCCGCACCTAATGTTTTGAGCAAAGCGATGCGGTCTTGCTCACGGCGAGAGAAATAGCCTAAGGCAATGGCCATCGCTAAGATCCCCAGCAAAACACCAATTAGGGAAGCCAGACGAAAAAACTGCTCAGCGCGAGTTAACGACTGCGCTACTGGACTGTCGGCCTGCTCGGGCCCTGACCATTGTTGCCCCGCTTTTAACTTAGGCGCCAGCCAGTCGCTGTATTGGCCCAAGGTTTGAGCATCGCCTTTAAATAAATAGCGATAACTCACTCGGCTCCCTGCCATTTGAATGCCGGTGCTCGCTACATCATCAAGGTGTATTAACGCTCGGGGCGCCAGTAATGCAGGTGAAAAGCCTTGATCGGGCTCACTGACTAACTCCCCCGCCACCGTCAGCTCACTATTTCCAAGCTCCACCCTGTCGCCTATTTCTAACTTAAGTAACGTCAGTAATCGCGCCGATAGCCAGATTTGGCCCGGCGCAACTTGAGCTACGGGCGCTAACGTTAACTCGCCGTAAAATGGAAATGCCTCATCCACAGCACGCACACTGGCTAGTTGTAGTTCTTCATCAGCAAATAGCACACTTTGAAAAGACTGAGTGCGCGAGACCTTCAACCCTAAGCGCTCGGCTTGTACTAACCAATCGGCTTCAGCAGCCCGACTGCCGCTTAGCACCTGATCGGCGCCAATATAATCTTTCCCTGAGGCTTTAAGTGCCTGATCGAGTCGGTCGGCCACTAAGCTGACACTCAAAATACTGGCCACACTCAAGGCGAGCGCCAGCATAAAAAGGCGCAGCGGTCCACGTTTGACTTCACGCCAGACTAAGCCGACTCCTAGACTACGCATCTTGCTCCTCCAAGCGACCACCGCTCATCACCAAGCGACGCTCACAGCGCTGTGCCAACGCTTCATCGTGTGTCACTATCACTAAGGTGGTGCCATGGTGCCGATTGAGCTCAAATAATAGTTCTATGATCTGAGCGCCGGTGCGCTGATCTAAATTACCGGTGGGCTCATCGGCCAGCAAAATATCCGGCTGGGTCATAAAAGCGCGAGCAATGGCTACGCGTTGTTGCTCCCCGCCAGATAACTGACTAGGAAAATGCTGCAAACGCTCCGCTAGCCCCACTTGGGATAACAAGTCACGGGCGCGCTGTTCATTATGTTTGTGGCCTTGTAACTCCGCAGGCAAACTAACATTTTCTAGCGCAGTTAAGGTGGGCAGTAATAAAAAAGATTGGAAAACAAAGCCAATATGCTCACCTCGAAGTTGTGCTCGTTGCTCTTCGCTTAGCTCGGTAATTAATTGCTCTTTAATATAAACCTGTCCGCTACTCGGAAGATCCAGGCCAGCTAATAAGCCAAGCAGCGTCGATTTACCCGAGCCGGAAGCGCCCACTAGCGCCACGGTTTCCCCTGGCTTGACTTCCAGTGCTATCCCCTCAAGGATAGTCAACGAGCTGTCCCCTAATGTAACTTTTTGGCTTAATCCAGCTACCTTAATAATCGGAGCAACTGTCATGGCACGTGTCCTTTTCCTAGTATTGTTGATGGCGTCATCTGCAGCCTATGCTAACACCATCTTGATTTTAGGCGACAGCCTCAGTGCTGGCTATCGCATGCAAGCAGACCAAGCTTGGCCCCAGTTGCTGGCTAAACAATGGCAGAGTGAACAGCCTGAACTTACCTTAATTAATGCCAGCGTGAGCGGTGATACTACCCAAGGCGGATTGCAACGCTTGCCGGCCTTACTTAAACGCCACCAACCCGACTGGGTATTACTGGAGCTAGGAGGTAATGATGGCTTACGCGGCTTGCCGCCTCGTGCTATTGAGAACAACTTAACCACCATGATTGAGTTAGCACAGCAGTCGGGCGCTAAGGTGATCCTCACTGAGATCCAGCTACCGCCTAATTACGGCCGTCGTTATCTTTCCCAGTTTGAAGCTATTTTTACCACGCTGGCCAAACAGCACGATCTTGAGGTATTACCTTTTTTTGTTGCACCGCTGATAGAGCAAGACGGCATGATGATGGAAGACGGCATCCATCCTACTGCTAAGGCGCAAGCAAGCATCGCGCAACAGGTGCATACCTTTCTTACGCCACTGGTCGAACGTAAAGCAAATAGCAGTTAAGACTCAATAGAGAAAGCAATGGTCTTACTAATTTGGCTAAAGCTTAAACCACTTTGCTCGCGCCACTGATTAAACGCTGCCTGTGCTTGTTGCAGTCCTTTATTACTACCAAGGCCTGCACTCACCACCTCATGATGGCGTAAATAAGCGCTCACATCCTGAGTAAAAACAAAGGTATCCACGCCAAGCCGGCGCAAGGCATAAGGGCCGATATTGCCCCCTAATAAGCGGCCATGCTTTTTGATTATCTGCCACAAACCCACTATATCCTCGCTGGGCCACTGGGCAACAAAGGCACCAAAGCCACCGTGCTCTTGTCCTAGCTCTTGTATCATTCGCGCATTCAGAGGCACGGCAGCAATCTTTCTGGCATGACGTACGATGCCCGCATCATTATTTAAGCGCGCTAAATGGCGATCATCGAGTAACAGCATTTTTTCGATATCAAAGCCAAAGAAAGCACGCTCAAAATCAGGCCATTTATTGCGGATCACTCGCCACACAAAGCCCGACTGAAACAAGCTCATGGTAAAAGAAGATAACCAGCGATCATCAGGAATAGCGGCCAGCTCGGTGGGGGTCGCCAGCGGCGTAGCGATTAACTGTTGTAATCGGCTTTCACCACCGTGACGCTGACAGGCGCGCTGATAAATTTGCTCAAAATGCTCCATGAAAGCTCTCACTTATATTACAGACACCACAGAATACCTTGTCACTGCTATCAGCGCCAAGCACAGAGCAGCACTTCAGTGCCTAGCTTGCAAAATTGAAAAAATAGGATGGAAAAATAGTTAACAGCAGTATGACAGCAATCGAATTCCACAATAAAAAAAGCCGCTGCAAAATGCAGCGGCTTTTTTGAGCCACAAATGTGGTGGAGCTACGCGGGATCGAACCGCGGACCTCTTGCAT
>JAAYRH010000109.1 GCA_012518835.1 Aeromonadales bacterium | reverse complement strand
TGGCGCCCAGTCCGGCTTTTAGTTTTGCCCTCATTAACGCAGTCGCAGTGCTGATTATTGCCTGCCCCTGTGCTATGGGCTTAGCCACACCCACCTCGATCATGGTGGGGACTGGGCGCGCCGCCGAGCTAGGTGTGTTGTTTCGTAAAGGCCAAGCGTTGCAGTCATTACGCGATACCAAGGTAGTGGCGCTAGATAAAACCGGCACCTTAACTAAAGGCCAACCAGAGCTTACTGACTTACAGGTGACGGACGGTTTTGATAAGCAACAGGTCTTGGCCCAAATTGCCGCGCTAGAGCAACATTCTGAGCATCCCATTGCCCAAGCAATAGTAAGTGCCGCTAAGGCACAAGCATTAACGTTCAGTGAGCCAAGCGGTTTTAAATCCTTCCCAGGACTTGGGGTGCGCGGCGACGTAGATGGGTACAAAGTAGAAGTTGGCGCCGACCGCTACCTGACTAAGCTGGGCTATGACTTATCGGCCTTTACCGTCATCGCCGAACAGCTAGCACAACAAGGTAAAAGCCCCTTATATGCCGCGATTGATGGCCAGCTTGCCGCCATTGTGGCGGTGGCCGATCCTATGAAAGAAGGCACCCCAGCAGCCATTGCGGCGTTACATGAGCTAGGGTTAAAAGTGGCGATGATCACCGGTGATAACCGCCATACCGCAGAAGCGATTGCCCGCCAGCTAGGTATTGATGAAGTGGTTGCTGAAGTGATGCCCAATGGCAAAGTTGCCGCCGTGCAGCAGTTACGCAGCCAATATGGCGCGGTGGCTTTTGTGGGCGATGGTATTAACGACGCACCGGCGCTGGCCGAAGCCGAAGTAGGATTAGCGATTGGTACTGGCACCGATATTGCCATTGAAGCCGCCGAAGTAGTGCTAATGAGTGGTGACTTGCGCGCAGTGCCCAATGCCTTGGCGATTAGCCAGGCCACTTTGCGTAATATCCGCCAAAACTTATTTTGGGCCTTTGCCTATAACGCTTGCTTAATACCTATTGCCGCCGGGGTGTTATATCCCGCTTTTGGCATCTTGCTATCACCGATGTTAGCCGCCGGAGCCATGGCGATGTCGAGCGTATTTGTAGTGGGGAACGCCTTAAGATTAAAGCGCTTTAAGCCTTAAGCTAAGGGCGATAGAGCTTTTATGTGCGGTAGAAGCACTTTCCGTGATAATAATTACAGCCAAAACCTCAGCAGCATAAAAACCGGAATTAATAACATTAGTGGCGCTTTAAACTGACGCAGAGCTAATAAACCTAACACGGCCGCTGCCAGAGCAGGGGCACCGCTCACACTACTAACAAACACCGGCTGATATAAAGCGGCAATTAAGAGCCCCACCACGGCGGCATTAATACCGGCTACGGCGCCGGCTAATAGCGGCCGCGCGGCGAGGGCATGCCAACTATTCTGCAGCGCTAACATTAATAGAAACCCCGGTAAAAAGATGCCAAAGGTGGCGGCCAATGCCCCTACAATAGGGGCGTTAGGCAGTAGCTCGGCACCCAAAAAGCTGGCTAAGCTGAACATAGGGCCGGGCATGGCCTGGGCGGCGCCATAACCGGCCAGCAAGGTGTTTGCTGGTAAATCACTACCAATGCTGTCCTGCAACAAGGGTAATACCACGTGCCCACCGCCAAACACTAAACTGCCGGTTTGATAAAAGTCAGCAAAAACAGCGGCACTGTCGGTGAGGCTTAATAGCGGCATTATTATCAGTAGCCCCATAAATAACCCTAAAAAGGGCCACTGTATGGTGAGCGGCGCTTTGGTTTGGTGTGGGGTGCTTTTTAGTAATAACATGCCCGCCACTGCCGCGCCCAGTAGGGCAATAAACTGCATGCCAATGCCGGGCAATAACCACAATAAAGCAGCGGTAATAATGGCAATGGTTAAGGTGATTTGTTGGCGGCAAAACTGTTTGCTCATGGTAAGAATGGCGTCGGCGACCACCACCAGCGCAAACAATTTTAGCCCAGTGACAATGGCCAACGCCGCGGCTTGATTGGTCCAATGACTGCCCAAGAGGGCTAAAGCCAGCATCAATAAAAAAGAAGGCAGGGTAAAACCAATAAATGCTGCTAGCCCACCAAAGAGACCGGCTTTTTGATAGCCAATGGCAAAACCCAGTTGGCTAGAAGCCGGACCGGGCAAAAACTGACACAAGGCTAACGTAGAGGCAAATTGCGGTTGTGGCATCCAGCCCAGCTGTTGTACAAACTGGCGTTGAAAGTAGCCGATATGTGCCGCAGGCCCGCCAAAGCTGAGCCAGCCTAACTTAAAAAATTGCCAAAATACCTGCAGCATACGATGTGTTCCTAAGATGAAAAGATGATCTATGATAACGCTATGGGCTAAAAAACCCAGATAACCTTATGTAATTTATTGTTGATAGCTGGTTAATTTTTTGTGGGTGTGGGATAGTATTTACGCTTAGTTAGGCTGCTCAAACGGAAACATCCGTGTCGATACTGGAACAGCACCCCATTCACAAGAGGACGCAAATTATGATTAAAAAAATAATAGCAATGGTGATGGTCGTTGGTTTTGCCGGTGTGTTAGCAGGCTGTAATACCTTTGCTGGCGCCGGTGAAGATATTCAGCGCGGTGGCGAGGCAGTAGAAG
>JAAYRH010000108.1 GCA_012518835.1 Aeromonadales bacterium | reverse complement strand
CTAAGGTGAATACGCGACTAATAAAGCTATTAGGCGCTTAATTAGTATTAGTGTTTTTAATAAATAGGTATTTAAAAAAGCACAGGATGTGCGATTAGTAATCAAGTTGTGTTCTATATTTAATTTAAATATATAGCGACGCATTAATATTTATAAGGATATAAGTATGGTAAAACGACTGTTTGATATTGTTGGTGCTGCGTTGGCCTTGATAATATTTAGCCCTGTTATGGCACTGGTTGGCTTATTAGTGCGACAGCGTTTAGGCTCACCGGTGTTATTTCGTCAAACTCGCCCTGGTAAAGATGCCCAGCCGTTTGAAATGATTAAGTTTCGCACTATGCGTGATGCGGTAGATATACAAGGCATTCCTTTACCCGATGCCGAGCGTATTACTCCCTTCGGTGACTTTTTGCGCGCCAGTAGCTTAGATGAATTACCCGGGTTATGGAATGTGCTCAAAGGCGATATGAGCCTAGTGGGCCCGCGGCCTTTGTTAATGGACTACCTTCCTTTGTATTCGCAAGAGCAATATCGGCGTCATGAAGCTCGCCCAGGCATTACCGGCTGGGCTCAAGTGAATGGTCGTAATGCTATTAGCTGGGAAGATAAATTTAAACTAGATGTGTGGTATATCGATAATCGCTCATTATGGCTAGATATTAAAATAGTCTTTTTGACCATAAAAAAAGTATTTATTCGCGAAGGTATTAGTGCTGACAACCACGCCACTATGCCAGTATTTAAAGGGCAGGGTGAAAATAATGGCTAACAATAACGTATTAATATTATCAGCTGGGCGTAGAGTAGAATTAGTTGAGGCATTTCAACAAGCCTTGCAACGGCATTTTCCGAGCGCTCATGTATTTACCACCGATCTGCATGCCACACTGTCAGCCGCGTGTCGGGTATCAGCGCAAAGCTTTAAGGCCCCTCGAGTCACAGAGCCTAGCTATGTTGATTACCTACTTAAGTTGTGCGTTAAAGAAAAAATAGGGCTGGTAGTGCCCACTATTGATACCGAGTTAAATGTCTTGGCGGTGAATAAGGCGCGGTTTGAGGCTAAAGGCATTCATTTAGTGATCTCTGATCCTGAGCTAGTAGCAGTATGTCGTGACAAGCGAGCAACGGCCGATACTTACGCTCGCTTAAACATCGATCAGCCTAAAATATATGATAAAGACAATATTAAATTCCCTAGCTTTTGTAAGCCGTACGATGGCAGCTGTAGCATTGGCGCCTTGCCTCTGTATACGCCAGATATGCTGACGCAAGAGCTGCTGGATGATGAAAAAAATATGTTCATGGAGCTCGTTGGCAAAGAATATAGCGAATACACCATAGATGCTTACTATGATCGCCACAGTAAACTCTGTTGTTTAGTACCTCGGGAGCGTTTAGAGATAAGAGCAGGCGAAGTGAGCAAAGGCGCTACCCGCAAGAACTATGTGTATCACTACCTGCGCCAGCGCCTAGTGGAGCTAGGGGGAGCAAGAGGCTGCATTACGGTACAAGTGTTTGCTAACCCACAAACCCAATCTATTAAAGCCCTAGAAATTAACCCTCGCTTTGGCGGTGGATACCCCTTGGCTCACGCCGCAGGCGCCGACTATCCAGATTGGTTGATCAGAGAATATTTGCTGGGTGAGACCCTTGATTTTTATGAGGGTTGGAAAAATAACCTCTTAATGTTGCGCTACGATGCCAAAATCATTGTGGATGAGCAGCTAGATGAAACGATTCCACTTTGCAATACGTGGAAAAGCGAGCTGTTAAATGTGCACCCCGAGCCCAAGGTAGCTGTTGATGAACATTAGTCTTAAGAACACAGTATTTGTATTTGATTTAGACGACACCTTGTATAAAGAAGCGGACTACCATGCTTCTGGGGTACGGGCGGTCGCTAAAAAAGTAAAATCTCTTTATGGTGTGGATGTGTACTCGTATTTACAGAGCTGCATCAAGCACGACGAAGCCGACTTATGGGGAGCTTTATGTCTGCACCTTGATTTGCCACTTACCGAAAAGCAGTCTTTTATTTGGGAGTATCGGCTGCATCAACCCGATATTACCTTATCTAGTGGTAACCAAAACCTACTTGCGTGGCTTGAAGAGACAGCCGCGGGGCTGGCTATTCTCACCGATGGTCGCTCTACTACCCAGCGCTTAAAGCTTAAGGCGCTGGGCCTAGCCCATTTACCCTGCTTTATTTCGGGTGAGCATGGTGGCGCGGACAAGCCTGATCCAAGGCGCTTTCAGCAGATAGCAAATAAGTTTCCAAATTATGATTATTTATATATTGGAGATAATCCGAACAAAGATTTTTTGGCGCCTAATCAATTACGCTGGAAAACCTGCGGTCTAACAGGGGATCATAGAAATATCTATTCCCAAGAGGTATCTCATCTCGATAAATCCTATTGGCCACAATACTGGATTACTGAGCTAACCGAACTGACAGGCCTTATTAATGCTTAATTTTGAATGCTTAATGAAGAGCAAAACCAAGACAAGAGCTGTTGCCACGG
>JAAYRH010000107.1 GCA_012518835.1 Aeromonadales bacterium | reverse complement strand
TGTGCACCCAGTTACCGGCTTCTTCTGAGCTGCGATGTTGCCCCGCTGGAGTAGTAAGCTCGGGGTGATCCCATACCGTTACACTTAATACATCACCTGGGCCAATGCGATAATCGTAGTCGGCAATTTGTTGGCGCAGCTCGCTATCGTTAGCTAATACGCTAGGCTGTTTTTTGTTTTTGGCGTTAAGCAAGCTGGGAGTAATGGGGTAGATATCAATTAACTGGCTTAAGTCGTCGTCTTTGTCTTGATACTGATCAACCACGGTGCCGTAAGAGTCAGAAAAATGGGAGCCAGGAATAACAGTACAACCACCTAGCAAGCTAGTAGCGAGTAATAAGGCAGAAAGTCGGTAGGTATGAGTCATTATTAAGGTCTACTAATTTAAGAGGGCATAAATAGGGGTTAAACAGTCATTTTTGAATTTCGGGCAGGCTACCGCACAAGAGGTGCACTCCTGAAAGCCAACACAACAGCAACTAAGCTATTGTTTGTTAACAAATTTATATGCAGTTTTAGCTCATTAGCGCTGAGAGCTTGTTTTACTGCGCCACATAAGTACTTACTGATTTACATTCGCCAGCAAAAGGCACGTAAAAAACTGCGCTGAACCATAGCAATAAAAAGTCCTCTTGCATAGACTGCCGCCGCGCTGCGATAAAATTTCAACTTATAGGTAGGATCTCATAATTTAGGCTAATATTTTCTACTGGGCTCTCAACTCTTGCTTGCTTTCGTGCTAATGTGCTGGCCTACTGGCACACTAACCAAGGTTAGCTGGTATTTTTGCACGGCTAACCTAAATTAGCTTTAGTATTAGCGTACATAACAAGGAGTTTTTTTATGAAAAAAACAGCGATTGCTTTATTAATGGGTATGGCGTTTGCCCTGCCTGCTCAAGCTCAAGAATCTAACACCGGTACCGCTGCTGGTAGCACTAGCGCCAGTGCCACTGCCGGTGTAGGTGCTGCAACTGTAGCCACCGTAGCCGGTGTAGCTGCTATTGCCGCCGTAGTTGTAGCGTCTTCTAGCGACAGCGACAACGGTCCAACCACTACTACTAAATAAAGCAAAATAATATTTTTGCTTTATTCTTGATTAAACAAAGGGGCTGCTGCCCCTTTTTATTTACATTAACTAGTTAGATGCTTATGCCATACCCATTAAACCACCTGTTGAGGCTATCATTGCTAGGCGCTATTTTAGGCTCTTTGCTAGGTTGTAGCCAAAAACTATCGGATCTAAGTGATACGGTACAAATTGCTGCCCTAGGTTATAAAGACGCCCCCATTACTAAAGCGCAAATCGCTGCCCTGCCCTACGCCGCTATTCAATTTAAATGGGGAGATGGCCCTCGCGTGTTATCAACGTTGGCATTTGCAGAAGCAGATGAACTAAAATGGGTAACTCAAGATGAGGCCATGATAGTCACTCAACATGGTCGCTTAGTGCGTACAGCCGGCTTTAATTATGATGTAACTTATACCAGCAACCTAGCGCAGGATCCGTTGCCGCAACTGCTAAGCTTGTGGCAACAAGGTGAGCCAGAAGCGCTGCGCTGGAGCACCGAGCACGACTGGCAACCCGGCTACTATAGTGGTTATCAAGCATTGTCGCGCTTTGAGTATCAAGGCACTGAGCAGGTAACAATATTAGAGGAGCCGGTGAGCCTAGTTAAATTTACCGAGCGGGTAACTTACCCCAAGCTTAAGGTAGCGCAAGAAAATACCTTTTGGTTATCGCCTAATACTGGCAAGGTTATTAAAAGCCAGCAGTTTATTGGTCCCGGTTTGCCGGCGGTAGAAATCACCTTACTTAAGCCTTATCAATGATGACTCACTTTACTTTTCTTCGCTTACTGCTTGCTGTTGCCACCTTATTAATGGCTCCACTAAGCTTGGCTGCGACAAACTCTTACGCAGTTAAGGTGTTAGTGGCAACTCCCTCGTCCTCTTCCAACTTATTGTTACAGTTTAATCAAGCAATACGCTGGGAGCAGGTGTTAAGTGAGCTGGCAGCTCGGGATATAAACCCCAATTGGGGGCAACTTACTAAGCCCAGTGAGCTGGCGGCATTAGAAGCCGAGCGCACTCAGGTACTTAAAGACTTACATTTATTAGGTCAGCGCTGGGCCCGCCAAGGTAAGCAAGACTTACTTAATAGTAGTGTTGCGCTTGCCCAGCAGGTGCGCGAGCTAAGCTTAGTCGCGCGCCAGCCAGTGACCATGAGTTATGACTTAGTACGATTAAAGCCCCGCCTTAACCCCTTATTACAAGGGGACTATGTATTAACGGTGTCGCCGCGCCCCACCGTGGTGTGGGCGCAGGGGTTAGTGCGCGTGGCGGGTAAGCGCCCGTTTGTGGCGGGCGGCTATGCCTATGACTATGCTCGACGCTTACCGCTACTTAAAGGCGGGGATGCGCATCAAATATGGATCATCCAGCCCGACGGCCATATATTGTCTAGCTCTGTAGATGCCTTTGCCCCCGAGTTTGTGGGTGTAGCACCCGGCGCTACTTTGTTTGTGGGTTTTGCCAAGTTGCCCAAAGACTTTGCCGATCTTAACCAACGTATTATGACTTTGTTTGCGAATCGAGAAATTTAATGAAACAGCCTCTTTATTATCATGCCTTAGCGGCCAGCATAGCGGCGCTACTTCCTATGTCAGTTACTGCTGAGCCCTTAACGCCGTTTGTGCCCGCCCCCACTCAGTCAGACTTTGGCGGCGTGGGCTTATTACAAATGCCCACGGCACGCATGAATAAAGAAGGTGAATTTAGCTTTAACTATTTTGATACCGACCAATATCGTCGCTACTCAATGTCGTTGCAGTTATTTCCTTGGTTAGAAACCACCATTCGTTATGTAGATATACGCAACCGTTTATATAGTAACGTTCCAGACTTTAGTGGCGATCAAACCCTAAAAGATAAAGGCATTGATGCCAAAGTGCGGCTATTAAAAGAAAGCCAATGGCTACCCGAGCTGAGTGTGGGTGCCCGCGACTTAGGGGGCACAGGGCTGTTTGCCTCTGAATTTATTGCTGCCAGCAAGCGAGTAGGCCCGCTAGATTTTACCTTAGGCATGGGCTGGGGCTACTTGGGCAAACGCGATAATATTAAAAACCCCTTTTGTGAGGTAAAAGACGGCTTTTGTGATCGCCCCACCGACATGCTTGGTGAAGGTGGTAAGTTTGATGCCGATAAAATGTTTCGCGGCCCAGCGGCCTTATTTGGCGGCATAGAATATCAAACGCCATGGCAGCCGCTGAGTATTAAAGTGGAATATGACAGTAATGATTATGTTGATGATTCTCGGCTCGGAAAGCTAGAAAAAGCCGGCACCTTACCCGTTAATACGCCGATTAATGCCGGCTTAGTGTATCGCGCTTTTGATTGGCTAGATGTGCATGCTGGGTATGAGCGAGGTAATACCTTAAACTTCGGCTTTACCATGCGCACTAACTTTAATGAGCTAACGCCCAGCTGGAACGATGTGCCGCACCCTGAATATGAGCCAGGCAAGGTACCGGTTGCCGGCCAAGCAGATTGGGG
>JAAYRH010000106.1 GCA_012518835.1 Aeromonadales bacterium | reverse complement strand
GTCAAAGGGTCCGCGTCGTGCGCATCTCAGGCCAAGACCACCCCTTAGGATTTAGCTTTTTAGTTATTATAAAGTCGGCTGGATTATACTCATTTAGCAATAAAGATCGAGCCTATTTTTAAATAAAAAGCACAGGCTAGCAACGAAAAAAGCAGGCAAAGCACTTGCTATTAGCGTAATTGGATGCAGCAGCTGTTGGTTTGCAATGAATAATAATACATTTTTTAAAGTTAACATGCGGCTGAAAAAGTGCGCCTTCATTATTTTGTAAATAAATCTTGATAAGTAAAAGGTTAACCACTATTATCCGTGCGACTATTTTTGACGCTCACCTTGATGGCTTTTTTACTAAAATATTAAGCTTTATCTACTGCTAATATTTAAGGTTTGTTAACCATAAAAATACATCAGCGCTTATTACTAATAAATATTTAGCTTATTTAGTAACCAGTGAGGGTTTGCTTTTTCTTTGAGCTAGATTTAACAAAGGTAAAGCAGGACGCCCGTGAAAAGTTTATTTTAACATCTAGCTAACAATGTGGGTTCTAATTTTCGTAAGAATATCTATATAAAATGGAGATAGGTAATGACCTTTAAAAACCTAACCTTAGCTGCTTTGGTTATTGGTTCTTTTCTATTAAGTGGCTGCTCTGCTATGCATACTGCTATTAAAAAGAAAGATTTAGAAGTTAAAACGCAAATGAGCGATACTATTTGGCTAGATCCTGTGGGGGGTAGTCAGCGCACCGTTTTTCTTCAACTCAAGAATACCAGTGATAAAGATTTAGATATTGAGCAAAAGTTAATAGGTCATTTGCAAGCTAAAGGTTTTAGCGTGGTCAACAACCCTTCTCAAGCTCACTATTGGATGCAAATGAACGTGCTTAAAGCAGATAAAATGGATCTGCGAGAAGCAAATAGCTTTTTAGCTAGTGGCTATGGTGCTGCATTAACGGGGGCTGCTATTGGCGCTGCGTCTACTGGTTATGGGTTTAATTCAAGTGGTGCAGGTGTTGCCGGTGGTATTATTGGTGGCATTGTAGGAATAGCCGCAGACGCCTTAGTGGAAGATGTAAATTATACTGTCGTCACTGATTTACAGATCAGTGAAAACGTCTCTGGCAATGTGAATACGCACAGCACGGGGGCGTTAAAACAAGGTAATGCTGGCACTAATAATGTAAGTTATAGTAAAAAAGATAGCCGTATGCGTTATCAAACCCGTGTTATTAGCTCTGCAAATAAAGTTAACTTAGACTTTGCAGAAGCGAAGCCTGTATTAGAAGATAGTCTTGCCAAAGCAGTGAGTGGTATTCTCTAATATAAAAAGGCACTTACCTTATAAAGTAATAGGTGAGTGCTTTTTTGTACATATCATGTTAACTCTCCCTCTTTTTCCTTGTAAATATTCGCCCCAACACCTTACTTTTACTCATTGCGCTAACGTAACTGTGATCTCTTTGTTAACTGAGTCGTTATTTTATATGACGTCTTAGTTTGGTATTGTGGTCGCTTTTTTAAGATGGAATTGGCTTTTTCTTTTTATTATCGTAATACTTATGTAGAGGCACACCTTACAAAAGGAGTTACTCATATTATGAGTATTAATTGGATCTGGCTAATGGTGGGGGGGTTATTTGAAACTGGCTTTGCCATTAGCCTAGGTAAAGCACAACAAAGCAGTGGCAAACAAATGAGCTTTTGGTTATTGATGTTTTTGCTCTGCGTCAGCATCAGTATGTATCTATTGTTTAAGGCCATGGGGGGCGAAAAAGCCATTCCGGTGGGCACGGCTTATGCGGTGTGGGGCGCCATTGGTGCGATTGGTACTGTAGTGGCGGGCATAGTGTTATTTCATGAACCCATCACTTTTTGGCGAATGTTCTTTTTGAGTAGCTTAGTGATTTCTGTGATTGGCTTACAGCTAGTGAGCAGTTAAAACGCTTTAGTTTATGATTTTTGTTGAGCCGCCACTGAGCGAGGATCACGAGCGTGCTCGTCAAAATAGCGGGGTAAGCGCAGCACCAGTAATAAGGTCAGCAACGATACCAGTAATAAACCTAAATATAAGTGCTGGGTGGCATTAAATACCGAGTGACGTAAATAAAGCGCCGCTTCTTCGGTAAGTTGTGGTTGCTGCAAAGTATTAATTATTTCATCAATTTGGGCTGGCAAGTGAGCCGCTAATGCAGCGGGAGCGCTCGCAAGTTGTTGGCTTAAGCTGGCATTAAATAAGGTGCCAAAAATAGCGACACCTAAGCTTTGTCCTAAAAACCGCGAAAACATATTAGCGCCGGTCACCACGCCCCTTTGTTGCCACGGTACTGAAGATTGCGCTCCCACTAATAAGGGGGTAGATAATAATCCAAAGCCTGCGCCCAGCAATATCTGATCCGCGACTATCCAGCCAATTGCGGCATTCATGGGGAGAAGTAAAAAGCCGCCTGTGGCTAAACAAATTAATATACTGCCGAACAGCGCGGTGTGACGAAAACCAATACGCAAATATAAATGTGCAGATATTGTTGATGCTGTTGGCCAGCCCAAGCTTATCGCGGCTAATACAAATCCCGAGGCAATAGCGCCTAAGCTAAATACCGACTGAGTAAAGGTTGGTAAGTAAGCACTGGGTACCATCACCACAAAGCCCATGCCGACCATACATAAATTAGCCCCCACCAGTGCTTTGTTATGCCACAACCAACTGGGCAAGATAGGTTCTGCCGCACGTTTTTGGCTCCAGACGGCCAAAACCATTAATATTAAGGCCAGTATAAACACCCCCATGCTGATACCTGATAACCAAGGCCAAGCGGTACCGCCTTGCATTAAGGCAAAAATTAAGGTGCCCACCGCCGCTAAGATGGCCATAGAGCCGAGATAATCTATTTTATGAGATTTGGGTGTTACCGACTCATGCAGGCAGAAGATTAATAGACCAATGGCGAGTGCGCCTATGGGTAAGTTCACTAAGAAAATCCAGTGCCAAGACAGATATACAACAAAGGTGCCGCCTAATAAAGGCCCTGAAATCGCTGCCATACCCCACACGCTAGATAAAAAGCCCTGCACGCGACCGCGCTCTTCCAAGCTATATAAATCGCCTGCCAAGGTATTAACGGTAGCCATAATGGCGCCAGCACCTAGGCCTTGCAGGCCACGAAAGACAATTAAAGATGGCATATTCCATGCCATGGCACAGGCCGCCGAGCCCGCTAAAAATAACAAACTGCCATAAATTAATATCGGTTTTCGGCCATACAGGTCCGACAGCTTGCCATAAATAGGAATGGTGACGGTTTGGGTTAATAGATAAATTGAAAATACCCACGTAAATAAAGAAAAGTCCCCTAAGTCAGAGACAATTTGTGGCACCGCCGTGGAGACGATGGTGACATCCATAGCCGCTAGCAGCATAAACAACATCAGAGCGGCTAATACCCAAGGGCGATTAGTGTGGCGGTGTTGGGTCAATATGATTTCTCCTAGCCTTTATGTTCACATGGAGGCAATTACTCGATCGCTCTAGCGGGGTGGGCCTGCTAAGCTTGCAAGAGTTATGTTCCTCTCGCCCCACAGGAGTCATTATTATGCATGCCAGTCAGTTAGGATTTAATCCTGAGTACAGCGACGCTGAGCCCAGCATTGAGCAAGTTAATGCCTTAACCGGTCGCGCTTTATTAGAGTTTGGTGCCCCTTGGTGTGGCCATTGCCAAGCGGCGCGCCCCAGTATAGAACAGGCCCTTGCTGAGCATCCATCCTTAATGCACATTAAAGTATATGATAATAAAGGCAAACCTTTAGGGCGGGCCTTTAAAGTAAAGTTGTGGCCCACCTTGATTTTATTGCAAGACGGTAAAGAAGTAGAGCGAATAGTACGGCCGGTGCACGTAGCAGAAGTAGCCGATTTATTAACTTCAACTTAAGCACTTCAGCTTAAAACTTTTAAGTAAAAACCTTTTTTAGAGCTGCTAACTACCTATTAGCGGCTCTGTTGTGGAGCTGGTCTTTTTACTTTAAAAAAATTCTTATATATCATATGGTTATAAATACAGAGAATATGATAGAGATGACTGCTATTTACTCAATGTTATTGTTCACCTGCTAGGGAGCCTGCTCTTGTTTACTGAATTTTTAATTGCTGAAGGCATTGAGTTTAACGAAGAGCTGAGTGTGCCCTTTGTACCCACAGACGAAGTTGTGGTAGAGACCATGTTGGACTTGGCCCGAGTAGGCAGAAATGATCTGCTCTACGACTTAGGCTCAGGCGATGGGCGAATTGTGGTCGCCGCTGCCATGGGCCGCGAAGCACGCGCTATTGGTATTGATATGGATCCACCGCGTTTAGAAGAAGCGCGGGAATTTGCCGCCTCGGTGGGAGTAGAAGACAGAGTTGAGTTTCTTGAAGAAGACTTTTTAACCGCCGATTTTAGCCGTGCCAGTGTCATTACTATGTATTTGTTACCCAGTATTAACTTGTTACTGCGCCCACGCTTATTAAGTGAGCTAAGACCCGGTACCCGTATTATTTCTCATTCTTTTGATATGGGGGATTGGAAGCCGGATGAAAAGCTGCATGCGGGGGGAGTGTATATTTATAAATGGACCATACCAGCGCCGCTGGCGGGAGCTTGGCAGTGGCAAGCGGCTAACGGTAAGCAATATTATCTAGAGTTAACTCAAGAGTATCAGCAGCTTGAAGGAAAGCTGTGGATTAATGGTGCGCCCGCCGAGTTAGTGACGAGTAATTTACTGGGCAATCGCTTGCGGATTAGTGTGCAAGAAACTGATGCGCCAGCGGTCGATACCTTTGTGTTTCGCTATCGTGATGGCGAGTTACATCCGCTGGCCAGTGGCCAACCGGCCTCCATTGCCACGCGTCCTACGACGACGCGCGTTTAGCTTTACCTAACGACACTAACACCACGCCAAGGCCAATAAGGCCGGCGCCCATTAATAGCCCCTGCGGAGGCGTTTCTCCTTGAAAGTACACCGCTACCGGTACGCCCACCACCGAGCCTACCGAGCCTAATAAGCTCAATAACACCGGGCCGCCGGTCTTTTGCAATATAAACAACAATAAAAATTGTCCTGCAAACACTACGGCTTGTAGGCCAATTAAGAGTAAGGGCAGGGGGTTATCTAGCGGCACTTGCAGCGAAAAGTAAGGCAAAAAACCGGTCGCCATTAACATGATGGTGGCTGCTATTAGCATCCCCGGTGCTAGCGCATCGGCGTTGACGCCACTGGGCCAGCGTAGGGTGCGATAAATATTACCAATGGCCAATAACACTGGGCCTACCAGCGCTAATAAAATCCAAAAAGCATCGGCATCCGGTGCCGACAATTGCTTAAGTGCTAATACCGCCGCCCCAGCCAATGCGGCGACCACTCCCATGGCGCGCAGTATATTAAAGCGCTCCATACCCAATGCCAGTGCGCCAAGATAGGTAAGCAGGGGGGGGAGCGAGATAGTTAATACGACAAAGCCAGCCCCCACCTGTGGCACAGCCGAAAAGAAGATTAAATTAGGCCCCGCGACGCCCACTAAGGCGGCGATGCCATAATATTCTACGGTGCGTCTAGTGAGCGGTGGTAAGGTGTGCCGCCAAGCGGCCACGGTCATTAAAATTATCGCCGCCTCCATAATTGACCAGCCTAAAAAAGCCAAGGGAGTGAGCGCCAGCTCGCCTGCGACTTTAGCTAAATTAGTAGAAATGCCCATTAATGCGCCCCCTACTAACAAGCTAAGCAGTGGCACTAGCCACGTTTTTTTTGAAGTAACCGGCAGGGGGGTGGAATGCGACATGGACAATAAACCTTTAAATGAAGGGCTAAACCAAGAACGAATTAATAGCTTCAGCTTAAGATATCAATTTTAGGCTCAATAAGCTTGCCCGTTAACGAGATTGCAACAATACATCGGTAAACAATAAATTATCCCGCGCTACGGTTTCGCCCACCTTGACTGAAAGCGGCGACTTCATCATAGGGCCATTAATCACCAGCGTGTGATACTCGCCGCGCTCGCCGCTCAAATCGGTATCGATAGGTAAGGCCGCTAATATTTCTTTACTGAGCTTTTGGCCAGCAAAACCAGCTGGCATCCGCTTAGGGTCCAAGCAAGTAATAATGGCTTCGACGCCGGCTTCTAGCATAGTAATGGGCAGTGTATCGGTAGCTAACCCCCACAAGGGAAATACTGCTTCTATCGGGTATGCAGCCAGTTGTTGAATACGATAATCTCGAATATCTTCCAGTAATAAATCGCCAAACGCCATGCATTCAATGCCTTGGCGTTGTGCGTGTTCTATAAACTTCCTCATCCGTTCTTCATATTGTGTATTAGTGCAGGGCGTAGGCAGCGAGATAAGGGTGAGAGGTAAGCCGATGATATTTGCCTGTTGGCGTAATAGCTCAATACGTACGCCATGCATGGCGACCCGTTGGTAAGTTTCGCTAACGGTGGTGAACAATCCGACCACCTCGTAAGCTGAGTTTTGCTGCAATTGATGCAACGCCCATGCGCTATCTTTACCACTACTCCACGATAATAAGGTTTTTTTAGCCACGCCTTTCTCCATTTTATTTGCTGGTCTGTCCAGTGTTTTACGGGTTGGCTGTCACTATGTTTTAGCCGTGACGAAGTCGTTGATTAGGCCTAGCAATATTTAAAGCACCTAGCAATGTTAAACTATTGTTAAGTGCTTGGGCTTTGCTAGGCTTAATGGTATCGACTCACGTTTGAGTCCGATAGTAGTCGTTATACGGTCAAAATGTCATGTTACTAACCCATAATATGCATCCCATATCATAAAATAGGATTCATTATGACACCTACGATTGCCATGCTGCTGATTATCACCTTTTTAGTGTCTACTGTGGGATTGTTGCTGTTGATGTGGTCGATTTCGACTAATCAATTCAGCCAAAGCCAAGAAGCCGCTAAAACCATCTTCTCACCTGGGGAGGAGGGGCATAGCGAAGACCCTGCCTCTGAATCGACTCCCGAGTTTTTAGGAGAAAATAAACAAGAGCACGAAGCCATTACCGCCCGCTGGGTGGCGGACCACTCCTCTAAGCCCGCCGTATTAGCTTGGCTGTGTTCGGCAGTATTTTGGTTACTGCTGGGCTCTATTTATGGGCTGATCTCTGCCATAAAAATGCACTATCCAGAGTTTTTAGCCGACAGCGCTTTGCTGACCTTTGGGCGTATTCGGCCCATGCACCTTAATACGGTGACCTATGGCTGGGCGTCGATGGCAGGCATTGGCGTGGTGCTATTTTTAATACCGCGTTTATTTAAAACCTCACTCTATGGCACTCGCTATGCGCTAACGGGCGCCGTTGTCTGGAATATTGGCTTAGTCTTGGGTCTCGGTGCCATTAACCTAGGCTACTCTGATGGTCAGGAGTGGTTAGAGTTTCCTTGGCAAATTGACATGCTGTTTGTTATCGGCGGAGCCTTGTGCGCTGTTCCATTAGTGGTGACTGCCGCCAAGCGTAAAGTCGGGCATTTATATGTATCTAGCTGGTACTTTTTAGGGGCGCTGGTGTGGTTCCCGTTTTTGTTCTTTATTGCCAATGCGCCGTTTTTATTCCCGGGCGCGACTGGCGGTCCCGTAAACTGGTGGTTTGCGCATAACGTCTTAGGCTTGTGGGTGACGCCGATCGGTATTGGTATCGCTTATTATATGATCCCCAAAATTTTGGGGCGGCCAATTATTTCTTATAAGTTATCGTTAATTGGTTTTTGGTCACTGGCGCTCTTTTATAGCCAAGTGGGTATTCACCATTTAATTGGTGGACCCGTTCCCACCTGGTTGGTGACCTTATCGATTGTGCACAGTGTGATGATGTCGATTCCGGTGATCACGGTCGCCATTAACCACCACGGCACCATGTGGGGACACTTCTCGCGCCTTAAAGACTCACCGACCTTACGTTTTGTATGGTGTGGGGCACTGATGTACACCATCGTCTCGCTGCAAGGTTCGGCAGAAGCCTTGCGTAGCATTAATGTAATTACCCACTTTACTCACTACACCGTAGCGCACGCGCACTTAGGCATGTATGGCTTCTTAAGCTTTATCTTATTTGGCGCAGTGTACTTTATTATGCCCAGACTCACCGATTGGGAATGGCCATGGCGCCGTATGATAATCCTGCACTTTTGGTTAGTGGCGGTGGGTATCTTTATTCATGTGATGGCACTGACCATTGGTGGCTGGTTACAAGGACTGGCGCTATTAACCGCCGATATGCCGTTTATTGATATCGTAAAAATGACCTTGCCCTATCTGCAAGCGCGGACGGTAGGCGGTAGTTTAATGACCTTGGGGCACTTTGTGTTTGCAGTGCATTTTATTGCCATGTTACGACGCAGAGGCACCGTTAAAGAAGAGCCAACCTTGTTTCGTGTTAGTACTAAGGAGATCTCATCATGAAAAATGCATTAGCCATAATGGTGGGCTCGGCTTTTATCTTGCTGCTGGCGATGTTAACCCTAGTGGTGATGCCTTATATAGAAATGACGACTGAGGAAGTCCCACCGGATCTTAAACCCTATACTGAGCAAGAGTTAGTGGGCCGTCAGTCCTATATTGCTAATGGTTGTATGTATTGTCACAGCCAGCAGCCACGAGATCCAAGTTTTGCTCCGGGCGATAAAGACCGCGGCTGGGGGCGCCCTTCGGTACCGGGAGATTATATTTATGACGAGCCTCACTTATTAGGCACCATGCGTACCGGGCCCGATCTGTTTAATATCGGCGCTCGCCAACCTAGTGAAGACTGGCATTTATTGCACTTATATAACCCGCAAACGGTAATGGAAGGCAGTATTATGCCCCCGTATCGCTTCTTATTTAAAGTGGTGGAGGAAGCAGGGCCTGACGATAAAGTGGTGAATATTCCACCTCCTTATGGTCCTGAATCCGGAACAGTAGTGGCAACCGAAGAAGGTATGGCACTGGTCGCTTACTTATTGTCACTAGACCATACCTATCCGGCCCCCACTTTACCGCAACCTGACACTGCTAAGGAGTAACTGATGAGTCAACAAGAACATCGCGCGCAACGTCGCGAAGCTCCCGAGCCCACTGAGGGCAATCTTGCTGTTCCTAAGGTGGTGCTGGCTTGGATATTGATCTTAATATTTTGGGGGGTAGGCTATTACGCGTGGCAGATAGGTAAACCGATGCTGGGCGGCGATAGTCGTTCGGTGGTCAGCCAGCCTGCACCTGCTACCACAGGTGAAGGCAGTGAAGGCGCCACCGCCAGTAGTGGTGGCGCCGATGGTAAGGCGCTGTATAGCAGTCATTGTAGTGCTTGCCACCAAGCCAGCGGTCAGGGTATTCCGGGCGCCTTCCCGCCGTTAGCCGACAGTGAATGGCTATTGGCAGATCCCGCCATTGCGGTGTCTATTGTACACGATGGCCTACAAGGACCCATTGAAGTGCACGGCGACACTTTTGCTGGGGTTATGCCTAACTTTGGTGCAACCTTATCTAATGATGAAATTGCCGCGGTATTGACCCATGTGCGCAGTGAATGGGGCAACGATGCCAGTGCGGTGACCGCCGACGTAGTCAAAGAGCATGAAGAGCGCTTTGGCGACCGTGGGCCTTGGACCGTAGAGGAGCTAACAGACGTCTTTGGCGAACCCTAGTTTATTATCATCTTTTGCTGCTGAGGAGGCAGCATCTTCAAGCATCCCCGCCCATCACCAAATGGTGATGATAGCGGGGATGCATTGTGGTAGCTGTGCCATTGCCGTAGAAGCCTTATTAAAAAAACAACCTAAGGTATCCGATGCGGCGGTCAGTTTTGCTGCCGACATCGCCATGATCAGTTGGGAAGACGACGCCCCTGATATGGCGCAATTACAGCGTGCGGTAGCTAAACTGGGTTATCAATTAGATACCGAGCTGGATGCTAAGCGCAGTGCGACACAAGCCGCGGCTAATCGTAAGCAATTACAACTCAAGCTGGCGGTAGCGGCGGTATTTAGCATGTGGAGCATGCTGCCCGCAGTCTTAATTTACTTAGCTCCCTTTGGGGTAGTAGAAAATGCCGCATTATGGCCGCTGGCGCTGGCCAGTGGGGTGTTTGCCATTCCTGTATTGTTTTATTCTGGCGCGCATTTTTATCGGGTGGGTTGGCGTACCTTATTAGCCGGTGCCCCTGGACTAGATAGTTTAATTTTATTGGCGGTAGTCGCCGCCACCCTTATTTCAGGGTGGCGGCTAAGCGTGGGCGAGCCCCACGTTTATTTTGATGCCGCCGTGATGTTAATTACCTTTCAATTGCTGGCGCGGTTATTAGACAGCGGCGTGCGGCGCAATGCTGCCGAAGTGGTGCGTCGCTATAGCCAAGATATTCCCGAGTACGTGACGGTAATAAAAGAAAATGGCGAGCGCCTTAGTGTGGCGGCCACTGAGGTGCGGCTTGGCCAGCAGTTAGTATTAAGCGCCGGCGAGCAGTTAGCGCTTGATGGGGTGGTTATTGCCGGACAAGGGCAAGCCGACATGGCGCTGTTAACCGGTGAGCATGAACCCTTAACCTTAGCGCCAGGAGAGGCGCTATTAGCGGGTTGTACCCTTATTGAAGGGGAGCTGACCTTAGTAGTCAGTGCCGAAGTGGGCCGGCGGCGCATTGATAACTTAACTCAGTCTATTAGCCGGTTATTGAGTCAAAAGAGCGCCTTACAGCGCCTGACGGATCGCATCGCACGCTTTTTGCTACCCACCATTATGCTTGCCGCACTAGTGGCCATCTTAGGCTCCTGGTGGCAGGGCGCTGGCATACTTAATGCCGCGGCCCATGGCTTAGCAGTATTAATTGTCTCTTGTCCCTGCGCCTTAAGTTTAGCGATCCCTTTGGTGGTCACCATGGGGCATGCACGTATGATTGAAAGTGGCATAATTTTACAAGATCCGGCGGCCCTTGAGGCTGCGGCAACGGTAACAGTAGCGGTATTTGATAAAACGGGAACTTTAACAACCGCCGAGCCCACGTTAAGTAATATTGCGCCAGCAGAAGGAGTGAGTGCAAACGAGTTGCTCAGTCTGGCGCAACATATATTGGCTGAGTCTCAACATCCCGTGGCATTAGGATTAAAAAAAGCTACTACTCACCAAGAAGAGCCGTCAGCGGATTCAACCTCAGGGCAGCGAGAAAGTCTCGCTGGCAAAGGAACTCGTTGGCAGTCAGAGCAAGGCGTCGCTTTAGCGGGCAATAGGGCGTGGTTAATAGAGCAGGGCATCAGTGTGCCTGATAATAATACTGCCTTGGGAATGGAGCTGCATATTGCGCTCGCAGCGCGTTATATGGGCCGGCTAGAATTTAAAGAAACCATTCGCGCCGAGGCTTTTAGCACGGTGGCTCAATTACAAAACAATGGTTTAGAAGTGTATTTACTCAGTGGTGATACCTTGGCTGCTTGTACCCAGGTCGCCAACGAGCTAGGCATTGCTGAACAATGCGTATTAGCCCAACGTAGTCCGGAGCAAAAACAACGCTTTATTAGTGCCTTAGAAAAAAAGACGCCAGTGGTGTTTGTGGGCGATGGCTTAAACGATGGCTTAGCGCTTGCGGGCGCGGGCTTAGGCATTGCGGTCGGTCAGTCGAGCTCGGCTAGCAGTATGGCGGCGGCGGTGTATTTACCCGAAGGGGTACAAGGGGTGCCGGCGACATTGGTGTTAGCGCAACGGGCAAAAAAGCTGATGTTACAAAACCTAGGCTGGGCGCTTATGTATAATATGCTGGTGATCCCGCTGGCGATTGCAGGCTTTATTCAGCCGGTGTTAGCGGCACTGGCCATGTCGTTAAGCAGTGTTTGTGTGCTCTTTAATAGTATGCGCATGCAACGGCGCCTTACTGAGTCAGCAGAGATTAACCCTGCGAAAAAGACCTAAAAAAACCAGCCTTGCGGCTGGTTTTTACTAGCGTAGTAGGAGTTAACCTTAACTTAGAAGTTATAACCCATACCCAGCACATAGGCCCATGCGCCTTTGCTGAAGTTGTCATCAGCGGAGCTGGCGCTATCAAAGTAGAACTGATACTCAGCACGTGCCTGAATAAAAGTTTGTGGCAGAACGTAGTGCTTAACACCCAGCTCTAAACCACCTAAGCCTGAGTCTTTAGTACCATTACCGTAAGTGCCACCTAAAGAAGCACCTACGAAGGGACGAGTAGGACCATCCATTAAGTGATAGTCAATAAAAGCGGTGGTGGTACCGGTCCACTTATCGCTAGCGCCTTTAACGCCAGAATAACCTACGCCCTGGCGAATACCAGCTACTGCGCGGTCGGTCAAATACCAACCCATGTCACCAGAAACACCGAAGCTACCGTTATCAAAGTCTTTGTCACTTCTACCTGAACCAGATAGAGAGAACTCGCGGTCACCTTCTTTAGTGGCACCGTTCACTTGGTAGTTACCTTGCGCCATAGCCAAAGTAGGAATTAACAATGCGCTGGCACACAGGGCCAGACTTGCTTTTTTAAATGTGCTCATGAATAACTCCTTAGTTTTATTATAGTGGCTTACTAGCTCCACTTAAGGTGTAGAACACGATTAGTGAACTGTCAAATAAGCAAATACTTAACTTTTCGCGTTCGTCTAATAGCCTATGGTAGTTAGTGCATTTTGTTAAGGGGTAAATGATAACCTTTTTATTTTTATCCTAAAAATGCTTATGCTCTTGGGCCAAAATGAGGATGCACTATTAACTGGGACACGACACGATGAAGATTATAAAAACGGTATTATGTGTGGTTTTACTGGGCTTTTTGGCGGCATGTAACCATGGTTTCGAAGGCGAATATACTACTAAAATAGGCTCAGATAATGAGTTTATTGATGGCTTTTCTGGTTTGCTGGGGGAGAAAAAGGTCATTATTGGCCGCAATTATATTGAGTCTGACGGCACTCGTACCGAATACGACGAGATTTTTGTGCGTAAGTCCAACAACGGTAACCGCTACTTAGTATTTAAAAATGAGGGCAGCGAACAAGAGGCATGGCAAATCGTTGACGACAATACCTTGAAAAAAGGCAATCAACTGGTGTCGGTGATCCTAAAGAAAGTAAAT
>JAAYRH010000105.1 GCA_012518835.1 Aeromonadales bacterium | reverse complement strand
GTCAGTAAACCATCGCCATTAGTAATAACGGTGCTTAATGGTCATGTTTTTGCTCTTCATTCAACATTCAACATTCAACATTCAACATTCAACATTCAACATTCAACATTCAACATTCAACATTCAACATTCAACATTCAACATTGTCATTTGGCGCTTACAGCAAAACCAAGGTCAAGATATAAGTCACAGCCATACCGGTAATGCCTTGCACTAAAGTTGCCATGGTTTGAGCTCGATACGCCTGCGGCACACTCATTTTACTAAACTGCGTAACAACCCAAAAAAAGCTATCGTTAGCGTGCGATACCGTCATCGCGCCAGCACCTATTGCCATCACCGTTAATACACGTCCCATCTCACTGCCCAAGCCAATATCGCCTAGCATTGGCGCCACTAAAGCCGAAGTCGTTACCAGCGCCACCGTAGATGATCCCTGCGCAGACTTAAGCGCTGCCGACACTATAAAAGGCATAAAAATACCAATGCCTAAGCCAGATAACGTAACCCCCAAGTAATTACCCACTTCGGTGGCTTTAATGACTGCACCAAAAGCACCACCGGCACCAGTAATTAACAAAATAGGCGCGGCAGACACCAGTCCACTACCAATGTAGCCACTAAATTGCTCTAACTTGTTAGCCCCTTTAATTAAATTAAAAGACAAAAATAAACCAATAATTAAAGCATTAAGCGGCTGACCTAAAAAGTTAATCACTTGATAGAAATCGCCCTTGCCTACTAACTCGGCAGGCAGATTAGCTATTGAGCCTAAACAAATTAACAAAATTGGTATAAATATGGGCGCAAACGCATTAAAGGTACTGGGCAGCACTCCATAACGCTGCTTCATTAGCTCAAATTCTTCTGCTTGCTCTACTAGCTCTTCAGCACCCTCTCCATCGGGCTGCTCATGTTTAAAGCGGTTAGCCCACAACAAGCCAGCTAAAGCCGCAAAGGCCGATACCAACAAGCCCACACCAATCACCAACCCTAAACTAGACTCTAGCCCTAAATTGCCCGCCGCAGCAATGGGGCCTGGGGTGGGTGGCACAAAGGTATGAGTAGCATACAAGCCGGTGGCTAACGCTACACTCATTGCCACACTCGATACTCGCATGCGGTTGGCCAACGACTGCTTAAGCGAGTTTAAAATGACATAACCAGAATCACAAAACACCGGGATCGATACCAAATAACCGATGATCGATACCGTTAGCGTAGGAAACCGCGGCCCTAGCACTTTAATAACCGCTTCGGCCATGGTCACTGCAGCGCCACTTTTTTCTAGGACCACCCCAATAATGGTACCCAGCACAATCACCAGCCCGATATACCCTAAAATTCCTCCAAAGCCATCACTAATCGTTTTAGCTATTTCACCAATGGGCAAACCGCTGGCAAACGACAGTAAAAAAGAGGCTAATAATAAGGTAAGAAACGGATGCAACTTAAAGCGCGCCGTTGCCAGCACAATAAAAGCAACCACAGCAATTAAAATAAATACGGTAGCCATAATAAACGCCCCTTAGGCAGAGTAGATTGTTAGTCATTTGTTATAACAGATTAGCAATAAAAAAAGGGCGCTGATGCACCCTTTTATTTAAACCCACATTCTTCAAGTTCGTGGCGACTGGCAATGGCCAGAAAGTGACTGCGATCCTTGTATTGCCCTTGCGATGCTTTAACACGAGAGTCAATTAACTGGATCAGGCCGTCAGGTAAGCTGACATTAATCCGCTTTGGCCTGCCCATAAACTCGGTCAAATCCACATCTAATAACAACCAGCCATCGCAGTGCTCATAGTCTGCTAGCTGTCGGTAATGACGCGGGCCTAAGTCTTTAATACTATCGGCGCTAACGCCATTGCTCACCATTTCTTCTACTACCATGGCAATCGCCTCAGTAGCCATCACCTTTACTTGCGCTTCGCTATCGGCAGCACTAAAGCAGGCATAATCATCATTACATAGCGCAGGCACCACTAGGCCGAGCGCTTCCCCATCATGTAATGGATATTCAACACCGACTGAAAACAACATACGCACCTCCGCTAAATCTATCTATGTCAGGTTTAAGGAGCTAAGGGATTAAATCCCCGCCGCTTTCTTTATAGACTTAAGAGTTCCAACAGGCAGCGAACTCTTTGGATGCGGGACTACGAATTTTTTGCCCGTAATCGGTGAGTACCAAATCTGGTGACTCCCCTTACCTTGCCGTTCCAGCTTGCAGCCTGCGGACTTCAATTCCTTGATCAGGCCACCTGACGTCATCTAGCCTCCTAATCAAGAGATACAAATATACACACCTACACACACGAGAGCAAGCAGGTATAATTGCCCGAATAATGGCTAACCCCACACAACAACGCCTTTCGTACTGTGCGGCTAACGCAGTGATAAAAAGGCGTATCTTCTAAGCTGAATTGGCTACAAAAAACACTGGGCTCGCTCTTACCCATAAAATGCTCTTTTCAGATCTTATCCTTATTTTTCTGTGGGTTCCGTGGATTCCGTGGCAACAGCTCTTGTCTTGATTTTGCCCTTCACTCAACACTCAAAACTCAAAACTCAACACTCAAAACTCAACACTCCCCTTAAAACCCCTCGGGATTCTGCGACTGCCAGCGCCAGGCATCTACCATCATTTGCTCTAACCCGCGCTCAGCTTTCCATCCTAGCTCCGCTAGCGCCTTAGTCGGATCGGCCCAACATTCGGCAATATCACCCGCACGGCGCGGAGAAATATTAAATGGCACAGCTTGACCACTGGCTTGCTCAAACGCCTTAACCATGTCTAATACCGAATAACCATGCCCAGTGCCGAGGTTATAAATACTTACCCCAGCATGCTGCTCAATACGTTGTAGCGCTTTTAAATGACCCAGCGCTAAATCGACCACATGAATATAATCGCGCACCCCAGTACCATCGGGCGTGGGATAATCATCACCAAATACCGATAACTGCTTTAAGCGCCCCACCGCCACTTGCGAGATATAAGGCAACAGATTATTAGGGATCCCATTAGGATCTTCACCAATTAAGCCAGAATCATGGGCACCCACTGGGTTAAAATACCGCAGTAACGCAATTGACCAACGCTCATCCGACTTGGCCACATCTTGCAAAACCTGCTCGACCATTAGCTTAGAAGTGCCATACGGGTTAGTAGTACCGCCCACGGCAAACTGTTCGGTAATGGGCATTTGTTGCGGCTCGCCATACACCGTAGCCGATGAGCTAAACACCAATTTAAATACGCCTGCCTTTTGCATGGCGTTAACCAGCACCAAGGTGCCATTCACGTTGTTATCGTAATAGCGTAAAGGCTGCTCTACACTTTCGCCCACCGCTTTTAGGCCCGCAAAGTGCACTACCGAGTCAATGCTATGCTCAGCAAATAACCTATCTAACAAAGCTGCATCGCGAATATCGCCTTTAATAAATTCCGGCTGTTTACCGGTAATTTCTGCTACCCGCGCCAGCGACGCTACCGAGGCATTACTTAAATTATCTAACACCAACACCTGCTGGCCAGTATTTAACAACTCCACCAAAGTATGGGAGCCAATATAGCCCGCCCCACCGGTTACCAAAATGGTCAT
>JAAYRH010000104.1 GCA_012518835.1 Aeromonadales bacterium | reverse complement strand
CTTGCTCGCCTGCTTGCTCTTCAATGCGGTAGCTCACCCGCTCAAAAGCATCTAGTGCATATAAACGCCGCACTCCTTGCTCAAGCTCATCGGTATGGTGAAAACGCCCCGGGATCACACCTAAGGCATCGCGGATCACTTTCTCGCTCAGCTTAGAGTGATTAACCACCTGTATTTTATCTAGATACACTGCATCAGAGCGTTGTAGCTGTTGCTTACGCCCTTTTTTTTGTGCTTGGTAAGCCGCGTAATCCTCTTTTGATAAAGATAAGTTCTCCAGTCGAGATGCTAGTGCTTGCGTTGCCTGAGCGCCACGGATAATCGCTTGCGGCATAAGATCAAAGTCAGACACACCAATTCCATCAATCGAGGGCGATATTAACGTATCTTGATTAGACATTAAGGCTACTTGGCGCTCGGTGCTAGAGCGCGTTAAATAGTTGGTTAGCTGAGTCACCATCGCAAGAGCGCCATCTAGCTGTTCTCGCGTTAACAGCCCATCACCAATATCTACCGCAATCACAATATCAGCGCCCATATCTTTGGCCACATCAACCGGCATATTATTAACGATACCGCCATCGGCTAATAACTGGTTATCTATTTCTACCGGCTGTAATACACCTGGGATCGACATCGAAGCCTGCATTACGGTGGCTAAATGCCCCTGCTTAAGCACCACCGGCGTGACGGTTTCCATATTGGTGGCCACGGCACGAAATGGAATAGGTAAGTCATCAAAGTTAGGAATACCCGGCAGGTTTAGGGTGCTTTTTCGCAGTAACGCGCCCATCGATTGCCCTTGGTAAAAGCCGGCAGGTAAGCTCAGCTGCCAGTCCTTATTAATACCAATATCAGTATGCAATAAAAACTCATCGTTCTGACGTTTACGCCGTAGGGATAATTCATCACGGCCGACTTTATCTTGATAACCCTGATTCCAATCAAGCGACAGTAGTTGCTGCTCTAGCTCATCACCGCTTAACCCTAGCGCATACATCCCCGCCACATAGGCTCCCATACTGGTGCCAGTCACAATATCAATAGGAATACGTTGTTTTTCTAGCGCTTGAATAACGCCCACGTGCGCCGCCCCTTTAGCACCACCGCCGCTAAGTACTAAGGCAATTTTAGGGCGCTCTGTAGTGTGTGCCAAAAGCTGATGAGGAAAACTAAATAACAGACTGAACACGAAACAGAAAAAATAAATGCGCATGGCAATAGATAACTCAACCGCGTTGGGGTGGCACTATTGTAAGAGGACACACCATAAAAGAAAGTAACCCGCCGCTCGCTTAACACGAACGACGGGTTACCAAATACATTTAACTAAGCTAAAGCGCTATAGCTTAAAGCGACCAATCAGACGTTGTAACTCGCTTCCTTGGCGGGCTAGCTCACTACTGCTCGCCGCGGTTTGCTCGGTGGCCGCTGCCGACTGATCGGACACATCGCGAATACTAAACACCGAACGGTTAATTTCTTCGGCGACCGTACTCTGCTCTTCCGCGGCCGTGGCGATTTGATTATTCATTTGTTGAATGTCAGACATAGAGCGCGCAATGGCATGGATAGATTCTCCTGCTTCATTGGCAATATCGACAGTCTCGGTGGCCTTCGCAGTACTTTTCTCCATCATAGCAACTGACTCTTGCGCCTTGCTTTGCAGCCCTATTATTAAGTCGCCAATTTGCGCGGTGGCTTCTTGGGTGCGCTGTGCCAGTGCTCGTACTTCGTCAGCCACCACGGCAAAACCACGCCCTTGCTCGCCCGCACGGGCTGCTTCAATTGCGGCGTTAAGAGCCAGCAAGTTGGTTTGTTCGGCTACGCCTTTAATCACATCAAGAATAGTGCCAATATTCATACTTTCTGCTTCTAGCTGATTAATCGTTTGCAGAGATTGGCGAATATCATCCGCTAGGCCGCCTATTTGACTAATCGTTAAAGTGACCTTTTGATCGCCATCATTAGCTTCGCTATCGGCAGAGCGCGCCGACTCAAACGCCGTTTCAGCATGGCGAGCCACTTCTTGTACTGTGGCAGCCATTTCGTTCATGGCCGTAGACACTTGCTCAAGTTCCATTCGTTGCTGATTAACACCGCTGCGACTTTGCTCAGACACCGCAGTAAGCTCTTCTGACGAGCTTGCAATATGGCTGACACTTTGGGTTAGCTCACCAATCAACTCACGTAAATTCAGCGTCATGGCCTGCATTTGCCCCATCAGCTGCCCTAACTCATCTTTGCGTTGGTTTTTAATATCTTGGCTTAAATCGCCTGCAGCAATACGAGTAGTGTGCGCGACTAACAAGCCTAATGGATTAACAATGCCTCGGGTAATAATAATTGCAAAGCCAATACCCACGGCTAAGCCCATTAAGGTCATCACCAAGATAATGAACTTAGCGCTATTGCTGTCTTTCACCATGGCTTGTTCTTGGTTTGTTAATAACTTTTCTGCATTAGCGACCACATCTTGGGCATGGCTAGTAATGCTTTTTTCAGTATTAATTAAATCCGCTACCGTGCTGGAAAAGTCATGCTGCACTTGATTAAGCTGCTCTAGCATAACAATTAATGAGTTAACATCGTTACTAGACAGCTCAGCAGCATGCTCTTTTACATCGTTAACTAAGGCAGCTAAGCGGGCATTCATCTTTTCAGCATCGGCGGCGTCGCGACTAAGGGCAAAATCTTTTTGGTTTAACCGAATGCGCACTAGCCCCAATCGCCAGTTCAAGGCGCTATTATCGATAGTTTCAATACCGGCTACATGCTCTTGGCTACGACTCCCTTGTTCATCCATTTGTACTAACTGCTGTTCAAATTGTTCGGTCAGCCTAACGAGTCGTGCTAACTCTTGTTCATAAGCTTCAGTGCCTGCCAAGATGTTTTTTAGTAGTGTTTGATCTTCTGGTACCAATAAAGACGATTCTAATTGCTGAGACTGAGTGCGCGCTTGCTCAACATAATTTTTTGCCTGCGCTAAGTCTTCATCTTTCTTAGTTAACATATAATCTTTTTGACTAATACGGGCCTTACTTAACAATAAATCTATGGTACTGGACTCTTCTAATTTGGCAGCCCTATCCACTACCGATGACAACGCATAAAAACTAACGCAGGCAATTAGCACGGTAGCAAGCAATACCAACGCAAACCCTAGGGTTAATTTAACTCTGACACTTAAGTCATCTAATTTTGACAGCATAGCCGGGCACCTCTTAATCATTCATTGAGCATGTATAGCACTTTACCTATAAGTTATTATCTTATCGACTATCATTTACTAAGTGTTAGAGATTATTAAATAAAGCGAGACCCTGAGCACAATTAACCTTAATAATAAAAAAAGCGCTCAACCTCAGGTGAGCGCTTTCTTATTAAGAATATCTACAGATTAAATAGTAGGTATTATTATTTTTTCTTCTTTGCCTTAGCATTAGGCATATCGGTAATAGAGCCTTCAAACACTTGTGCAGCCATACCAATAGATTCGTACAGCGTAGGGTGTGCATGAATGGTTAGCGCTAAGTCTTCGGCATCGGCACCCATTTCGATAGCTAAGCCAATTTCACCTAACAGCTCGCCGGCGTTAGTACCAATAGTGGCACCACCCAGAATACGATGGCTATCTTTATCGAAAATTAGCTTCGTCATACCGTAGGCGGAGTCGGAAGCAATAGCACGACCAGAGGCGGCCCATGGGAAGTTAGCTACTTCCACATTTAGCCCCTGCTCTTTGGCTTCTTTCTCGGTGACACCCACCCAAGCGACTTCTGGCTCAGTGTAGGCAATAGAGGGGATCACTTTAGGATCGAAGTAGTGCTTCAAGCCTGAGATCACTTCTGCTGCCACATGGCCTTCGTGTACGCCTTTGTGTGCCAGCATCGGTTGACCAACAATGTCACCAATCGCATAAATATGCGGCACGTTAGTGCGCATTTGTTTATCAACATTGATAAAGCCACGCTCATCAACGTTTACACCGGCTTTTTCAGCATCCAATGTTTTACCATTAGGCGCACGGCCGATGGCAACTAATACCGCGTCGTAAACGCTGGTGGTGCTTTCACCTTTCTTGTCTTCCATAGTGACATGAATGCCATCATCCTTGGCTTCTACTGCGGTCACTTTGGTTTCTAGCTTCAGGTTAAATTTGTCTTTTACCTGCTTGCTATAAATCTTGATCAAGTCTTTGTCGGCGGCTGGGATGACTTGGTCGAACATTTCAACCACATCAATCTTAGAGCCCAAGGAGTAATATACAGTACCCATCTCTAGGCCGATAATACCGCCACCCATGACCAACAGCCTCTCTGGAACTTCTTTTAGTTCCAGCGCATCGGTAGAGTCCCAAATGCGGGGATCGTCATGAGGAATAAAAGGCAGTTGGATCGGACGTGAGCCAGCAGCAATAATGGCGTTTTCAAAGTTAATAGTGGTAGTACCATCATCACCCGCGACTTCCATGGTGTTAGCGCCGGTAAACTTCGCAAGACCGGTTACTACTTTTACTTTACGCATTTTTGCCATGCCACCCAAACCTTGGGTGAGCTGGCCGATCACTTTCTCTTTGTGTGAACGTACCTGGTCTAGGTCGATATTTGGCTCGCCAAACGTCACCCCATGACTGGCCATCGTCTTGGATTCTTCAATGACTTTAGCAACATGCAATAATGCTTTAGAGGGAATACAACCCACGTTTAAGCACACTCCACCTAAGGTGGCATAACGTTCAACGATTACGGTTTCTAGACCCAGATCGGCTGCACGAAACGCTGCTGAATAACCAGCAGGACCCGCGCCCAATACTACAACCTGAGTTTTGACTTCTTGACTCATGGTGACCTCTATTATGATTTTAGCCCCGTTCAAGTAATGATATACCGCCAGGGTAGAAAAAAGCCCAGACTCAAGATGACCATTACCCGAGAAACGGGGTAAAGTTTACTGTTCTATAAGGAAAAAGAAAGTAAAAAGGCAGGCTATTGCCTGCCTTGTCACATTAAAGGACTAAACGACGCAAGTCACTTAGCACACCACTGAGCATGGTGATAAAGCGCGCGCCATCAGCGCCGTCAATGACTCTATGGTCATAAGACAGTGCCAGCGGCTGTATTAGCTTAGGCGCAAACTCTTTACCATTCCACACCGGCTTAATGCTGGACTTGGAAACACCTAAGATAGCCACTTCAGGCGCATTCACGATAGGAGTGAACTGAGTACCACCAATACCGCCGAGCGACGAAATGGTGAAACAACCACCTTGCATGTCGGCACCGGTTAGCTTGCCTTCACGGGCTTTTTTGGAGATTTCGCCCAGTTCGATGGCTAGCTCACGAATGCCTTTTTTGTTGACATCGCGTACTACGGGTACCACTAAACCGTTCGGTGTATCGACTGCTACCCCAATGTGGATGTACTTCTTCATCACTAAGCTCTGACCGTCTTCTGATAAAGAAGAGCAGAATCTCGGATACGCTTCTAACGCTTTCGCGGCCGCTTTCATAATGAAGATCAGTGGCGAAATTTTATAACCCAGTTTCTGCTTTTCAGCAATGGCATTCTCTGACTTACGGAATGCTTCCAGCTCGGTAATATCAGTTTCGTCAAACTGCGTAACATGGGGGATTTTCACCCAGTTACGGTGCAGGTTAGGACCAGAGATTTTCTGAATACGGGTCAATGGCACTTCTTCAATTTCGCCAAATTTAGCAAAATCAACTTTAGGCCACGCCAGTACTTCCATACCGTTACCCGACGCTACCCCTGCTGGCTGGCCGGAAACCTGCTTGATAATACCTTTCACATAGCCCTGCACGTCTTCTTTAAGAATACGGCTCTTAGGACCAGTGGCAGATACCTTAGACAGATCTACGCCAAATTCACGGGCCAAACGGCGTACCACCGGTGTGGCGTGAACGTAGGCGTTGTTTTCTACAAACTCGCTTTTGCCAGCAGGAGCGGCTGTAGGAGCAGCTTTTGCTGGGGCAGGAGCTGCAGGTGCTTGCGCTTTTTTCGCAGGCTCAGCGGCAGGAGCCGCCTTCGGCGCCTCGCCTTCAACTTCAAATACCATTACTAAAGTGCCGGTATTGACTTTGTCGCCCACCGCAATCTTAATTTCTTTCACGACACCGGCGAACGGAGCCGGTACTTCCATAGAAGCCTTATCGCCTTCAACGTTAAGAATGGACTGCTCTAGCTCTACCTTATCGCCCACTGCAACCATAACCTCGGTGACTTCTACTTCGTCGCCACCAATGTCTGGCACATGTACGTCTTTGGCTTGCGGCGCAGCAGCTGCTTGCTCTTTAGGTGGTGCATCGGCTTTAGCTTGGCTAGGCGCGCTATCTGCTTTGCTTGGCGTTTCAAAGATCATCATCAGGCTACCGGTTTTAACCGTATCGCCTACTGCTACTTTGATTTCCACCACTTTACCGGCTTGCGGTGAAGGGATCTCCATAGAGGCTTTATCACCTTCTACACCAATCAAAGTTTGCTCTTCGGTAACGGTATCGCCTACCGCTACGTTGATCTCGGTGACTTCTACTTCGTCATCACCAATATCGGGTACCGCAATTTCGGTGCGCTCGCTGGCGCCAGCTTCAGCCTTAGGAGCGGCCGCAGATTCTGCAGGCGCCTCGGCTGGGGCAGCGTCGCTGCCCTCACCTTCAAAAACCATCACTAACGTTCCGGTATTCACCGTATCACCGACGGCAATTTTAATTTCTTTTACCACACCCGCCGCAGGGGCAGGGATTTCCATGGAGGCTTTGTCACCTTCCACGGCGAGGATAGACTGTTCTTCTTCAACCTTGTCGCCAACAGCGACTAAGATCTCCGTTACTTCTACCTCGTCTGTGCCGATATCTGGCACCAGAATATCTTTAGACATGTATTACCCCTTATGCGTACAGCGGGTTGAGCTTGTTAGTGTCGATGTTGTACTTGGTAATCGCATCCGCTACCACTTGCTTATCGATGGTGCCTTGCTTAGCCAGCTCGTTCAGCGCAGCTATCACTACATAGTACTTGTCTACTTCAAAATGGCGACGCAAGTTGTCACGGCTGTCAGAGCGGCCAAAGCCATCTGTACCTAACACCTTGTAGCTCACCGATGGCATAAAGCCACGTACTTGCTCTGCATAGTTTTTCATATAGTCAGTAGCAGCAATCGCCGGTGCTTCACCCATCACCTGAGTGATGTAAGGCACGCGTGGCTCAGAGGTGGGGTGCAACATGTTCCAGCGCTCAACGTCTTGACCGTCACGGGTTAGCTCGTTGAAAGATGGCACACTGTACACATCAGAACCCACACCGAACTCTTCAGACAAGATCTGTGCCGCTTCACGTACACCCACTAAGATAGAGCCTGAGCCCATCAGCTGTACTTTGCCTTTATCGCCGGCTACGGTTTCTAGCTTATAGATACCTTTACGAATACCTTCTTCAGCACCTTCTGGCATAGCAGGCTGATGGTAGTTTTCGTTCAGCGTAGTGATGTAGTAGTAAACGTTTTCTGGCTTCTCGCCATACATACGACGCAAACCATCTTGTACGATAACCGCGACTTCATAGACGTACGTTGGGTCGTAAGTAATACAGTTTGGAATAACACCAGCTTGAATATGGCTATGGCCATCTTCGTGCTGCAGACCTTCACCGTTTAGCGTAGTACGACCTGAAGTACCACCAATCATAAAGCCACGGGCTTGTTGGTCACCGGCAGCCCAGCATAAGTCGCCAACACGTTGGAAACCGAACATCGAGTAATAGATGTAGAACGGAATCATCGGGAAGTCGTTAGTGCTATAAGACGTTGCAGCTGCTAACCATGAAGAAGTGGCACCCAGCTCGTTGATACCTTCTTGCAGTACCTGACCTTTGATGTCTTCTTTGTAGTACGCCACTTGCTCACGGTCTTGCGGCGTATAGTTCTGACCACGAGGGCTATAAATACCGATTTGACGGAACAAGCCTTCCATACCAAAGGTACGCGCTTCGTCAGCCAAAATAGGCACAATGCGCTCACCAATGGATTTGTTTTTGAGCATGATGTTGAGGGCACGCACAAAGGCCATGGTGGTAGAGACTTCACGCTTTTGCTCACCCAGCAGCGATTCAAACTCAGACAGCTCAGGAATGTCTAGTTTTTGAGTGCTTTCTACCAAACGGGTCGGTACATAACCACCTAAGGCTTTACGACGAGCATGCAGATATTCGTACTCGCGAGTGCCTTCTTTAATTTCGATATACGGCAGCTCTGGCAACTCTTCGTCGCTTAGCTCGATGTTAAAGCGATCACGGAAGTGCTTAATGGCAGACAGATCCATGTTTTTAACCTGGTGCGCAATGTTTTTACCTTCAGCCGCTTCACCCATGCCGTAACCTTTGATGGTTTTGGCCAAAATAACGGTGGGCTTGCCTTTGGTTTCAGCTGCTTTTTTATAAGCGGCGTACATTTTACCTTGGTCATGACCACCCCGGTTTAGGGCAAAAATCTCATCGTCGGTCATGTGCTCAACCAGCGCTAAGGTTTCTGGGTACTTGCCAAAGAAATGCTTACGTACATAAGCACCGTCTTTAGACTTAAAGGTCTGATAGTCACCGTCTACGGTTTCGTTCATCAGTTGTACTAGCTTGCCGCTCTTATCGTTAGCGATTAGCTCGTCCCAACGGTTACCCCAAATGAGCTTGATCACATTCCAGCCAGCACCGGTAAAGACACCGTCTAGCTCGTCAATGATTTTACCGTTACCAATTACCGGGCCGTCTAAGCGCTGCAGGTTACAGTTAATCACAAAGCACAGGTTATCCAGCTTTTCACGGGCAGCGATGGTAATCGCACCTTTAGACTCTGGCTCATCCATTTCACCGTCGCCCAAGTAGGCGTAAACGCGCTGCTCAGAACAGTCTTTTAGGCCACGGTTGGTGAGGTATTTTTGAAAGCGCGCTTGATAAATCGCGTTTAGCGGACCCAGCCCCATGGATACGGTCGGGAACTGCCAGAACGTCGGCATCAGTTTAGGGTGCGGATATGAAGGGATACCCTTGCCGTCTACTTCTTGACGGAACATATCTAGCTGCTCTGCAGTAAGGCGGCCTTCCGCAAAAGCACGAGCATAAATGCCCGGAGAGATATGGCCTTGGAAGAAGACTAAGTCACCGGTGTCTTTCTCGTTAGGGCCACGATAGAAGTGGTTAAACGCCACTTCATACATGGTGGCACTAGAAGAGTACGAGGACATGTGTCCACCCAAATCTAGGTCTTTTCTGGAGCCACGCAGTACTATCATCACTGAGTTCCAGCGAATAATGGCGCGGATACGACGTTCCAGATCCCAGTTACCCGGGTACTCAGGCTCGTCTTCAGACTTGATGCTGTTTACGTAATCTGAGTGGG
>JAAYRH010000103.1 GCA_012518835.1 Aeromonadales bacterium | reverse complement strand
GGGCGACGAGCCAGTACTGCTTGGATGACATCGATGTTATAGCCCAAGTCCTGATACCAGGCGCGAAAGCGACCCAGCATAAAGTCGAGGATTTCTTCGGCGGCATTATTATTGCTGAGCTTATCGCCATATAAAGCACGAGCTTGCTCGATTAACACTGGCAAGTCGAGGTCGTAGCCTTTTTCGACGATAATGCGCAGTGCGCCCAACGCGGCACGACGCAGGGCAAAGGGGTCTTTATCCCCTTTAGGAGTTTGGCCAATACCAAAAATACCCACTAACGTATCTAGCTTGTCGGCTAATGCGACGGCCGCAGCAATATCTTGACTGGGCAATTCATCACCAGAAAAGCGCGGTTGGTATTGCTCTTTTATGGCGAGCGCTACCGCTTCATCTTCGCCGTCATGGCGAGCATAGTGCATGCCCATCACGCCTTGGGTTTCTGCAAACTCAAACACCATATCGGTGACTAGATCGCATTTAGAGAGCAGACCGGCACGCTCTGCTTTAACTTGGTCGGCGCCAATCGCGGCAGCAATAAAGCCTGATAGTTTGCTGATACGCTCAGACTTTTCTCGTACTGAACCCAGTTGCTGTTGAAACAACACCGAATCCAGTTGTTCGAGGCGTGCACTTAACGGTGTTTTACGGTCGTTATCGTAAAAGAACTGCGCATCGGCTAAGCGAGGACGGACTACTTTTTCGTTACCGCTAATGATCTGGTTGGGATCTTTAGACTCAATATTAGTGACGAAGATAAAGGTCGGCATTAAGTTGCCAGCGCTGTCGTACACTGGAAAGTACTTTTGATCGCTTTTCATAGTGTGTACGAGGGCTTCGGCGGGTACTTCAAGAAAGTCATTCTCAAAGTGAGCCGTTAATACCACTGGCCACTCCACCAAAGAGGTTACTTCTTCTAGTAAGTCGTCATCCAGATCCGCAACGCCTCCGGCGGCCGTCGCGGCTTGCTCAACACCTTGAGTGATAATGTCTTTACGACGCTGATAGTCGGCTACTACTTTACCGGCATCTTCTAAGAGTCGCAGATACTGATCGGCATGCTCTAGTGCAAACTCCGCTTCACCCATAAAGCGGTGACCGCGAATGGTGCGTGAGGAGTTAATGCCTAAAATAGTAGCGGGTAGCAGTTGCTCACCTAACAATAAGGTTAGGGTATGTACTGGGCGGATAAACTGAATACTTTTGTCCCCCCAGCGCATGGCTTTAGGGATCGGCAAATGAGTAACGGCGTATTCCACTATGCCAGGTAATAACTCTGCAGAAGTTTTACCTTTAATGTCGGCAATATGCAGCAGCCACTCACCTTTGTCGGTGGTGAGGCGTTGTGCGTCACTTACTTCAATGCCATTACCGCGAGCCCAACCTAAGGCGGCTTTAGTGGGGTTACCATCGGCATCAAATGCTGCCTGTACCGCAGGGCCACGCTTTTCTACTTGTTTGTCTGCTTGGGCATCGGCAAGGTTGGTTACGTAGACGGCTAAGCGACGAGGAGCGGCATACCAGTGCACATTAGCAAAGGGCAGGTCAGCCTTAATAAGCTCTTGCTTTAGATTATCGGCGAAAGCAGTACCTAGGCTACGTAAAGCCTTAGGCGGTAACTCTTCGGTTCCTAGCTCCACCAAAAAATTTTGTTCAGACATGCTATCCCTTATCCTTCTTTGTTACACAGGGGAAAGCCAAGGGCTTCACGAGACTCGTAATAAGCTTCGGCTACGGCTTTGGTTAAGGTGCGGATCCGCAAAATATAACGCTGGCGCTCGGTAACCGAAATAGCTTTACGGGCATCTAACAGGTTAAATGCATGGCCGGCTTTAAGAATGCGCTCGTAGGCAGGCAATGGCAGCGGCGTTTCTAGGGCTAATAAATGTTGGCACTCTTGCTCGCACTGCTCAAAAAAGCCAAACAGAAAATCTACGTTGGCGTGTTCAAAGTTGTAGGTCGACTGTTCTACTTCATTTTGATGAAAGATATCACCATATGTAGTCTTGCCCAGCGGGCCATCACACCACACTAAGTCGTAAACAGAGTCTACGCCCTGAATATACATAGCGAGTCGTTCTAAACCGTAGGTGATCTCGCCGGTGACCGGCTTACACTCTAGGCCGCCTACTTGCTGAAAGTAAGTAAACTGAGTGACTTCCATCCCGTTGAGCCAGACTTCCCAGCCCAATCCCCAGGCACCCAAGGTGGGATTTTCCCAGTTATCTTCCACAAAGCGGATATCGTGCACTAGTGGGTCTAAACCCAAGGCGCGTAGCGAGCCTAAATACAGCTCTTGCAGATTATCCGGTGAAGGTTTAATAATCACCTGAAACTGATAGTAGTGCTGTAAGCGGTTCGGGTTTTCACCGTAACGGCCGTCGGTGGGGCGACGTGACGGTTGTACATAAGCGGTGGCCACTGGCTCTGGGCCAATCGCTCTTAAGCAGGTCATAGGGTGCGAGGTACCTGCACCTACTTCCATATCCAGTGGCTGGACAATGGCACAGCCTTGCTGAGCCCAATAATCCTGCAGAGTCAGGATCAGACCCTGAAAGGTATTGATATCGAATTTTTGCATGATGTTAGCGCCTTGCTATAGGTGCATTCGCAGTGTGAAACTAAGGGCCACAGTATACCTTCTGGCCCGCTGCTAATATAGGCTGAATTGTTAGAACCGCGCCCTGAAGGCGGCGTCTAGCTAGAGTAAGAACAAGAGCTTCAAGATAAACCTGCCACGGAATCCACTGAACCCGCAGAAAAATACAGATCAGCTCTAAAAAAAGCCAAAGCTAGGATATAAAATATGAATGATAAAGGTTAAATACTCGGTCTCAGAGAACGAGAGCTTAGCTATTTAAAACTATAATTCGTTGTTGATCTTACCTCATGTCTATTTTTCTGTGGATTCTGTGTTCTTCCGTGGCAAAAAAGTCTTTAGTCTTTAAGTGCTTTATCTTTGATGGGCAGAGTAAAACGGCTCTGATACCGTTCCCTGCACTCTTTACAATATGACAGGAGCGACTATGTTAGTGCGTTGTGCTTGGGTTAATGATGACCCGCGATATCAGGCTTATCACGATAATGAGTGGGGCGTCCCTGAATACGATAGCCGCGCACTGTTTGAAAAGCTGTGTCTCGATGGCCAACAGGCTGGATTAAGCTGGTTTACGATCTTATGTAAGATACCGGCTTATCGTGCGGCCTTTGCTGATTTTGAGCCCGAGCGGTTAATCACTTATACCGAAGCCGATGTAGTGCGTTTAATGAAGAATACTGGCATTGTGCGTAATCGCTTAAAAATTCACTCTATTATTAATAACGCTCATGCTTATTTAGCCATGGAGCAGCAAGGCCTTAATTTTAGTGATTGGCTGTGGAGCTTTGTTGACCATCAGCCACAGCTTAATTATTGGGCTGAGCATAGCGATATTCCTACCTCAACCGGCACGTCCCGCGCCATGGCTAAAGCACTAAAAAAGCACGGGTTTTCTTTTGTGGGTGAGACCATCTGCTACGCTTTTATGCAAGCCACCGGCATGGTGAATGATCATTTACTAAGTTGTCATTGTCATCCTAGCAACCGTTCAGCGTCAGTCACTGACACTAAGTAACAAACAAGACTTTGTAGAAAGCGGCCAGCAAGGCTATATTGAGCCATACTTGTGCTTGTTACATATGGAACCTAATTATGAAAAAACTATGCTTAGCTGTGGCAGCGACCTTAGCGCTGTCAGCTTGTACTACTAACCCATACACTGGTGAATCACAAGCTTCTAACGCAGCCAAAGGCGGCGGTTTAGGTGCCTTAGCCGGTGCAGTGATTGGTGGTGTTTCTTCTAGCTCTAGCGATCGTAAGAAAGGGATCCTAATTGGTGCGGCCAGTGGCGCAGCACTGGGTGGTGGCGTTGGTTATTACATGGACGTGCAAGAAGCTAAATTGCGCGACCAAATGAGCGGTACTGGCGTAAGTGTTACCCGTGATGGTGATAACATCATCTTGAATATGCCAAGCTCGATTACCTTTGCGGTAGACAGTGCCGATTTGTCACCTAGCTTTTACAACACGCTAAGCGGCGTGGCCATGGTGCTGAAAGAATATGACAAAACCTACGTTAACGTAGTAGGTCATACCGATAACACCGGTTCTGCTAGCCATAACCAAGCGTTATCTGAGCGCCGTGCTGCCAGCGTAGGTCAATACCTAATTGGCCAAGGTGCCGCTGCTAACCGTTTCAATATTCGTGGTGTTGGTTTTAATCAGCCCATCGCCAGCAATAACTCTGCCGAAGGCCGTGCCCAAAACCGTCGTGTAGAAATTACCCTAAGCCCAATGTAGTAAGCATCAACGGCCTTAGGTAAAAAAGTGCCCGCAACAGCGGGCATTTTTTGTGGCTGAAATAAGCTATACGCTTTACGTCGTACGCTATCCGAAAGGACCACAGGAGTTTGTGTTTAACGTACAGCTTAAAGCTTACCGCTGATAGCTGTCTTTCAAGCTCCTTTTTTGATCAAAAACTGATAGGGCAACTGCTCTATTTGGCTATCCAGTAGCATGTGATCCATAAACTCGCAAAAGCTGGGAATATCTCGGGTAGTAGAAGGGTCATCGGCAGTGATCAGTAAAGTTTCACCGGCGGCCATGCTACGTACCTGTTTGCGTACCATCATTACTGGCTCGGGACAGCGTAGGCCGAGGGCATCTAAATGATGTTGAGCGTCGAAAATGGCAGTAGACATGAGCGGTTTACCTTTAAGTGATGAGAGCAGTAACGTTAACAGGAGGTAGGTGATGAACATGTTGCTCGCTGGCATAACAATTTCAGCAATCATTATAGTTGCTGGAATGTTAGGGGCTGCTTTGTATCTTCGACACCTAAGAAATAAAAAAAGCTAAAAATCATATAACAAATAAAAGAAAAAGTAATGCGAGCACAGGGGGTGCCCTGTGCTTTCTTATTTTGATTTCTGCAGTACAAATAAGAAAGCATCCCCGTTAAGCCGACTATTTTAAGACTGTTGAAATAATGGTCAACTGGAAAAAATAGCTATCAGTCGTTAGCGTTAAGCGATCAGCAAAAAAACACCAAGCCAGCAGGCTTGGTGTCTTCCTCTTCACTCTTTACCCTTC
>JAAYRH010000102.1 GCA_012518835.1 Aeromonadales bacterium | reverse complement strand
ATGCCATCGCAGTGCGACTTCTTGCTCACTGAGCTGGTGGGCGGTTTTAGTATCGATATGAATAACCAAGTGGTAGTGGTTATCCATAATGGCATAGGCGCATAAATTAACGGTAAACACAGCTTGTAATTGTAGTAAACGCTCTTGTATCCATTGCTTACGGTGGCGAAAGTCTTGACCGGTGTGGGAGTCGATACCATACAGGTAAGCGCGACGGACACAGCGAGAAATACAGTGGTAATAAGGGGTTACTTCGGTAGATACCAGTTCAGAGCGTGGCCGAGTCATGGCAAGTCATCCTAGACTGAATGAGTTATACCTTGAGCTTAGGTTAAAATTCGTACAGTTGCAGAAGGAAGCAAAAAAACAGCCACTTATGTAGATAACCATAGCGGTTGTTATTAAGTGAAAAAATTAGTGTCTGGTAGCTACCGTCACTCAGAGTGAGATGGGTGTTCTCGCTGTGAAGCAGGAGAGAAATTTAAAGTGGGTGTCCTTTGTTAGAAGAGGTTTTTTTTCATCGGATTTATGGGAGAATAGCCGCTGTTTTGTTGGGGAACTGGGCATGCAGTTGTATTTTGTACTTAAATCGCCGGCGCGGGCCGAGAATGTCGGTGCTGCGGCGCGGGCGATGAAAACCATGGGTTTTCAGCAGCTGCGTTTGGTGAATAGCCAAGTGCACGAACAAGATAAAGCCCATTGGGTTGCCCATGGTGCGCAAGATATTTTGCATACTGCCGAGTACTTTGCTGAGTTAGCACCTGCGCTGGCCGATATGGAGCTGGTGATTGCCACTACGGCACGTGAACGAGGGCGGTATCGTTATTATTTAACTCCTCAGCAAGCCCTAGCCCAAGTCAACAATAAGCAGCTAAAAAAAGTGGCGCTGCTGTTTGGCTGTGAAGAGTCTGGCTTGAGTAATGACGATCTAGCCCATGCCGATATCATTAGCTACTTACCACTAAAAGTCAGTTACCCGTCGCTTAATTTAGGTCAGGCTGTCATGTTGTACGCTTACGAGTTTAGTCAAGGGCTGACCGTACCTAGCGCTGAAAATATAACCAATCATACGTCCAGTGCACAATTAAGAGTCTTACAACAAAAAACAGAGCAATTGTTGGGTATGGCTGGGGTAGAGCAGCAGGAAACACTGGCTGAGTGGGTAAGTGACCGCTTGCCTATGCTAGCGCAGCGCGATCTCAACCTGTTACATCTGCTTTATAAAGACCTAGAACGCGCCTTAGTTGCTAAGGGTGACAGTTGACAACAGCTCACAGGCACGGTATTGCTGTGCTATACAAATTTAGAGGTTGTCCGTTATGCCGCTTAATGCGCACCGCATCACCACCATTATTATTACCGGTACCACCACGGGTGGCACTGGGGCGGGCTGATGCGCTAACGACAAACCATTAAGAATAATAAGCCCGCGTCCCTTACCGATGCGGGCTTTTTTGTTTCGTTTTATATTTTTTAAACAGGGAGTTAGCAATGCGTGTCTTGAAATTTGGCGGCACCTCTTTGTCCAACAGTGAACGGTTTATGAACGTAGCCGACATTGTGGTCAACAACCAGCAGCAGTCTCAGGTGGCGCTAGTATTGTCAGCCCCTGCCAAAGTGACTAATCACTTGGTGGCCGTAGTGGAGCAAACTATTCGCGGTTTGGATCCAGCGCCGGTATTACAAGAAATTGAGCAAATATTTCACGACATCATTGAGGGCATAAAAGCCACTTATGCTGAATTGGATGAAGCCGGTCTAAAAGGCCGTATTGAACGTGAGTTGGGCCAGTTATCGCGCTTATTACAAGGTGTCAGTTTGCTTCAGCAGTGTCCCGATAACACTCAAGCGCATATTTTAAGTCGCGGTGAAGCATTATCAATCGCCACTATGGCTGAGCTATTAAAAGCTCGTGGTGAAGAAGTAGAAGTGATCACGCCACAAACCATGTTGTTGGGTGAGGGCAGTTTTTTAGAAGCCACCATTAATATTAAGGTGTCGCGCCAGCGCTTTGCTGACCAAGGTTTACGGGACGACTGCATTTACCTCATGCCTGGCTTTACTGCAGGTAATGATAAAGGCGAGACGGTTATTTTAGGCCGTAATGGCTCCGACTATTCTGCTGCGGTATTGGCTGCTTGTCTGAACGCGGAGTGTTGTGAAATTTGGACCGATGTCGACGGTGTCTATAACTGTGATCCGCGCTTGGTACCTGATGCGAAGTTGCTCAAGCAATTATCTTATAAAGAAGCGATGGAGCTGTCGTACTTTGGTGCCAAGGTATTGCATCCTAAAACCATCTCGCCGATTGCCCAGTTCTCTATTCCTTGTTTAATTAAAAATACCGCTAACCCGCAAGGCGAAGGCTCGCTTATTGGCCCAGAAAGCAGCGACGATGAGCAGCAAGTAAAAGGGATTTCTGACTTGGTTGGCATGACCATGATCAATATCTCCGGTCCTGGTATGAAAGGCATGGTAGGCATGGCTGGACGGTTGTTCTCCTGCGTATCTCGCGCTGGCGTGAGTATTGTGCTTATTACGCAAAGCTCTTCTGAATACAGCGTCAGCTTTTGTATTCACAGTTTTGATAAATACAAAGCGCAAAAAGCCATTGCTAATGAGTTTGCCCTCGAGTTTCAAAATAAGCTGCTAGAGCCGCTAGACCTCATTGATGACTTAGCCATTATCTCCTTGGTCGGTGACCATATGCGCACCGTTAAAGGCGTATCGGCGCGCTTCTTTACCGCACTGGCTGAAGCCTCCATTAATATCGTAGCCCTAGCGCAAGGCTCTAGTGAGCGCTCTATTTCGGCGGTGATCCATAAAGGAAAAACCACCGAAGCTATTCGTGCTTGTCATCAGAACTTCTTCTCTAGCCGTCGCTTTATCGATGTGTTCCTGGTGGGCTGTGGCGGCGTGGGCGCGGCCTTGTTAGAACAAATTGGTCGCCAGCAAAAAGTGTTAGACGAGCAAGACATTAGCATTCGCGTGGTGGGCATTGCTAACTCGCGCAAAATGGCCTTGGATCGTAATGGTATTAACTTGAGCGAGTGGCAAGATAAGCTCGAGCAAGCCACCGACACCTTTAACTTGCCCCGCTTGCAGCGCATGGTAGAGGACAGCCACCTGATTAACCCAGTATTAATCGACTGTACGTCCAGCGATGCTATTGCCGAGCAATATGCCGACTTTTTAGCGGCCGGCTTTCATGTAGTGACTCCTAATAAAAAGGCCAATACTGCTAGCCTTGATTATTATCGCCAGTTGCGTCGTGCCGCCCAGCGTACTCACCGTAAGTTCTTGTACGAAACTACGGTTGGCGCGGGCTTACCGGTCATTGAAAACCTGCAAAACTTACTGCGCGCCGGTGATGAGCTTAAAGCCTTTGGCGGTATTTTATCCGGCTCACTGTCTTATATCTTTGGTAAATTAGATGAAGGGATGAGCTTTGCTGATGCCACCCGTGTGGCCCGTGAGAATGGCTTTACTGAGCCAGATCCCCGTGATGACTTAAACGGCATGGACGTGGCGCGTAAATTGTTGATCTTAGCCCGTGAAGCGGGGATGGAGTTGTGCTTAGAAGACATTGAAGTTGAGCAGGCCATGCCACCTGGGTTTGACGACAGTGGCGATATTGAGCAGTTTATGGCGCGTCTACCAGAAGCCAACGGTTACTTTGAAGAGCGTGTGGCTAAGGCCGCTGCCGAAGGCAAAGTGCTGCGTTATGTCGGCGAAATAGAAAATGGTCACTGTAAGGTTGCCATTAAAGCCGTAGACGGCGATGATCCGCTGTTTAAAGTAAAAGACGGTGAAAACGCCTTGGCATTTTACACTCAGTACTATCAGCCGATCCCGCTGGTATTGCGCGGTTATGGCGCTGGCGCCGATGTGACCGCGGCTGGGGTGTTTGCCGACTTATTGCGTACCCATAACTGGAAGCAGGAGATTTAAATGAGTGTTGTTGCGTACGCGCCAGCCTCTACCGCCAATGTCAGTGTCGGCTTTGATGTATTAGGGGCTGCTATGGCCCCGGTTGATGGCACTATGCTGGGGGACCGAGTACTTGTCGCCGACACAAGCGGTGACTTTACTTTGCAAAGCGTGGGGGAGTTTGCTCATAAATTGCCAGAGGATTTTACTCAAAATATCGTTTACGACTGTTATCTGGCCTATGGCAAAGCGCTAGAGCAAAAGGGTCTGCCTCAAAAGCCCTTAACCATGATTTTAGAAAAAAATATGCCGGTGGGCTCGGGCTTAGGCTCTAGTGCTACCAGCATAGTCGCGGCGTTTGTTGCGCTAAATGCCTTTTACGATAATGCCCTTAGTGAGCACGAGCTGATGTTGCTTATGGGTGAACTAGAAGGGCAGATCTCGGGCTCGTTACACTACGATAACGTAGCGCCGTGTCACTTTGGTGGCTTGCAGTTAGTCATCGATGAAGCCGATGTGGTGAGTCAAACGCTGCCCAGCTTTGACGACTGGTATTTTGTGCTGTGTTATCCGGGGATTAATATTTCTACCTCGGCGGCACGGAATATTTTACCGGCACAATATCGTCGCCAAGATTGCTTAACTTATGGGCGTCGTCTAGCGGGCTTTGTGCATGCCTGCCATACCGGCCAAGAGCCTATTGCCGCCGCGATGTTGAAAGATGTGATTGCCGAGCCTTATCGTGCACAACTCATCCCAGGCTTTGAGCTAGTACGCGAGCAAGCGGCTTCTTTAGGGGCATTGGCCACCGGCATTTCGGGCAGTGGCCCCACGGTGTTTTGTGTGCTGAAAGACTTAGGCCAAGCAGAGAAGCTAAAAGCATGGCTGGCAGAACACTTTATTCAAAATCAGGATGGCTTTTGCCATATTTGCAAAATTGATACCGAAGGTGCTCGGGTAACAGGAACCACATTATGAAGCTGTATAATATTAAGGATAATAGCGAAACCATTAACTTTGCTGGCGCAGTAAAGCAAGGCTTAGGCCGCGGGCAGGGGTTGTTCTTCCCTGAAGACATCACGCCGATAGCGAACCTAGATGCGTTGCTGGCGCTACCGTTTGTACCTCGCTCGGTGGCGGTGCTGCAGCATTTGATTGGCGACGAAATTCCTGAAATCACCTTAACCGCTATGGTGGAGCGCGCGTTTGCGTTTCCTGCGCCGTTGGTTAAGGTAGACGACGAGACCTATGCACTAGAGCTGTTTCATGGGCCGACCTTAGCGTTTAAAGACTTTGGTGGTCGTTTTATGGCGCAGTGCTTGGCCACGCTAAGCGAAGATGGTAAAAAAATTACCATACTTACAGCCACCTCGGGTGACACCGGTGCCGCGGTGGCTCATGCCTTTTATGGCTTGCCTAATATTGATGTGGTTATCTTATATCCCGAAGGTAAAATTAGCCCGCTGCAAGAAAAGCTATTTACTACCTTAGGTGACAACATTACCACCTACGCGGTGCAAGGCGACTTTGACGATTGTCAGGCGTTGGTAAAAGATGCTTTTGATGATGAAGAGCTAAAAACAGCGGTGGGTCTTAACTCGGCGAACTCGATTAACATCAGTCGCTTAGTGGCGCAGGTATGTTATTACTTTGAAGCCGTTGCTCAGCTGCCAGCAGAGCAGCGTGATAAAGCGGTGATTGCCGTACCTTCAGGTAACTTTGGTAACCTCACTGCGGGCTTAATTGCCAAAGCGCTTGGCTTACCGGTGAAGCGCTTTATTGCCGCTACTAACGAAAATGATACTGTGCCTCGTTACTTACAAAGCGGTAAGTGGGATCCGAAACGTACAGTAGCCACCCTCTCTAACGCCATGGATGTGAGCCGTCCTAATAACTGGCCACGCGTAGAAGAGCTGTGTCGCGTAAAAGGGTGGGAGCTATCGGATATTGCTTCTGGCGCCCTAAGCGATAAGCAAACTAAAGATGCACTGAAGCGTTTATATGAGCACGGGTACTTGTGTGAGCCCCACGGAGCCATTGGTTGGGAGCTACTTAACCAAGAGCGCACTAAAGATGAAGTGGGTATCTTTTTGTGTACTGCGCATCCTGCTAAGTTTAAAGAAAATGTCGATGAGATCTTAGGCCAAGATATTCCGCTGCCAGCTCCTTTAGCTAAGCACATCGCAATGGAGTCGCTATCTAGCGTGATCCCCGCCGACTTTGCCGTGTTAAAAGAAAAAATGATGAATAAGTAAATAAGCATATTATTCTAAAAGCCCCGCAAGGGGCTTTTTTTATGGCTGTTTGCTAACTTGGCCCAAGTACTCTTTTCATTTAACGAAAGGACACCCACTTTAAATAACGAAAGGACAGCCATGTTAAAAAGTCTGAACCACGCTTTACCCAAAACGTCACGATTTAGTTGGTTGTCTCATTGAAGAGTGTATTCGTCCTAAAAAATCCTGATTTAATTATTTATGCTCGCGTAATCGAGGGCAGAGTGCGGTGACATATCGCGATTGCCCACGGTGTTTGTGCGAGATCTCTTAATGCTGCAGAAGATAACGCGGTTATTAAGTAGTGTTTTATGCCGCATTATAATTTAAGCTGTTGATTTTTATGGCCTTTTATTTTTGGTGCGTTTTATGGTCAGTATAATGTTCTGTTGTGGGGTGGTTTTATTAGCTACACACCGTAATATGACTATTAACAGCAAGGCAGCTGAACAGATAGGAAGCAAAAGGCAAGTAAGCCACTAGGACTACCGGCAAGGAGCTGGGACAAGGAGTATAGGAACCTTATTAAGGTAATGTCTGGCAGGATGCTGACAGCTAGGATGGCATAAAGGATACGGCAAAGATTAGCCAAGTGGATCAGCGCAGGATGCGGTAAGGGAAACCTCCAAGGTGGGAGAGACTAGTAACACGATGTTACTATTTCAGGACGAAGCAGGAATCGCCTAAGGGATATTAGGAAGTGGAAGATACGGACGTATCGAGTCAAGGAGTGCAGGGAGCAGTGCAGGTTTAGGGAACTAACCAAAGACGTTTTAAAGGGCAGCTATTATGGCTGCCCTTTTTCTTGTCTTTTTTTGCTTTATATCGAGCGGCTGCGGCTGGCCTTAAGCTGTGTTAACGTAGCTTAATTGCAGCATAATGGAGCAGATGAGCTTATGTCTCAGGCATTAAACGACTTATTAGCCTTGTTGGCACTAGAGCCACTGGATACCGGACTATTTCGTGGTCATAGTATCGATTTAGGCTTTGGTGCGGTGTTTGGCGGGCAAGTGATGGGCCAAGCGTTATCGGCCGCTAAATACACCTTAGACGAAGACAGACCCATCCACTCTTTTCACAGTTATTTTTTACGCCCAGGGGATGTTAATAAACCCATTATTTACGATGTGGAAAATTTGCGGGATGGCAAAACGACTTCCACGCGACGCATCAAAGCACTGCAACATGGTAAGCCTATTTTTTATATGACGGCTTCTTTTCAGCAGTCGAACAGCGGCTTTGAGCATCAAGCGCCGATGCCAGACGTGGCTGGGCCCAACGGTCTGCTATCAGAAGAACAGCGTATTCGAGCACTAGCCGACTATTTACCGGCCTCGGTAAAGCCGCAGTTGTTAGCCGAGCAGCCGATTGATATGCGCCAAGTTAATTATGTTGATCCTCTGCAGCCAATCCCCGCCGAGCCGTTGCGTTATATTTGGCTTAAAGCCAAAGGGACGCTGCCTGACGATCCGCCTATTCATAAGTATCTACTGGCCTATGCGGCTGACTTTAACTTTTTGCCTACCTCATTAATGCCCCATGGACGCTCTTTTTGGGAGCGAGAGCTACAAGTAGCGACCATTGATCATTCCATGTGGTTTCATCAAGACTTTCGTTTTGATGAATGGATTTTGTATGTCGTTGAAAGCCCTCGAGCCGTTGGCGGGCGAGGACTAGTGCAAGGGCACTTTTATACCCAGCAGGGTGATTTGGTGGCCACTGCCATGCAAGAAGGCTTGATTCGACCGTATGCGTAATTTATTGTTCGCCGCTTGCTTACTTAATGCCAGCTAGGCCTACTTTATAGAGGGGTATCTTTTGCTTGTTTGGTAAAAGGACAGTCATTTTAATTTTACTTCTTTATTTATCACCGGATACGTCATTATGTGCACTTTGCGCCAGCTGCTACAGCAGGAACAAGCTCAGCCTTACTTACAAGAAATTCAACACTTTATTGCGAAAGAGCGAGCCGCGGGTAAGGTTATTTATCCGGTTGAAACCGATGTGTTTAGTGCCTTTGATGACACGCCCCTTGCTGATATTAAGGTGGTGATTTTAGGGCAAGATCCTTATCACGGCCCCCATCAAGCCCATGGCTTAAGTTTTTCAGTGTTACCGGGGGTGAAAGTACCGCCTTCGTTACGCAATATTTATAAAGAGTTAGCGAGTGATGTGGATTTTACTGTCCCTGAGCATGGCTATTTAACTGCTTGGGCAAAGCAAGGAGTATTGATGCTAAATACGGTATTAACCGTAGAGCAGGGCAAAGCGCACTCTCATGCTAAGCTGGGTTGGGAAATGTTTACCGATACTGTCATCGCGCGTGTTAATGAGCACAGTCAAGGAGTGGTGTTTTTATTGTGGGGCGCTCATGCGCAAAAAAAAGGAGCGTTAATCAATCAGCAGCGCCACTATGTATTAACTGCCGCTCATCCTAGTCCGTTATCTGCCTATCGCGGTTTTTTTGGTTGCCAGCACTTTTCAACCACCAATAAATTACTCATCCAGCAAGGCAAAACAGCCATTGAGTGGCAATTACCAATGACAGTACAAAATCTGGAAGAGATAATACAGTTCGGGAAGAGATAAGAAAAACCCGTGTCTTACCTAGCTCTAGCTCATCACTTTCTTAGCCCTTGTTCATCTCTTCCATAGTCCTTGCCCATCTCTTTTATTCCCTTTCGTATAAAAAGACACCCACTGTTAAAAGTCGATAGCTTGACTCTTAAGCAGTGGGGGTCCTAGTAGAGGTTATGAACCGGTTAACTTACAACATCGCAGTGAGCATTTTTTCTAGCTTGCCTTGGTCGATGGCGAAGTTACGAATGCCCTCGGCCAGCTTTTCGGTAGCCATGGCATCTTGGTTTTGCTCCCAGCGAAACTGGGCTTCGGTTAGCGGAGCCGGACGCTGCTGAGTAACGCCTTGATCTTGCAATTTAGCAACCACTTCGCCTTGAGCTTGGCTTAGCTCTTCTAATAAACTTGGCCCAATAGTGAGGCGATCACAGCCTGCTAACTCGATAATTTCGCCGGTATTACGAAAGCTGGCGCCCATTACCACAGTGTTATAGCCGTGCGCTTTATAATAGTTATAGATAGCCGTCACCGATTGCACACCAGGATCTTGCTCGGCGGTGTATTCGGTTTGCTCGGTATTTTTCTTATACCAGTCTAAAATTCGGCCTACAAACGGAGAGATTAAATAAACACCCGCTTCGGCACAAGCACGGGCTTGGGCAAAGCTAAACAATAAAGTGAGGTTGCAGTTAATGCCTTCTTTTTCTAGCTCCTCTGCGGCTTTTATTCCTTCCCACGTTGCAGCAAGCTTAATTAAAATACGCTCGCGACCCACACCGGCAGCTTGGTATAAAGACACTAGGCGACGAGCTCTTTCTATGCTGGCATGCGTATCAAATGATAACCGTGCATCCACTTCGGTAGAAATACGTCCAGGAATAAGCTTTAAAATTTCACAACCAATGCTCACCGCGAGGTGATCGCCTGCATCTCTTAATTGCTGTAAAGAGTCTTGGCTTTCAGATTTTGCCCAGGCCACCGCTTGAGCTAATAACGGCTGATAATCAGGAAGCTGTGCCGCCTTTAAAATTAACGAGGGGTTAGTGGTGGCATCTTGGGGCTGATATTTACGAATGGCTTCAATATCACCAGTGTCGGCCACGACGGTAGTCAGCGCGCGCAGCTGCGTTAGCTTATCGGTCATTACAAAACTCCTAGGATGTTAGCGGTTAGCAAAGCAATCGCCCATTGTCTCTTATTTTGATCAGTAAAATAAGGCGCAATTAGCAGTTGCTACACTATTTTGAGAAGCAAAGAGTATTTTATTAAGAGATGCTTAATGCGGTTAATAAAAGCGGTGAAGACTACTAACAGCATAGTAAAGGGAACAGTTATCGCTAGTAAAACGTAAATGTGGTGCTAAACAATGAGCTCACCTTGAGCTCAATGTTCGGTTAATTTAGCGATAACGAATTAAGGCTGCTCACCCGTTAAAAAGCGCTTGCTGATGGTTTTAAAGTGCTCGTGGCCAGCGTGATGCAATAGCTCAAATACCACCATTTCTCGGCTAACAAGGTGTGCGCCGGCAGCTTGCATGCGTGCCAGACCCAACTCACGGTTTTGTTCAGTGCGGCTACCGACTGCATCGGCTACCACAAACACCTGTTTACCGGCCCCGACTAATTCTAGAACACTTTGTAATACACACACATGGGCTTCCATGCCACAGACAATAAATTGCTCATACTCTTGCCACGCCGTGGGTAAGCATTGAGCAGCGACCGCGGAAAAGTGGGTTTTTTCTACCACTTCAGCATTGGGCGCTAAGCCGAGCAGGCTGGGCTCAGTATGGCCTAAGCCTCTTGGATATTGTTCAGTAAATAAAATAGGGGTCTCTAAAGTATGGCACGCCTCTACCAACCAATGAATGCGGGCACTTAAGGCGGCACTCTCGGCCATGGCAGGGATAAGCTTGCTTTGTACATCGATGACTAGCAGTCCTGCTTTACCAGATTCCATTAACATCACTCTCTCCTTAGTAATGGTTATACAACCTAGTATGCCGTTTTTAGCTAAGAAAGAAAAAACAGCCCGTCAATCTGCGCTTAGTCGATGTAAATAGCGGTAGACGTTGGTGTTTTTAGCATTGTCAGTTAGGGTAGAAAATAAAACCAAGGAGTTTGTTGATGGAAATCTTATCCCCGCTAGAACAAAGAGTGATTGGTTGTTTAATAGAAAAACAAGTCTCTACCCCCGAGAATTATCCGCTAACGCTTAAAGCGTTGTTAAATGCCTGCAATCAAAAAAGTAACCGTGATCCTGTACTCAGTCTAAGTGAGGCGGAGCTGCAGGTAGCAATCGACTCCTTAATTGCCCGCCGCCTCGTTAATAACTGCGCCGATTTTAACGCCCGCACAGCTAAGTATCAGCATCGTTTTTGTAATACCGAATTTGGTGATCTTAAATTTAACGAGCCTGAGCTTGCCATTATTACCGAGCTATTATTACGCGGACCACAAACCCCTGGAGAATTGCGCAGTCGCACTGCTCGCCTACATTCCTTCGCCGACGTAGCCAGTGTAGAAACTAGCCTGCATAGCCTGATAGAAAAAGGCCCTTATGTGGTCAAGTTGGCCAAGCTACCGGGTAAGCGAGATGCGCGCTACGGTCATTTATTTAGTGATACCGACTATGAGCAATTTGCTGATACTGGTAATAGTGAAGATAACATTAAGCTAAAAGCACAAGTAGCTGAATTACAAAGCGAAATTGCACGTTTACAAGCGCATATTCGCCAACTAGAAGAATAAGCTGAGAGAGGACACCCACATTTAATAAGAGACTTTTGGGATTAATTTAAGGTGGGTGTCCCTTCAAATACAAATACAATTTAAGATGGGTGTCCTTTCAAAAATACGAAATTATAAGGAGTGTTACCATGTTTAAATCTATCGGATTGTTTGGTGTGGCGGCGCTAATGACTAGCGTGGTGTCGGCTGGGGAGCCCCTCACATTTACCCCCGTTGATAGTGATGATTTTGTTGGTGAGTACTATCCTGGCACGCAGCCCGGTTATGGCGTTATGGTGGTAGAGGGTGCGCGAGGCGGCATGCCCGACGTGCTAGCACAAAAAATAGCGGCGACTGGCTATCCGGTATTGTCGGTGGCTTACTTTAAAGAGTCAGGCTTGCCCGATAAGCTAGAAGAATTGCCACTGGAATACTTACAAAAGCCCAAGCAATGGCTGCTTGCTCAGTCAGAAACGCGTGATGACGGCCTAGTAATGGCTGGCTGGTCTAAAGGCGCCGAGCTCACCTTAAACACCGTGGCCCGCGATGGGGATTATAAAGGAGCGATTGCTATCGCGCCTACCTCGGTGGTGTGGCAGGGGCGGGGGGCGAAAGGCAGCGCTGCGTCTAGCTGGACTTACCAAGGTGAGCCCTTAGCTTATTTAAAGTGGCCTAAGCAGACAGACCTGGAGTCGATTAATGAGGCAGTGATGGCCACCTTAGAAGAGGCTAATTGGCACGAGCATCCGGCGCGGATCCCACTCGAGAATAGCCAAGCTCAGATATTGTTATTATCGGGAGGGCAAGACAGTGTGTGGCCAGCAAGCGCTATGGCAAAACAGATATGTGAGCAGATGACGGTCCACCTGCCAGAGCAATGTCGCCATGTAGATTATCCGCGCGCTGGCCACTTATTGCATGACCAAGTAGAAATGGGCGGCACTAAACAGGCGAATGCTGAGGCAGATGAGGCCTCGTCTCAAGAAATTATGCGCTTCTTAGAGACGCTAAACACCCCAAAGCGCCACCCTTAACTAAGCACTAATTGGGCCATATTTTTTCAATTAATGCTTGGGTGCCACCCGGTAGGCCGTTTTGCTGTAATTGCAAACGGCCTTGCTCGTCTAATACGGTAAAAGCATTGGAGTGAGCAATTTCGCCATCGGGCATGCCCATATAACTAATATTTAATGCCATGGCGAGTGTCCTTACTTTACTGTCGTCTCCACTGAGTAAGGTCCAATGCTCGTCTAGCTCTCTTTTTTTAGCAAAATGCTTCATCACTTTGGGGGTATCGTGGGAGGGCGTGAGCGATACCAGCACAAACTCTAGCTCTTGTTGCTGCTGTTCGCTCAAGGCGTCTTGTAGTTTTTTCATATCGGCCACAATCACTGGGCAAGCGGTCACACAGTCGGTGTAGATCAGGGCGACTAACTGCTTTTTCCCTGCCAGATCTGACAGTTTCATCTTGTTATTGTGTTGATCTTGCCATTCACTGTTGAGCTGATAAATAGAATCGCCGGGTAGGGCGGCGTAGCTTGCCATACTAAATAGCAATAACAATAGGCTCATCATTCTCATTTGCATACTCCTTACTCGCTATCTTTAGCACAGCGAAACCCTAAGTTAGCTAGGGTGTAGGGCGCTTTTAAGCTAGAGCGAAAGCCATAGCGCATAAAAGCGGCATAGTCGGCGGGATCAGCACTGCCTGCGGCTGCAGAGCCACAAAACAAGCCCTGATCTAAGCTGCTATCGCCTCGCGACTCGCCGGTGACCAGTGCTGAGTTAAAATCTTGAGTCCACTCCCAAATTAAGCCATGTAAGTCATAAATCTGCCAAAAGTTAGCTTGGCTTTGGCCAACCTCAGCTAATTTATCGCCAGCAGGTTTGGCATACCAAGCTAAAATACGGCGATGATAGTTGGCGTCGTTATTACCTTGTGCGGCGTCTTCAGAGGCTTGCGCGGCATATTCCCACTCCGACACCGTAGGCAAGCGCTTCCCTTGGGCTTGGCAATAGGCATCGGCGGCATACCATGGCACAAAAGTAACGGGTTGGGCTGCTTGCTCAGCGGATATGGTTTCGCCTTGCCAATGTTCTAAATACTGAGACTCAGCAAATAACGGCGGTACCTTATTGGGCTGCCATTCGGGGTACTGCTGCACAAACTGGGCAAACTGTTGATTAGTAACGGGCAGGGTGTCTAGCCAAAACGCCGCCACTGGGGTTAACGGGCTGTCTTTGGTTAAATACAAAGGTCGAACTTCCCCTGCGGGAAGCTCGACCATAGTAGTAAGCAAGGGGGCGCCGGTAGCAAGCGCTACCGAGCTACAGGCCAATCCCATTAGCCCCACCCCACTTAATACAGAGCGCATCATTAATGCACACTCCCATCCATAATAATGGTTTCGCCATCGGCACGGCGTTCAGTAACTTGTTCAATACTCACCGTACCACCTTTATTCTCCCAGCTGTTTAAGACATAAGTCAGCACGTTCGCCACTTCCTCATCGGGCAATTGCATAGCCGGCATAATACTGTCAAAGCTTTGACCGTTTACTTTAATGGGGCCTTTTAAGCCATGGATCACCACATCGATAGCACGTATTGGGTCTTCATTTAAGAAGTCCGACTTAGCTAACGGAGGAAAAGCGCCAGGGATCCCTTCACCACTGCCTTGGTGACAAGCCTGGCAGTTCGCTTCATATACTCGTTTACCATAAAGCATTTGTTCTTCTTTATTAGCGGCGCGTTTTCTTTCTGGTTGCGGGCTGCTAATACTTTGTACCGCTGAGCCTTCGGGCAAGTAAACGTTTTCTGCTACTTTGCCAGAGTAAATAGTTTTATCTTCTTCTCCCTCTACGGTGATCATCCCCAAAGCCCCTTTGTTAAAGGCTCTAAAGATAGAGTGATCCACCATAATATAGTTACCTGGCACATCTACCTTAAACTCAGCCGCCACTGCGCCTCCTGCGGGGATCAAGGTAGTTTGAACGTTATTATTAACCGCAGTGCCGGCTTCAATATTGACCTTATCAAAGATCTCGCCAATCACATGAAACGAAGAAGCTAAGTTAGGGCCACCATTGCCCACATACAGACGTACGGTTTCTCCTACATCGGCAGTTAGCGCTTTATCGCCATTTAACGCGCCCACCGAGCCATTAAATAACACGTAGTCGGCTTGTTCTTTAATGGCCTTGTCCATATCAAAAGGTTGGAAGCCACGCTCGCCATAAGCACCTTGGGTATAAAAATCCCCCTGCATTACATAGTACTCACGGTCTACCGGCGGTAAGCCACCTTCTGGCTCCACTAGCACTAAACCATACATGCCGTTGGCAATGTGCATGCCTACGGGGGCGGTGGCACAGTGATATACATATAAACCTGGATGGAGGGCTTTAAAATTAAAAATAGAGGTATGTCCTGGGGCGGTAAAGGAAGCTGCTGCACCACCACCGGGGCCATTGACGGCATGTAGGTCAATGTTGTGTGGCATTTTAGAGCTAGGGTGGTTAGACAGATGAAACTCTACTTCATCGCCTTCGCGGATCCGTAAAAATTGCCCGGGCACGGTGCCACCAAAGGTCCAAAACATATATTCAACACCGTCGGCAATCTCCATGACCTTTTCGACGGTTTCCATTTTCACTACTACCTTAGCGGGATGATCGCGCTCTAGTGGTGGTGGTACTAACGGCGGCGACGTTAAGTTTGCTTCAATCACCGGTAATTCGCTGGCGTGGGCAGAAAAAGCCATCGCCAAGCTTAATGCAATAATGCTAGGAAGAGCTTTCATAATGATCCCTCATGTTAGTTTCCTGTTAACAATATAGACCACTATGAGTACCTTTCCCACCCTTATCTTGCATTTGAAATGCCTGTTTGCTGTATCTGTGATCGCCGTGCCAAATCGCTGGGCTCTAGCGTGACTATTTGTTTGCAACTGCTCGATAAGCTGGCACAATATGCGACCTCTTGGGGGAGTAGTCTTTCGGCACGCCGAAACCATTGCCAACAATCTCTAAGCCTCATGCTTATGGTAATGGTGTCCTAACGGATTGATGAGACCTGAGTAAAACCTATTTCTGGGCGGGAATAGGGTTTTGCTCTGGTTTATACGATCCCGCCCCGAGACCCTGTATGTTCATGACTCAACTATTTACTACGTTATTCTTCTCTATTTGCCATCAGCGATTACCCTTAACTAATGGGGGAGCTGGGCTATGCTAGTACCTGTTGCCGCTATTGTGCTGGGCTTAATTGTCTTGGTATGGAGCGCCGATCGCTTTGTAGATGGTGCCTCGGCCACCGCGCGCTATGCGGGCATGCCGCCGTTATTGATTGGTATGATAGTCGTAGGCTTTGGCACCTCGGCGCCCGAAGTTGTGGTGTCGGTGATTGCTGCCATACAAGGCAATCCAGGCCTTGCGTTGGGTAATGCCTATGGCTCAAACATCGCTAATATTGGGCTTATCTTAGGGGTAACGGCGCTGATCAGTCCCATCGCGGTGCACCAGCAAGTGTTGCGCAAAGAACTGCCGGTGTTATTGCTGATTACCGTATTGTCGCTGGCGCTGCTGTGGAATGGTGTGTTATCGCGATTGGATGCGGTGATTTTGTTGAGCATATTTACGCTGCTGCTTAGCTGGAGTATTCGCCAAGGTATGCGCCACAGCGCTCGAGTAGAAGCGGTGCGAGAAAAAGTACCCGCCGATGACAATCAGATGAGTCGTAAACAGGCTATCTTTTGGTTAGTGCTGGGGTTGTTGTTGTTGGTGGTGAGCTCGCGCTTTTTGGTGTGGGGCGCGGTGGATATTGCTCAAGCCTTTGGCGTAAGTGACTTGGTGATTGGCTTAACTATAGTAGCAGTTGGCACCTCTTTACCGGAGTTGGCTTCTTCTATTGCTGCCATTCGCAAGAATCAGCACGATCTAGCCATTGGTAATGTGATTGGCTCTAACCTGTTTAATACCTTAATAGTAGTAGGACTAGCCGGTATTATTCATCCTATGCAAGTAGCGAGCGAAGTCATAAACCGCGACTTTGTGATCATGCTAGGACTAACCGTTTTACTGCTCATATTGGGTTACGGCTTTAAAGGCAAGCAAGGTCAGCTGGGCCGTGTTAAAGGCGCTATCTTGCTGACAATTTATGTCGGCTATACGGGTTGGCTGGCGCGCAGTGTCATTATTGGTGCTTAAGATTTAGCTAGCTTTTAACAAATAACACTACGCATTCGCCCATTTTAGGCGGATGCGTTTTTTTATGCCTGCAGGGTAGGGTAAGCTGACAGCATTCATTATTGACTGCATTACGCTTATTGCTAAGGAACTATCATGAACAGCAAGGTATCTCCATTGCAAAAATACAGCAGGGCGGCGTTAGCTGTATTGCTGGGCTGTGCTTTATGGGAAACGGCTCAGGCCAGCGAAGAATTTTTATCCGCTAAAGATAGTGATCCTTATCGTCTAGGCTGGATGCAAGGTTTTCCGCCCAAGCCGGAGCAATTACTTAAGAGTGCCGATGGCTCCTTTTTTACCTTTCCGGGTCTGCGCTACAGTGTGTCGCACATGCGTGAGTTTATGCCCACCACCAATGTCTCTCGTGGCATTGGTGCGCCCAGCCCGCTACCAAAGCAGCAGGATGATGCGATTGGTGAGTTGGAGTTTGTACCGTGGAATGCCACCGAGCCCATGACGATTTTTGACTCTTTAGACGCTAACTATACCGACGGCTTTCTAGTGTTACATAATGGCAAGATTGTGTTTGAACACTATGCTGGCGCGCTGGCAGAAGATAAAAAGCATGCCGCCATGTCAGTAACTAAGTCATTTACCGGCACGCTGGCGGCGATGTTAGTCGCCGAAGGCAGGCTAGATGAAGAAGCACTAGTCACCACGTATGTTCCCGAGCTAAAAGACTCCGCCTTTGGTGATGCCACGGTGCGCCAGCTAATGGACATGACCACCGGCCTGCAGTATAGCGAAGATTATGCCGATCCTAATGCCGAGGTGTGGGAGTACTCTGCCGCGGGCAGCCCCTGGCCTAAGCCCGATGACTATAAAGGGCCTGAAGGGTATTTTGAGTACCTAACTCAAGTTAAAAAACACGGTGAGCATGGCGAGGCCTTTGGTTACAAAACCATTAATAGCGATGCATTAGGCTGGGTGATCGCTCGTGCCACTAATCAGTCGGTAGATGAGCTATTGTCTGAGAAAATTTGGCGCCGTTTAGGGATGGAGCAAGACGCTTATTATCAAGTGGATAGCCTAGGTACGCCTTTCGCCGGCGGCGGTTTAAGTGCTGGCTTGCGAGATATGGGTCGTTTTGGTGAGCTAATTCGTAATCAAGGCCAATGGCAGGGCGAGCAAATAATTCCTGCGGCGGCCATTGCCGATATTCAACAGGGCGGCAACCCAGAAGACTTTGCGAAAGCTGGCTACGATAAACTGACCGGTTGGTCTTATCGTAATATGTGGTGGGTAACCCACAATGCGAACGGCGCGTTTGCAGCCCGTGGTGTGCATGGCCAAACTATTTATATTGATCCCACTGCTAACATGGTGCTAGTGCGATTTGCTTCTCATCCGGTTGCCGCCAATGGCGCTAACGATCCTACTTCGCTACCAGCCTATCAAGCGATAGCGGATTATTTAATAACACAATCGACAGAGGAATAATGATGAATCCAGCAGCCTTGTTTGATCTCAATGATAAAGTGGCCATTATTACCGGTGGCGCCAAAGGTATCGGCAAAGCCTGTAGCCAGATGCTGGCCGCCCACGGTGCCCGAGTGGTAATTGCCGACTTTAATCTCGATGCCGCCAAAGAAACCGCCCAGCTAATTCGTGAAGCCGGTGGCCAAGCCAAAGCCGTGGCCTGTAACGTGTTAGAAGACAGTGACTTAACTGGCCTAGTAGAGACCACTTTGGCAGAGTTTGGTCAGATTAATATTTTGGTTAATAACGTGGGCGGCGGGGGAGCGGGGCGTGAAAACCCTGCTACTTTATCGGTAGAAGAATTTGCGCATGTGTTTCAGCTGAATGTGTTTAGCAACTGGCGCTTAGCCCAACTGTGTGCCCCTCATATGGAGCAGGCCGGCTATGGCTCAATTATTAATATGTCGTCGATGAGCTCGATTAATAAAAGCCCCGCGATTAGCGCCTATGCCTCCTCTAAAGCAGCCATTAACCACATGACTGCTAACCTCGCGTTTGATTATGGTCCCGCCAATATTCGTGTGAATGCCGTAGGCCCAGGCGCGGTAAGAACCGATGCCCTCGCGTCGGTATTAACACCAGAAATAGAAAGCACCATGCTGGCCCATACACCGCTTCAGCGCTTAGGTGAGCCTGAAGATATCGCCGGCGCGGTCTTGTATTTTGCCGCCCCAGTATCAAAGTGGGTCAGTGGCCAAGTATTATTTGTCAACGGCGGAGGAGTGCAAACCTTAGATTAATAAATATAGCGCCAAGCGCCGAGCACCAAGGCAGTACAAGACTTAAGTAAAAGCGTTACGCTGACCGTTATATGTTTACGTACAGCGGT
>JAAYRH010000101.1 GCA_012518835.1 Aeromonadales bacterium | reverse complement strand
TTGATGTAGAAGTGAAAGGTCACAGCTGGGCTAAGTTAATTGAAAGCCGCCAAGCTTATATTGGTCGTATTCATCAGTCTTACGATCGGGTGCTAGGTAACAATAACATTACGGTTATCAAAGGCTTCGCTAAATTTAAAGACGCTAAGACGTTAGAAGTGAATGGTGAATTTTACACCGCCGATCATATTACTATTGCCACCGGCGGTGAGCCCATTATTCCGAATATTCCTGGTGCTGAACACGGCATTAACTCCGACGGTTTCTTTGCGCTAGAAGAGCAACCCAAGCGCGTTGCCGTAGTGGGTGCTGGTTATATTGCCGTTGAACTAGCGGGTGTGATGCACTCACTGGGTTCAGAAACCCATTTATTAGTGCGCAAGCACGCACCACTGCGTAATTTTGACCCACTACTGACCAATACTCTAATGGAAGCGATGGCCACTGAGGGCCCGACGTTACACACCGAATCGGTACCAAAAAGCGTTGAAAAGCACAGTGATGGTAGCCTAACGCTGCATTTAGAGGGCGGTAAACAGCTCACCGTGGATTGTTTAGTCTGGGCCATTGGTCGCCGCCCATTGACCGATAATTTAAACCTAGAAGCCGCGGGCGTTGCGGTAGATAGCCGCGGTTATATTAAGGTAGACGAGTATCAAAACACCACGGCTAATGGCGTATATGCGGTTGGCGATAACATTGGTTATGTTGAACTCACTCCTGTAGCGGTAAAAGCGGGTCGTTTGCTATCAGAGCGCTTATTTAACGGCCAAACTCACGCCAAAATGGACTACGACATGATACCCACCGTGGTATTTAGTCACCCGCCCATTGGCACCTTAGGTCTCACTGAGCCTCAGGCGCAAGAGCAATACGGTGACGATCAGGTAAAGGTATATACTTCAACCTTTACCTCTATGTATACCGCGGTCACCGCCCATCGCCAGCCCTGTAAAATGAAGCTGGTGTGTGTAGGCGAAAATGAAAAAGTAGTCGGCGTACATGGCATTGGCTTTGGCATGGACGAAATTTTGCAAGGCTTTGCGGTGGCCGTAAAAATGGGCGCCACTAAAGCAGACTTTGATGCGTGTGTGGCGATTCATCCTACCGGCGCCGAAGAATTCGTGACCATGCGCTAATACTTAAGCGCTAAAGTAATAGCGTGAAATAACAAAAGCCGAGCGATTGCTCGGCTTTTTTATTCTTAAACAGTCCGCCTTAGTGTTTAACTTAGCCTACTACTTCCCACTTGCCTGACTGCTTCTTAAAACGAAACACTTCAGTAGTGGTTTGCTCCATGCCCATTACAGTAATGGTCGCCTCTACAGTGCAGTTATAAACATCATTATCGGCGGCTTCACAGCCTTGCGGCGAAAGGTTCTCAACTTGCGGCATCATACTATTGGCCATTTCTTCAAAACCGGAGCCTTCTAGGCTGGGCATATCAGAAATTTTTTGTAGGTCACTTTGAATTTTTTCTTCCAACGCCTTACGTACTTGCGCATCCGAAGGAGCACCACCACAGGCACTCAACAGCGCCACTAAACCAAACACCCATCCTAGTTTTATTATGTTTTTTACGCCTTTCATTATTATTCCTTAATTAGTGGTCTGCGCTTGTTGTTGATGGTGATATGGCCTTAAGCCGTGACGAGCATAGGCAAGTCACTCAACCTCTTCAACAACGATAGCCAACCGTTACTTCTCCAAGCTAGCCATAGCTCAAGACTATAAAGCTCAGCCCTTTTATTAGTGTGCCGAGGTAGCAAAACGCGCAGCCGCTTATTAGGAGGGTTATTCAACCGCTATTTTGAGGCACAATAGGACTATTAATAGAACTTATGGGACTGCTTGTGACGAACACCAACTCACACTTAAACATCCTGTGGCTTTGCGAAACAGTGCGCCTTCGCGAAGAACAAACCGGCCTGCTGGAAGACAACGAAGCGTGTCGCAAAGCGCGCACTAGTGGCGGCAGCTTGGCCGAGCGTCTTAAAATTCGTGGCTTATTTTTAGCCCAGCGCGACGGTTTAGTTAGCGCCCAGCAACACTGGTTACAAGGTGCCAAATTAGCATTTTGGTTACTCATGTTTAGTGCCGTGCTGTCGGGCGTTATTTTAGCTAAAGCAGCGCTTAGCGGGCCGCCACAAGCCATTAATATCTTTTGGGCGCTGGCCAGTTTAATTGGTTTAAACCTAGTTAGCTTATTCGTCTGGTGTTTTACACTAATTTTTGCCAAACACACTCAATCCCCCCTTAGCCAGCTGTGGTTGTGGCTCAGTGGCAAGTTGGCACGAGATGCAAAAGCCGCGCAGCTAGCGCCGGCGCTGCTGGTCTTATTGCAGCGCCATAATCTACTGCGTTGGGGTTTAGGTCGAGTATTAAATGGCTGGTGGTTAGTGGCCTTGTGTAGCGCGCTTATCACCTTAACTATGTTATTAGCCACCCGTCGCTATGGCTTTGTGTGGGAGTCGACCATCGTTGCTAGCGACTCGTTTGTAACACTAGTGCACACTTTTGGCCAACCTGCTGCTTGGCTGGGGTTTGCCGTGCCTGATAGCACCCTTATTCAAAGCAGTGATCTGGCCGCCGTGGCAGGTGAGCAAGCACGACAGGTGTGGGCCAGTTGGTTATTAGGAATGCTCTTAATTTATGGCGTTATGCCTCGCTTAATTAGCAGCTTAATGTGCGAGTGGCGCTGGCGGCGCGGGATTAAAGACATACAACTCAACGCCGACGATCCTATTTGGCAATCGCTCCATGAGCGAGTACAACCTAGCAGTGAGCGCCTAGGAGTGGTGGACGCCGCTCCTGCAACACTCCCTAGCAGCTCGTCTGGGGCACAAGCGGTTGGCAGCCATGCGGTGCTAGTCGCTATTGAATTGGATGAAGATATTAGCTGGCCACCCACCGTGCCAGAGCACGTAACTA
>JAAYRH010000100.1 GCA_012518835.1 Aeromonadales bacterium | reverse complement strand
GCGTGGCCACTGGCACCGGCGGTGAGTTTCATAATGAAATAAGCCAAGCATTAACAGAGCACTGCGAACAGCTATCTTTTGATAAACCCTTCGAATATTTAAAAGAGGAGTTATTTAACGAGGTCGACGCCGGCATCACCGGATGTCATGGTGCTATAGCAGCGACGGGCACTTTGGTAATTTGGCCCAGCGCCTTAGAGCCGCGCACTTTGTCTTTAGTGCCCCCTTGTCATATCGCTATTCTCAAGGCTTCAACCCTGCATACGAACTTACCGACGATGATGGAAGATCAACATTGGGCTAACCACCTGCCTACTAATTTATTACTGGTCTCAGGCCCCTCAAAGACTGCAGATATTCAGCAAACCTTAGCCTATGGCGCTCACGGCCCTAAGCAATTATTGGTGCTAATTTTGGAGGATATTTAATGGAGGTTCGCTATGCTTTGCTACTAGATGCCTTGCACAGTTTATTACCTAGCGAGCGCATTATTACCGATCCGTCGCTCTGTTTAGCGCTGGGTACCGACGCTAGTTTTTACCGGTTATTGCCTAAAATGGTGTTGCGCTTAAGCACCACTGAAGAAGTAATTAAAGTGGTTAAGTTATGTAGTGAACACGACATTCACTGAACTTTTCGCGCCGCAGGCACCAGTCTATCGGGCCAAGCTATTTCTGACTCGGTGTTAATTACCTTAACTGACGACTGGCGTGGTTATAAAATAGCAGAGCAAGGCACCATCATTACCTTACAACCGGGTGTCATTGGCGCAGATGCCAATAAATACCTAGCACCTTATGGCCGTAAGATTGGCCCCGATCCCGCCTCTATTAACAGCTGTAAAATAGGTGGGATTGCCGCCAATAACGCCTCGGGTATGTGCTGCGGTACAGCACAAAACTCTTACCGAACTCTGGCTGGAATCAGCTTAGTGTTGGCTGATGGTACTTATCTTGATACTCGTGATGAGTTAAGTAAGCTGAAGTTTACTCAGCAACAGCCCCATTTACTGGCCGGCCTACGTCAGTTGCATGAAGAGGTGACGAGTAATCCCACCTTGAGCGAACGCATTCGCCATAAGTATCGCCTCAAAAACACTACCGGCTATAGCCTCAATGCCCTGCTCGACTTTACCGATCCCTTCGATATCCTAGCGCACTTAATGATTGGCTCTGAAGGGACGCTAGGCTTTATTAATGACATTAGCTATCACACGGTACCCGACTATCCCTACAAGGCCTCTTGCCTACTGGTATATGCCGATATTGAAACCACCTGTTTAGCAGTCACAGAGTTAGCTAACACCTCAGTGGCTGCCGTAGAGCTAATGGATGGTCGCGCACTGCGCTCGATTGCTACTCTTGCGGGTATGCCCGATTTTATTAACACGCTCGACTTAGAAGCGGCAGCGCTATTAATAGAAGTTCAGGCTGAAAGCAGTACCGAATTAGAGACTAAGTGTGCTCAAGCCATGGCTGCTATCAAGCAGTTTACCCTACTCAATCAAGTGCCTTTTACCCGAGATAAAACCGTCTGTGACAACTTGTGGGCGATGCGTAAAGGCATGTTCCCCGCAGTGGGTGCAGTGCGTGAAACTGGGACTACGGTAGTCATCGAAGATGTAGCGTTTCACGTGGAACATCTTGCTGCCGCGGTGCGTAAACTAACCGAGCTGCTAGTACGTTTTCATTATGACGAGGCGATTATCTTTGGCCATGCCTTGGATGGTAATTTGCACTTTGTCTTTACTCAGGGCTTTGATAGCGAGCAGGAACGTCAGCGTTATGGTGACTTTATGG
>JAAYRH010000099.1 GCA_012518835.1 Aeromonadales bacterium | reverse complement strand
TGCTCGCTATCAAAGCCCTGAGTAAAGACAAAATGTAGGTTGCCGGCTAAAGCATGGCCGAAAATAATCGCTTCATCATAACCAAACCGTACTAGTAGCTCTGTGAGTTTACGCACTGCGGCAGCAAGATGTTCCACGTGAAACGCTACATCCTCAATGACTACCGTAGTGCCGGTTTCACGCACAGCCCCCACTGCTGGGAACATCCCTTTACGCATCGCCCACAAGTTGTCACAGACGGTTTTATCTTGGGTAAAAGGCACTTGATTGAGCAGAGTAAAGCGCTCGATAGCAGCCATAGCCTGAGCGCACTTATCTTTTAATTCATCGCGGGTTTCAGCCTGTACTTCTATTAATAGTGCCGCCGCTTCTAAATCGAGTGCTTTAATGAAATCGGGCATACCGGCAAGGTTGGCAATCGAGCGCAGTGCACGACCATCCATTAGTTCTACGGCAGCCACTGGAGTGCTAGCTAGTTCTGTTACTGCTAAACAGGTGGTTTCAATATCGGCATACACTAGTAGGCAAGAGGCCTTGTAGGAATAGTCGGGTACCGTGTGATAGCTAATGTCATTAATAAAGCCTAGCGTTCCTTCAGAGCCAATCATTAAGTGAGCTAGGATATCGAAGGGGTCGGCAAAGTCGAGCAGGGCATTGAGGCTATAGCCGGTAGTATTTTTGAGTCGATACTTATGGCGAATGCGCTCGCTCAAGGTGGGATTACTCGTTACCTCTTCATGTAACTGACGTAAGCCGGCCAGTAAGTGGGGCTGTTGCTGAGTAAATTTCAGCTTGCTTAATTCATCACGAGTATCAAGATAAGTACCATCAGCCAACACTAAGCTGATTCCAGCCAGGGTCCGGTAAGAGTTTTGTGCCGTACCGCAACACATACCCGAGGCGTTATTGGCGGCAATCCCACCTATTTTACAACTGTTAATAGAGGCGGGATCGGGGCCAATTTTACGACCATAAGGCGCTAGGTATTTATTGGCGTCTGCGCCAATGACACCCGGTTGTAAGGTAATGCTTTTTCCTTGCTCTGCTATTTCATAACCACGCCAGTCGTCAGTTAAGGTAATTAACACCGAGTCGGAAATAGCTTGGCCCGAAAGACTGGTACCTGCGGCGCGAAAAGTGCAGTGGATGCCGTGCTCACTACATAACTTAACCGCTTTAATTACTTCTTCAGTGGTACTTAAACGCAACACCATTTTAGGCAATAACCGGTAAAAACTAGCGTCGGTACCCAGAGCTAAACAGAGCGACGGGTCGGTAATAATGCGCTCGCTAGGTAAGAAACTATTAAATGCATTTAGCAGCAAAGCATAGCGAGCCTCCATTAAATATCCTCCAAAATCAGCACCAATAGTTGCTTAGGGCCGTGAGCGCCATAGGCTAAGGTTTGCTGAATATCTGCAGTCTTTGAGGGGCCTGAGACCAGTAATAAATTAGTGGGCAGATGGTTAGCCCAACCTTGAGCTTCCATCATCGTCGGCAAGTTCGTATGCAGTGTTGAAGCCTTGAGAATAGCGATATGACAAGGGGGCACTAAAGACAAAGTGCGCGGCTCTAAGGCGCTGGGCCAAACCACCAAAGTACCGGTCGCCGCAATAGCGCCATGACAGCCTGTGATGCCGGCATCGACCTCGTTAAATAACTCCTCTTTTAAATATTCGAAGGGTTTATCAAAAGATAGCTGTTCGCAGTGCTCTGTTAATGCTTGGCTTATTTCATTATGAAACTCACCGCCGGTGCCAGTGGCCACGC
>JAAYRH010000098.1 GCA_012518835.1 Aeromonadales bacterium | reverse complement strand
TGTACAGCGATGTTTTCCCTTGTAGCCACATCTTTGAGCAGCGATAATGCGCCAACATTGTCTTTTGTTGTCTCAGGCTCTTGCTCATCCCTTCCATAGCCCTTGATTATCTCTTTCCTAGCTCTTTAATTTCTCTTTCAGTTACTTCGCTCTTATCTTTATGTTTCCGTGGATTCTGTGGATTCCGTGGCAAAAAGGTTTTTATTTGAAAAAACACCGAGCAGAGGCTCGGTGTTGATAGATACAAAAGGGTGGCTAAAGTTAAACGTTAAACAAGAAGTTCAGTACGTCGCCGTCTTTTACAATGTAATCTTTACCCTCAGCGCGCTGCTTACCCGCTTCTTTAGCGCCTTGCTCGCCTTTGTAAGTAATAAAGTCGTCATAAGCAATGGTTTGGGCACGAATAAAGCCTTTTTCAAAGTCGGTATGAATAACACCTGCCGCTTGGGGGGCTGTGGCTCCTGCAGGTATGGTCCAGGCGCGCACTTCTTTAACGCCTGCGGTAAAGTAAGTTTGTAAGTTAAGCAGCTTGTAACCGGCGCGAATGACGCGGTTAAGGCCCGGCTCTTCAATACCTAAGTCGGCCATAAACTCGGCTGCATCTTCAGGATCTAGCTCTGAGATCTCAGACTCCATTTCAGCACATACCGGTACTACGATGGCGTTTTCGGCGGCGGCAATTTCGCGTACTTGATCGAGGTGCGGGTTATTTTCAAAGCCGTCGTCATTGACGTTAGCAATGTACATAGTGGGCTTCATGGTTAAGAAGTTAAGATAGGCCACCGCGGCTCTTTCTTCTTTAGTAAGCTCAATACTGCGCAGTACTTTGGCTTCTTCTAGGGCGGGTAGCAGCTTTTCTAGTACTGTCATTTCAAACTTAGCGTCTTTATCACCGCCTTTAGCTTTTTTAGCATTGCGCTGCATGGCGCGCTCGCAGGTGTCGAGATCCGCCAATGACAGCTCGATATTAATGGTCTCAATATCGTCTTTAGGAGAGACCTTACCCGAGACATGCACAATATTGTCGTTATCAAAGCAGCGTACGACATGGCCAATGGCATCGGTTTCACGAATATTAGCTAAAAACTTATTACCAAGCCCTTCACCTTTAGAAGCACCGGCCACTAAGCCGGCAATGTCTACAAACTCCATCGAGGTTGCTAAGGTACGTTGAGGCTTAACAATGTCGGCCAAGGCATCAAGACGCTTATCGGGCACGGGTACCACGCCGGTATTAGGCTCTATAGTACAAAAAGGAAAGTTAGCGGCTTCGATACCGGCTTTAGTGAGTGCATTAAACAAAGTAGACTTGCCTACGTTAGGCAGTCCTACGATACCGCATTTAAAACCCATGATAATATCCTGAAAGTTATAAGGAAGAGTCGGCGTTAAAGGTGTGTAAGCGATTCATCGCTTTTGCCATGCCGTCATTAAATAATATTTCGGTGCTACGTGCCGCTTCATCAATAGCGGCATCAAGCAAGACTTGCTCGGTGCTAGGCGCTTTAGTTAGTACATAGCCCGACACCAAAGATTTATGCCCAGGGTGACCAATGCCTAAACGCAGGCGATAAAAGTCTTTGTTATTGCCAAGACTACTAATAGTATCACGCAGCCCATTGTGCCCCCCGTGACCGCCGCCTTGTTTAAAGCGTGCTGTCCCGGGAGGTAAGTCGAGTTCGTCGTGGGCCACTAAAATCGACTCGGGTGCAATTTGGTAAAAGTTCGCCATGGCCGCCACCGATTTTCCCGACAAATTCATAAATGTGGCAGGGATCAGCAGTCGCACATCGTGATTACCAATGGTGGCTCGGCCCGTCCAGCCAAAGAATTTAGCTTCTTCTTTTAGCTGACATTGATACATTCGCGCCAGCTCAGCGAGATACCAAGCGCCCGCATTATGGCGAGTGTGGGCATATTCAGGCCCCGGGTTGGCGAGCCCGACAATGAGTTTAATTGCAGTCATAGATAGGTTCGACTTATAAAAATAAGGCACATTCTAATTAACAGCGGCAATAATGGCCACCTTGATAAGGATAAAGCCGATAAAAGGTTAAAATAAACCGTGGCAATAAGAAGGAATAACAGCAAATGGTAGAGTTATTATTTTGGTCGCTACTCGCAGGCGTGGTGAATGCGCTTGCGGGAGGCGGGCTGTTTTTTACCTTACCGGCTTTACTGGCGATTGGGGTGCCGAGCACCATGGCGGTAGCGACCTCTAGTGTGGCATCTTGGCCGGGTTATGTTACCGCGGTGTGGGGGTTGCGCCGCAGGTTGCCCGGCGCCCTGTTAGGCTCATTAACCGTGATTGGTCTCGCAGGAGGCACGCTAGGTGCACTGACGCTAGTGCAGTTTAGTGCAGATTATTTTAATTATTTAGTGCCTTGGTTATTGCTGGCGGTGAGCTTGCTTTATGCTCGGCAATTATTAAGTCACCTAGGGTTTGAAGGACCTATGATACTGCGCCCCGCGGCGTGGCCTTTATTAATGAGTGGCTGCTTTTATGGTGGCTTTTTTGGTGGCGGTTTAGGCGTGTTGCTGATGTCCATCACCGGCCAACTGCGCATGGGCTCTAATCTTGAACAGCACGCCATTAAGCTTTATTTATCACTGTTGGCCAGTGGCGCTACCATAGTGGTGTATTCGCTATCAGGGCTAGTGTATTGGCAGGGCGCTATGGTATTGGCCGTCGGCTATTTAGTGGGCGGGCGCTTAGGCGCTAAGCTATTACAGTGGCTGAATCCGCGGCTATTAGCTTGGGCAATAGTGGTGTTTGGCATTGGGCTAAGCGGTTATTACTTTGCGCGTTTTTATTTTTAAGGATAAAGCATAGCGCCAAGCGCCCGGCGCCCAGCACCAAGGTAGAGCAAGATATTTTTGCAACGAAACCCGCGAAATCCACGAAAAAATCAAGATAAGATAGTTAAGAGTGAGAGACAAACAGCGGTGGCTGCGGCTACATGGAGATAATGTTTAATTTTGAATGTTAAGAGTCCAATGTCACTCAACACTGTCTTTATGCTCTTACCCATAACACGCTCTTTTTAGATTTTATCTCTATTTTTTCGTGGGTTCGGTGGATTCCGTTGCGAAGAAGTTGTTTTTAAAGCATTAAAAAAAGCGGACTATGGCTAGTCCGCTTTTTTACTGTTCAGTTATCGATGAAGCGTGAAATTAATGCTCAAACATCGCTGAAATAGACTCTTCGTTGCTAATGCGACGAATAGCCTCAGCTAGCATTGGCGCTAATGAAAGCTGTTTTACTTTGCTTAGCGCTTTAATTTCGTCACTTAAGGGTACTGAGTCGGTAATGATGACTTCGTCGATGACCGAGTTTTTGATGTTATCAACCGCATTACCCGAGAAAACCGCGTGCGTTGCATAGGCAAACACGCGCTTGGCGCCACGCTCTTTGAGTGCTTCGGCGGCTTTGCAAAGGGTGCCACCGGTATCAATCATGTCATCGACCATGACACAGTCACGACCTTCAACATCACCAATCAAGTTCATTACCTGAGAGACGTTGGCGCGTGGGCGGCGCTTATCAACGATTGCAATTTCGGTTTCATCCAGCAGCTTAGCTACCGCTCGGGCTCGTACCACGCCGCCAATATCGGGAGACACGACCACTGGGTGCTCTAGCTTTTTCTCTAGCATATCGTCGAGCAGTACTGGGGTACCAAAAACGTTATCGACGGGCACATCAAAGAAGCCTTGAATTTGCTCGGCGTGTAAATCAACCGTCAGTACGCGGTCAACACCGACACTGGACAAGAAGTCAGCGACTACTTTAGCGGTAATAGGCACACGAGAAGAGCGCACGCGGCGATCTTGGCGAGCATAACCAAAGTAGGGCATAACGGCAGTAATTCGGCCAGCAGAGGCGCGACGTAGCGCATCCACCATCACGATCAATTCCATTAAGTTGTCGTTGGTAGGCGCACAAGTCGACTGGATGATAAACACATCACCGCCTCGTACATTTTCGTTAATTTGTACACTGATCTCACCATCGCTAAAGCGGCCAACATCGGCGGCACTTAGTTTAATGAACAGACGATCGGCGATACGTTGGGCGAGTTCCGGCGTTGCATTACCAGCAAACAGCTTCATGTCGGGCACGGTTGAAAACCTCGGGGTTGCTTCATGGGTGGCAAGACTGGATGGGGCCGTGAACCCGCTATCACGCACTAACTAGTGGCTATCCAGTCTGTTTTAGAATTCTATACATTAATTTCAGTGTGCTTGGCAGGCTGTTGAGGCGGATACCTCAAGCGGCGAGATGGCATTATGCCTTATCGTCCTGCCAAGCGACACCAGCAGCGCATTGTCTCTTGGAATAAGAGTGAAACGGGCCCATCCCCATTTTCTGTAATGGCTTACTTTAGGGGGTGTCATCATGAGGGAGCAGTTAGGAAGCTTGCGCTGCAAATAAAGGAGAGCGGTTACATCCTTTGGCCACAAACCCTTGCACTCCTGCTGGCTTGTTTGCCAGTGCGTGCTCTGCACTTTTTTGGCAGCTAAAGCTGGCAAAAACGCAGGCCCCTGTTCCCGTCATTCGTGACGGCGCATATTCTAACAACCAGCTAAGGAGCTTGGCAACCTCGGGGTGACGCTTTTTGACCAGTGCCTCGCAATCATTGTGCCAAGGTAGGGCCAGTCGCTGCTCTAGACTTAATACTGCTGAGTCTCTGGGGAGTTCGGGATCATTAAAAATAGCCGCCGTTGCAACCGATATCGGTGGATATAGCACTAAGTACCAAGGCTCATCGAGGTTAACCGGCGTTAAAATATCGCCGGTACCTTCGGCAAAGGCGGCTTGTCCCTTTATAAACACTGGCACGTCGGCGCCTAAGGGTGCGCCAATGTTAGCCAGCTCGGTTTGGCTAACATTGAGTTGCCACAGTTTATTAAGTGCCACTAAGGTTGTGGCGGCATCGCTGGAGCCGCCGCCTAATCCGCCGCCCATGGGCAGACGCTTAGTCAGCTGGATATGCACTCCTTTATAGCAGTCGCTATAATTTTGTAGTGCGCGAGCTGCTTTAATAATTAAATTTTGCTCAGGAGCGATGCCATCGATACTGGGGGAGAGGGTGACTAATCCTTGCGGCGCCTCACTAAATTGTAGAGTATCGCCATAGTCTAAAAACTGAAATAAGGTTTGTAGATTATGATAGCCATCGGGACGTTGGCCAGTAATATATAAAAATAAGTTGAGCTTAGCGGGGGCAGGTAATACCAACATTAGTTAAGCTCCCACTCGCTGATAGCCAATTTTAATGTTGTATTTTCATGGTTGAGTTCTAAACCGCTAGGCAGCCATAGCCCGTTGATTTGGGTATAACCGGCATAACGTAACTGCCAACCATGAGATTGAATGGTTTTAGGGCGGCCATTGTCATCATAGGTAACGCTATCGGCTTTTCCGGGCAGACCTTTTATCCAATAAGACAGCTGCTCTACCGGCAGATCCCACCCCGTTAAGCTATACACTAAGTCCCGTGCATTTTCGGCGTTATGAGTTTTGCCGTCACTGTCGATAAGCGTGACCGCGAGGGGGGGCGTTTGGCTAATATCAAATACTCGCTTGCCCACCACGTTGGTTAAGTTCATGCGGTAGTTAGCATGGTTTTGGCGCCAAAATAAACTTAAACTGCCACGATCATCTTTGGTAATAATCCCTAAACGGGCCGTGAGCTGCCATTGCTCTAATTGCTCTAACGTGTTTTTTTGTGCTTGCCAAGAACCTTGCGGTGCCGAGCTGTTTTGATAAGCACAACCAGATAACCACAGTAAACTGACCGTCAGTAACAGTAGAATTCGCACAATTAACTCCCAATAATGTTTCTTGCAGTATAAGGGTAAGGCCAGCGCCTTTTAAAGCCTAAGGGTTTCTCGTACAATAGACCGCTACGTCTATTGTTGTAATGAGCCGCGCCAATCTCTTATGAGCCTTCTGGTATTAGGAATAAATCATAAGACAGCTTCCGTCGCCCTCCGCGAACGGGTGGCATTTGGTCCTGATATTGCTGCTGAAGCACTACAGGAGTTGATGCAAATCCCGCAAATGGTAGAGGCGGTGATCCTGTCTACTTGTAACCGCACTGAGATCTATTGTTGCCTCGAACCCGATGGCAACCCAGATGCAGTGCGCCTTTGGCTGCAACATTTTCACCAGTTAGATAAAGAGGAGCTGCAAGCGTGTCTTTATCAATATCATGGCGAAGAAACCGTGCGCCACTTAATGCGGGTCGCCTGTGGACTCGATTCTTTAGTATTAGGTGAGTCGCAAATTTTAGGACAGATCAAGCTGTCTTATAATCAATCGCAACAGCAAGGTTGTTTAAAAGGGATTTTGGATCGCTTGTTTCAAAAAACCTTTTCGGTCGCTAAACGGGTGCGTACCGAAACCGAAATTGGTGCCAGCGCCGTGTCGGTCGCCTTTGCCGCAGTAAGCTTGGCTAAGCGCATTTTCTCTGACCTAAGCCGCACTAAGGTGTTGTTAGTGGGCGCTGGTGAAACCATAGAATTAGTGGCTCGCCACTTAAAAGAGCAAGCGGTCAGCCAAATGATGGTGGCCAACCGTACTTTAGAGCGCGCCCAAAATTTAGCCGAAGAGTTTGGCGCTCAGGTGATGACGCTCGAACAAATTCCGGATTATTTACCAAAAGCCGATATTGTAATTAGCTCTACTGCCAGCCCCTTGGCCATTATTGGTAAAGGCTTAGTGGAGCGAGCGCTAAAAGCCCGTCGGCAGCGGCCGATGTTACTGGTGGATATTGCCGTGCCCCGAGATATCGAGCCCGAAGTCGACGAGCTAAACGATGCGTATTTATATACCGTCGATGATTTGCACGGCATTATTGAACAAAATATGGCGGCACGACAACAAGCGGCAGAGCAGGCCGAAGTGATTATCAAAGAAGAGCGTGATCAGTACATGAGCTGGTATCGCTCATTAGAATCGGTAACCTTAATTCGCGATTATCGCAGTCGTGCCGAGCAACTACAGCAACAAGAATTAACCTTGGCTTTGCATGCGCTAGAACAAGGCAAAGACAGTGCTGAAGTGGTGCAGCGCTTGGCCCGCCGTCTCACTAATAAATTAACGCATACTCCTACTCGAGCCTTGAACGAGGCAGGAAAAGCCGGCGATCACGACATTTTAGCGGTGCTTGCGCAAAAGCTAAAACTCACTCAACGTTAAACAAGCCCTAGGGCGAGATCTCATGAATATATCCATACTCAAAAAACTAGAAGGCTTGGAAGAGCGTTACGAAGAAGTACAAGCGCTATTAGGTGAGCCTTCGGTAATTAACGACCAAGATAAATATCGTGCCTTAACTAAAGAGTACTCTCAGCTTGAAGACGTCGTGGCCTGCTACCGCCGTTATCGACAAGCCGAAGCAGACTTGGCCTCGGGGCAAGAAATGTTGGCAGAAGATGATGCCGAAATGAAAGCCATGGCCCAAGAAGAGATAGACGAAGCCAAGGCCACCATGGATGAGCTAAGTCATGAACTGCAAATATTATTACTGCCTAAAGATCCTCACGATGATAAAAACTGCTTCTTAGAGATCCGCGCCGGGGCCGGTGGTGATGAAGCGGCGATTTTTGCTGGTGATTTATTTCGCATGTATAGCAAATATGCCGAGCAGCAAGGTTGGAAAATAGAAATCGTCAACGTGCATGAAGGTGAGCATGGCGGCTTTAAAGAACTAGTAGCGCACGTTACGGGCAACCATGTGTTTGGTCAGCTCAAATTTGAGTCCGGTGGCCATCGCGTGCAGCGAGTCCCCGAAACTGAGTCGCAAGGGCGAGTACATACCTCGGCCTGTACGGTGGCAGTGATGCCAGAAATTCCTGAAGCAGAAGCCATTGAAATTAACCCTGCTGATTTAAAAGTAGATACCTTTCGCGCCTCGGGTGCTGGTGGTCAGCACGTTAACAAAACCGACTCGGCGATCCGTATTACTCACTTGCCTAGTGGCGTGGTGGTGGAGTGTCAGGATGAGCGCTCGCAGCATAAAAATCGCGCGAAAGCGATGGCAGTATTAAACTCGCGTCTGGCACAAATCGCTGAAGATAAGCGCCAAGCCGAAGAGCAAGATACTCGTCGTAACTTATTAGCTACGGGCGATCGTTCGGACCGCATTCGTACTTATAACTACCCTCAGGGGCGCGTCTCAGATCATCGTATTAATTTAACCCTGTACCGGTTAGCCGAAGTGCTAGATGGACAACTTGATATGTTGACGGAACCTATCTTGCAGGAACATCAAGCCGACTTGCTGGCCTCTTTGGCCGATAACTAATGACACTGGCTAAGTGGCGACAGCAGCTGCGTGAACAATTAGCCGCCTCAGAGACGGCGGCGATAGATGCCGACGTCTTGTTATGCCATGTGTTAGCCAAGCCTCGTAGCTTTTTGCTAGCGTGGCCGGAGTATGAGTTAACCGAGGCGGAGCAAAGCCAGCTCGAAGACTTAGCGCAGCGCCGGCAAAAGGGTGAGCCGATCGCGCATGTGATTGGTGAGCGGGAGTTTTGGTCGCTGCCGCTGGCGGTGTCTGCTGCCACCTTGATCCCCCGACCCGATACCGAATTATTAGTGGAGGCGGCCTTAGCTCGTTTGCCCGACCGACCAGCCACGTTAGTGGATCTGGGTACCGGAACCGGCGCCATCGCCTTAGCCTTAAAAAGTGAGCGACCCCAGGATCAGGTGTTGGCGGTGGAGTTTAACTCGGATGCGGTAGCGCTTGCACAATACAACAGTGAGCGATTGTGTCTCCCGATTGAAGTACGCCACGGCAGTTGGTTTACGCCGCTAGACGCGCTTCGTTTTGACATGATAGTGGCTAACCCTCCTTATATTGATGCAACGGATCCTCACCTACATCAGGGGGATCTGCGATTTGAGCCCGCCTCGGCGTTAATTGCTGAGCAAGCAGGCATGGCAGATTTACGCTATCTCATCACTCACGCTCCGCATTACCTACACCCGCACGGATATTTACTATTAGAGCATGGCTGGCAGCAGGGTGACTTGGTACAAGCGAGCTTTATAGAAGCCGGTTATCAAGGTGTGGTGACCTTGCGTGATTATGGTGGGCAAGAGCGCATTACCTTAGGCCAATGGCCGGGAGAATAGATGCTGAAAACAAACATCAGTGATACATGGTTGAGTGATGCTCCGCGCAGCATAATGACGCTGGCGCTGGATGTGGTAGAAAGCCTCTATGGCATAGTGAGCCGCGAGCAAGCCCAGACCGACTTATTAGCCATAGAGACCGAGCTAGGCGCTGCTTTAGCTGAATATCCAGTGCCCATTAGTGGCGAGCAATTAGTCCGTGTTTTATACAAAGTTTTAGGCTTTGCCGGCGATTGGGAACAGTTTTTTTCCTTTGATAACTGCTTGCTGAATCGGGTCATTGCTCGTCGCCGAGGGATCCCTATTAGTTTAGCGATCGTTATCTTACATTTTTGTGAGCGCTTTAATATTGAAGCGCAGGGTATTGGCTTTCCGGGTAACTTTTTAGTGAAGTTTCCAAGCGCCGAGTCACCCGTCATCGTGAACCCCTTTACTGGTGCTGCTGTGAGTAAGCTAGACCGAGAGCGTTTGCTTAAAGGAGCGAGGGGCAACTTAGCGACGTTGAAGCCCATTCACATGAAAGTGATGACGCCGCTAGCTATGCTGGGTCGGTTACTAAATGTGACTAAAGCGTCTTTTATTCATCATCAGCAATTTGATATGGCACTTAAGAGCTGTGAGCTATTGCTTAAGATCACCCCTGACGATCCATTCGAGCGTCGCGATCGCGGCTTTTTATATGAGCAGCTTGATTGCCCACAGTGGGCACAGGATGACTTTGAATTTTTTATTGAGCAATGCCCAGAAGATCCGGTGTCTGAAGTGCTTAAAGCCCAAATTATGGGCTTAAATGCCTCCCCCACCGTCTTTCACTAGGAGTGGCTATGAAAACCGTATATATCAATCAGATCCCCGTCGCTAACCATCAGCCTTTTGTGTTATTTGGGGGCATTAATGTCTTGGAGTCGCGGGATCTGGCCATGACGGCGGCTGAGCATTATGTAGAAGTGACCCAAAAGCTTGGCATTCCTTATGTATTTAAAGCCAGCTGGGATAAAGCCAATCGCTCTTCTATTCACTCGTTTCGTGGCCCGGGTCTTGAAGAAGGCTTAAAGCTGCTCCAAGAAGTCAAAGAGACCTTTAAGGTGCCTATCATCACCGACTTACATGAACCAGAGCAAGCGGCACCGGTGGCTGAAGTGGCAGAGGTGATCCAATTGCCGGCGTTTTTAGCCAGACAAACCGATCTCGTCGCCGCCATGGCTGCCACAGGGCGGGTTATTAATATTAAAAAGCCGCAGTTTTTAAGCCCAGGACAAATGAAAAATATTGTCGATAAGTTTATTGAATGCGGTAACGATCAGCTGCTGTTGTGTGAGCGTGGTGCCAACTTTGGTTATGACAATTTAGTAGTTGATATGCTGGGCTTTGGCGTGATGAAAAAAGCCACGGCGGGCGCGCCTATTATCTTTGATGTGACCCATGCGCTGCAATGTCGTGATCCGCTTGGCGAAGCCTCTGGTGGGCGCCGTGAGCAGATTGTTGACTTAGCACGAGCGGGACTAGCCACTGGCCTTGCCGGCTTATTTTTAGAGGCCCACCCCGAGCCCAGCAAAGCGATGTGCGACGGCCCCAGCGCCTTGCCACTGGCAAAACTAGAGCCGTTTTTAGCCCAGCTAAAAGCTTTAGATGATTTGGTGAAAAGCTTTGCCGTATTGGATACCTCTGAGTAAAAAGCGCTACGCCGTACGTGATGCGCTTTACGTA
>JAAYRH010000097.1 GCA_012518835.1 Aeromonadales bacterium | reverse complement strand
TAGTGGATAGAATACAAGCGATTGATGAGATCCAGTCGACAGAAACCTTGATCTCACTGCAGCAGCCGATAGATAGAGAAGTAGCTCCTTAGCAAGAACAATGGGGAGCCATGCTCCCCACGGTAGTTTACTTCGCCGCTTTCTCTGCAGCTTTTAAATGGTCGCCTAACATTTTAAAGCGTAACTGCTTTAGCTTATGTTCAGCGGCAATTTTTTCTAAGGTCGCTTCTTTTAACTCTTTTTGTTCTATCTGCTCCGCCTTATGCTCCGCCATTAATTTACGTAGCACAATTTGTTGCTCTGCTGCGTCTAAGCGCGCTTTATAAGTAGTCACTAGCTGTGACTTTAGCTCATCAGTTTCTAGTGTTTCTAAACGCTCGGTGAGGTACTTTTCAAAGCGCTCTGGGTCCTGCCACATCTTGCTCATTTTTGCGTGGTAGTTATAAGCGCCATAGCGCTTACCTTGTTTTTCACCGTGGTGCACCCCTTGGCGATTAGCATCCTTACGGTTTTGTTGCTGAGCGCGCTTATTATCAGCCTGAACACTGCTCGTCGCTTCGTTACTTTGATCTTCCTCGCCCGTTCCCGGCGCCGCCAATAAACTGGTGGGTGCCGCGAGTAGGCTTGCCGCAAAAAATAATGCTGTCGGTTTTAATTTTCTCATAAATACCTCTGCTGGTAGTGGAGTCAGTATCAAGTAAAACATATTATTGTCAGTAAACTATGCCAGCAAGCTGCTGATTTGTCACAAAATGTGGCAATGGTATTAATTGACATACTTTGACATAGTTATGCGTTTTAGCCTGTTTATACTCATTAAAGATTAACAACAGGAGCCCACATGCACACGGGAAAACAACTACTAGTCGTCGATGATCATCAAGAAATTCGTGACCTGCTAAAGCGCTTTCTTGAGCTACACGGTTATCAAGTACAAGGCGTTGCTGACGGCCAACAGATGCGCCAGCATTTGGCTAAACACCAACCTGATCTTATTATTTTAGATGTGATGCTGCCCGGTGACGATGGACTGGCCTTGTGTCAGGAGTTGCGTGGCCAAGGTAATCTGGTACCGATCATTATGCTCACCGCCGTGGGTGAAGAAATCGATCGCATCGTCGGTTTAGAGATGGGCGCCGATGATTACTTACCAAAGCCGTTTAACCCCAGAGAGCTACTGGCTCGCATTAAAGCGGTGCTGCGGCGCCATCCTATTATTGAAGCGCCCGTAACAGCTTCTAGCGACGATTGTCTGTTTTTCGATCGTTGGACGCTAAACCTTGCCCGTCGTGAATTATGTGATGACAATAAAATTACGGTGAGTTTAAGTACCGCGGAGTTTAATTTGCTACAGGTTTTTACCCACCATCCCCACCATGTGCTGAGCCGCGATCAATTATTAGACTTAGCACGGGGGCGTGAAGCACAAGCCTTTGACCGTGCCATTGACACGCTAGTGAGTCGACTGAGACGCAAATTAGAAGTGGATTCAAAGCAGCCACAATTAATTAAAACTATTTGGGGTGGCGGTTACTTATTTGCGGCTGATGTGCGTCATGGGCATTAAGCGTTGGCTTACCAGTCTCACCGGACAAGTGATCCTCGTCGCGCTATTTGCCTTACTATTAATTCAGCTAGTAGGTATTCAAATTTATCGCGTCGAGCGTGATAACACCTTAGGTCAAGTGAACACTCGCTTTACTTTACAGCGATTAATTTCCGTGACGCGACTACTTAACCAATCGCCACCCGTCTTGCATAAAGAAATACTGCGTGCCAGTCGCAGTGAAACCTTACGCTTAAGCATTAGTCAGCCCTTAGTAAAACCTCCAGAGCGCAATTCGCGTTTTGAGCATATTGTGCGCAAGCAATTAAGCTATCCCGATAAAATGGCAATTTATATTAGTAGCGAGCAACAACAGAGCGAGCACTTTTGGTCTGCTCGCCATCATCATCGACTCCCTCCTATTCGCGCCGATATTCGCCTGCAAGGCGGCGTAGAGCTAAACGATGGCCGCTGGCTCAGCTTTACTTCTTTTAGTGATCACGAAGTGCCCAGTTGGTCTCTTACCGCTATTTTCTCTTTTACCTTATTAGCCGCCCTGCTGGCTGGTTTAATGGTCTGGCTGTTACAACGCACCACTCGGCCTTTAAAAGAATTAGCTCAGCAAGCAGAACGACTGGGTAGAGGCGATAAAGTGGCGCCTATTACTGAACGCGGGCCGCGAGAAAT
>JAAYRH010000096.1 GCA_012518835.1 Aeromonadales bacterium | reverse complement strand
CCGATAACGTCGAACGACTCAGGTTAGCGCTGGCACAAACCTATAACTTCACGTCACCCCGTGTGCGTTTATTTCCTAACGACACGCTCGATGATAACGAGAGTAAGCGCTCTTTTCTTACTTTTGAAGGTGACTTAAACATAGATGGTCACTGGTTTATCCATAGCGAAGCGCAACAAGATACCCGCCAGCAAGAGTTAGCGGCAGGTAATATCACGTTAGAATACGATAACCACGATAAACTGGCACAAATTGGCTTTCGTCATTTAAATAAAAAATATTTTAAAGACGCCGGTCTAAGAAATGATCTTAACCAGTTAGGAGGCACTTTCGCTTGGCCGCTGGCTCGAGACTGGCAGCTGATCGGCAGTTATTACCGAGACATTGAACTCAATCGCAATATTGATAGTCTGATAGGGTTGCGTTACGACTCTTGCTGTTGGGCGGTTAGCTTAGTGTGGGAGCAATACGAAGAGGATAATTTCTCTAATACGGCGCAAGCTGAAAAAGAAACCATGATCGGATTACAGTTTGAACTAAAAGGCTTGAGCTCTTTTGGTGCGGGTAGCAGTAGCTTTAAACCCGGTACGCATTTATTACCTTATTATCGCCCTTTTAACCTTAATAATTGATTTCACTGCGCACAGGACTTTTCATGAATAAAAGATATAAACATTGGCTATTGGCCGCCGGACTGAGCTTAATTGCTACCACCAGCCACGCGGTAGAGCTGCTCGATAAAGTCGTGGCCGTCGTTAATAAAGACGTGGTATTACAAAGCCAACTCGATGGTCTGGTTAACCAAGTTAAAGCCAGTGCCCAAGAGGCAGGTCAGTCACTGCCAGATGAAACTGCATTGCGCAAACAAGCGCTAGAACGCTTAGTGCTAGAGAGTTTACAATTACAGCTTGCTGAGCGTTTAGGGCTACGCATTACCGACACTCAACTCGAGCAGGCGATTGCGACTATTGGTCGCAATGAAGGGAAAACACCAGAGCAAGTACGCGCCGAGCTAAAAAAAGAAGGCTTAACTTACAGTCAGTTTCGCGAGCAAGTGCGTAACGAAATTTTACTTAGTGAGCTCGCTCGTAATCAGGTACGCCGACGCATAAATATTTCTGATCAAGAAGTTAAACAAGTCGTGCAAATGATCCAAGAGCAAGGCCAGAGTCAAGGTCGCTATCGGGTCGGTAATATTTTATTACCCTTACCTAGTGAGCCCAGCAGCGAGCAATTACGCCAAGCCAGCAGTAAAGCTGAAGACCTCATCAAGCAACTTAAGCAAGGCGCTGATTTTAAAGAGCTCGCCATTGCTCATAGTGGCGGTCCTAAAGCGCTAGAAGGCGGTGACTGGGGTATGATGGGGGTGAACGAGATGCCTTCCTTATTTAGCGAAGCGGTGAAGAATAACCAAAAGGGTGATATTATTGGCCCTATTCGCTCCGGCGCTGGCTTACATATCATCACCATCTTTGATGTGGAAGGCCAAAGTGCACAAACGGTGCAAGCAGTAGAAGTTCGTGCCCGCCATATCTTACTAAAACCTTCTATTATACTGAGCGAAGAAAAAGCCCAGTCCCGGTTAGCCGAGTTTGCTAATTCTATTCGCAGTGGCAAGACCACTATGGCCGCGCTTGCCGAGCAGTATTCTGAAGATCCAGGCTCTGCTATTCAAGGCGGTGATCTAGGCTGGTCATCCCCGGACGCTTACGTACCGAGTTTTAGTGAAGCGGTGACTCGCCTTAACGTTGGCGAGCTGAGCGAACCTTTTCGCTCTGAGCATGGCTGGCATCTGGTGCTATTAGAAGATAAACGCATGTTGGATGCGACCGAAGAAGCGACCGAGCAAAGAGCCTATCAGCTTATTTTTAATCGTCGTTTCAGTGAAGAGGTACAAACTTGGCTAGACGAGCTCAAGGACGAAGCCTATATCCGTGTTGTTGACACTCAATTATCGAACGGTGACTTGTGATTTGTAAACGTATCGCTATCACGCCAGGTGAGCCGGCCGGTATTGGCCCCGAGCTAATGCTGGCTTTGGCCGAACAAGACTGGCCCATGGAGCTGGTGGTTATTGCTGACCCCGCGCTAATTCAAAGCCGAGCAAAAGCGCTCGGCAAACCGCTAACACTCTTACCTTATCAGCCAGAGCAAGCGCCTACGCCGCAACGAGCAGGAACGCTTACGATTGAGCCGATCAAACTAGCCGTACCCGCTGAGGCAGGTGTACTAAACGAAGCAAATGGTCTTTATGTTTTAGAAACACTAAAGCGCGCCTCTAATGGCAATATGAATGGTGAGTTTGCCGCTGTGGTAACGGGTCCAGTACACAAAGGCATCATTAATAAAGCTGGGGTGTCTTTTAGTGGCCACACCGAGTTTTTTGCCCAGCAAGCCAATGTGCCCGATGTGGTGATGCTGTTAGCTACTCCCGGTTTAAGAGTGGCGCAGGTGACTACTCATATTCCGCTGGCTTATGTAGCAAAAGCCATTACGGAAGATCGCTTAAGCAAAATTATTCGTATTTTACATGCCGAGCTAAAAAGCAAGTTTGCCCTGCCACAACCACGCATTTATGTCTGTGGCCTTAATCCTCATGCTGGAGAAGACGGTCACTTAGGACGAGAGGAATTAGAGATTATTATTCCCACTCTAGAAACCTTGCGCGCCGAAGGCATGGATTTAGTGGGCCCTTTATCCTCAGATACGGTGTTTCAGCCTAAATATATGGAAGATGCTGATGCATTTTTAGCCATGTATCACGACCAAGGACTACCGGTACTTAAGTACATCGGCTTTGGTCAGGCAGTCAACATTACGCTAGGCTTACCTTTTATCCGCACTTCTGTGGATCATGGCACGGCGTTAGAGTTAGCGGGTACCGATAAAATTGATGCCGGCAGCATGTTATGCGCCTTAAAACAGGCGATAGAAATGGTAGAAAAAAGCGATGAATAGCAAGGTACACCAGGGCCATAAAGCCCGCAAACGATTTGGTCAGAACTTTCTCCATGATGACTATATTATTGATCAAATCGTCGATGCCATTTACCCCAGCGATGACTTTACAATGGTGGAGATTGGCCCTGGTTTAGGGGCGCTCACTACACCGGTCTGTGATCGTATTGCTCAACTACATGTAGTTGAGCTAGATAGGGATCTCGCGGCACGCTTAGCCAGCCACCCTTTTTTGCAAGACAAGCTGGTTATTCATCAAGCGGATGCCATGAAGTTTGATTTCACTGACTTAATAGAGCCGGGGAAAAAGCTTAAAATATTCGGTAACTTACCTTATAACATCTCTACCCAATTGATGTTTCACCTGTTTGAATTTGCGCCCTATGTCGAAGACATGCATTTTATGCTGCAAAAAGAAGTAGTGAATCGGCTGGCCGCCGGCCCAGGTAGTAAAACCTATGGCCGCCTTAGTGTGATGGCGCAGTATTATTGTCAGGTAGTGCCAGTATTAGAAGTAGGTCCAGAAGCTTTTAAGCCCGCGCCTAAAGTGGACTCGGCTGTGGTGAAGTTATTGCCTTATAGTACGCCGCCCTTTCCTGCTGACGATATACATTGTCTATCGCGCATCACGGCCGATGCGTTTGGCAAGCGCCGCAAGACTATCCGTAACAGTTTAAGTCATCTTTTTAGCCAAGAGCAACTGACGGAGTTAGGGCTCGATCACGCTGCTCGTCCAGAACAGCTGTCCCTTGAGCAATATGTTATTTTGGCTAACGCTCTCGCACAACGTAAGGAGTAACATGTCTACCAGCGCTATTCATATCACCACCCGCCCCCAGTATTTGGCGGATCGCTCGCTCCCTAATGAGCAACATTATGTTTTTGCTTACACTATTACTATTGAAAATAAAGGGGAAAGCGCCGTTACCTTACTGAGTCGACGCTGGTTGATTACCGATGCCAACGGCAAAGCCATTGAAGTGGAAGGCAGTGGTGTCATTGGCGAGCAGCCTAATATAGCGCCGGGTGCTGAATTTACTTATACCAGTGGCGTCAGTTTAGAAACTCCTATCGGAGTTATGGAAGGCAGTTATACGATGCGCCATACCGATGGCAGCGAGTTTCAAGCGCCGATTGCACCGTTTCGTCTTGCACTACCGAATATTATTAACTGATGGCGACTTATCTTATCGGCGATCTGCAAGGCTGTCGCCATGAACTCGATTATCTGCTTGCCGAAGTCGGTTTTAATGCTTCCCGCGATGAACTTTGGCTAACCGGTGACTTAGTTGCTCGCGGACCTGACTCTCTCGGTTGCTTACGCCGCGTACAAGCGCTGGGGAATGCGGCAACTACGGTATTAGGTAATCATGACTTACATTTATTAGCCGTGGCAGAAGGCTTATTTGCGCCAAAAGTTAACGATAAAATAACGCCTATTTTATCTGCCACGGATCGCGGCGATCTTTTGTATTGGTTACGTCATCAGCCCTTGCTTGCACAACACAGCGAGCACGGCTTTGTGATGACCCATGCTGGCATTCCTCCCCAATGGGATATTGCACAAGCGCGAAAAGCGGCTCGTTGGGCAGAAGCCGAGTTACAATCCAGCCAATATGCTACCCGCCTAAAGCAGATGTACGGAAACGAACCTACTTGGTGGCATGACGATTTATCTGAGATTGAGCAGTTGCGTTTCACCGTGAATGGCTTTACCCGCATGCGTTTATGCCATGGAGACGGACGACTTAATCTAGAATTTAAGCGCAAGCCCATAGAAGCACCCACCGATCTCTACCCTTGGTTTGAATTACGCCAAGATCGTCAAGATCCGCCACTGATCTTCGGTCATTGGGCAGCATTGGAAGGACGTTGTGAAGCAGATGATGTGCATGCGCTAGACACGGGGTGTGTGTGGGGAGGTAGTATGACTTTGTTATGCTGGGAGACTCAGGAACATATTGTAGCGCCCTGCCCAGTGTATGCTTAAAGTGTGAAGTGTGAAGTGTGAAGTGTGAAGTGTGAAGTCTGGCAGAATAACGAACAAACATGAACCCAACAAAAAATGAAGGGTAAGAGGGATAATATAAGATCTGCTAAAACAGACTTTCTCCTCACTCTTTACCCTTCACGCCCTAGACTCGCTGATAAACCTGAAAACGACAGTCGTATTCATTACGCTCATCGGCGGCGCGCCACTGCTCAGACACCAATTGCCAATCGGCAGCAATAAACGGAAAGTAAGTATCACCGGCTATATCAGCTTCAATTTGGGTCAGATATAAGCGCTGACTTAACGGTAAGAAAGCCTGATATAGCTGGCCTCCTCCCATCACCATCACCTCGGGCTCGTCTTTTAATAACGCTAATGCCGCTGAGGGTGAAGCTACGACTTCAGTACCGTTAGGAGCTTCAGTTAAGCTGGCACTAACGATAATATTACGCCGCCCCGGAAGAGCTCTGCCAATAGAAGCGAAGGTATTACGCCCCATGACTATCGGTTTACCGAGCGTAGTTTGCTTAAAGTACGCCAAATCTGCCGGCAAATGCCAAGGCATAGCATTATCTTTACCAATCACGCCATTGCGTGTCATGGCTACTATCATTGACACTAACATCGCTTACTCTCGCGTATAAATAACATGACCGTCGTCTTCTTCATCATCCCAGTCATCATCATCTTCATCGAGATCATCCACCCGCTCTGCTGCCTGATTAATAGTAGCGCTATGGTATTCATCCCACTTAAAGTTAACCGGCTCCCGTGCATCTGCTAGCTCTTGCTGAGTACGGGGGTTTTCTTCTAAGAAGGTCATGAGTGCCTGCGTTAGCTCATAGGTGCCTTCTTTGCTAATAGCCGCTATTTTAAATATTGGGCCTTGCCAATCGAGACGACTAACAACTTCATCAATAATAGCGTCAGCTTCTTCTTCAAGTACTAAATCAAGCTTATTAAAGATTAACCAACGGGGCTTTTCTGCCAGCGCACTGCTGTATTGAGCCAGTTCATTTAAAATAATTTCGGCATTATCTGCGGGATTGGTTTCATCTACTGGCAAGACATCCACTAGATGTAACAAAACACGACAACGCTCTAGATGTTTTAAAAAGCGGATCCCTAAACCGGCACCGTCGGCGGCACCTTCAATTAGACCCGGGATATCTGCGACTACAAAGCTACGGTGACCATCACAACGCACTACGCCTAAGCTAGGCGCTAAGGTGGTAAAAGGATAATCAGCTACTTTTGGCTTTGCAGCCGAAATGGCACGAATTAACGTTGACTTACCCGCATTAGGTAATCCCAGCAGACCTACATCAGCTAATAGCAGTAGCTCTAGTAATAAATTACGGATCTCGCCTTTGGTGCCATTGGTTTTTTGGCGAGGCGCTCGATTCACCGAACTTTTAAAGCGCGCATTCCCTAACCCATGGAAACCACCTTTAGCGACTAATAGCTTTTGGCCATGCCGTGTTAAGTCGCCTAAGATTTCACCAGTCATTTCATCTTTGGCACGAGTGCCCACAGGAACTTTTAATACTAAGTCTTCGCCCCGCTTACCGGTACAGTTACTACTGCGACCATTTTCACCACGCTCAGCACGATGAAAACGCTCAAAGTGATAATCGATTAACGTATTGAGATTTTCATCAGCCAGTATATACAGATCGCCGCCATCGCCGCCATCACCGCCGTCAGGACCGCCATTTGGAATATATTTTTCACGGCGAAAACTTACGCAGCCATTACCGCCATCGCCGGCTTCTACCCGGATTTCTGCTTCATCAACAAACTTCATTGCCTTTACTCCCCCATTCGCCTGCTCACTCTTAGTGTATCTGCTCGCATGACAAATGTGCTTTTTATAAAGCAAAAAGCCCCGCCTATGGGGCGGGGCTTTTTTAGTTCGACGTTAACACTTACTCAGCGTCAATGCTTACGAACTTACGATTATTTGGACCTTTAACTTCAAACTTCACCGTGCCGCTGGCTTTGGCGAATAGAGTATGGTCTTTGCCTAGGCCTACGTTATCACCGGCGTGAAACTTAGTTCCACGTTGACGAACGATGATGTTGCCCGCCAGGACACTTTCACCGCCGAAGCGCTTAACACCTAGACGTTTACTTTCTGAATCGCGACCATTTCGAGTGGAGCCGCCTGCTTTTTTTGTTGCCATGGAACTTAACCCCTCTCTTAGGCACTGATACCAGTGATTTTAACTTCAGTGTACCACTGACGATGACCCTGCTGTTTGCGAGAGTGCTTACGACGACGGAACTTAACGATCTTGATTTTTTTACCACGACCGTGAGCCACTACTTCTGCAACTACTTTGCTGCCGTCGATGTAGGGTACACCTACTTTAACATCTTCACCTTGTGTAACCATTAGCACTTTGTCGAATTCGACAGAAGCACCAGTTTCAACGTCTAGCTTCTCTAGACGAATCACCTGCCCCTCGGCTACACGGTGCTGTTTTCCGCCGCTTTGGATTACCGCGTACATGATTATGACTCCGATTTTATTGGCACTATTACCCTCATCTGGGTGTGCACTAAAACTGTTCTACAATGGTCGCGTATTGTACGCAGATTGCGAGAGCGAGACAAGGGCACAATCATAAAAAATTGAGTCTGTTCGCTGAAGCCGTTAAAGCTTGGCCTTGCGGCTTTATCCCTTTGACAATTAGTGTAAAATCTTCTTATTCATTGCTTCTGACTGCATAGTTCGACTTAAACACTTATGGTAAATATCAATAAAGTAAAAAAATTAACCGAGCAAGATATGCAATCGGTCAATCAACTTATTACCTCGCGCCTACAATCTGATGTGGCGCTAATCAATCAATTGGGCTTTTATATTGTTAGCGCAGGCGGCAAGCGCATGCGCCCTCAGCTTACGGTGCTAGCGGCACGCGCCTTGGGCTATGAAGGACAACAACATATTACTCTAGCCGCCATTATCGAGTTTATTCATACCGCCACCCTACTACATGACGATGTAGTGGATGAGTCGGACTTACGCCGGGGGCGCGATACGGCGAACGCTTTATTTGGTAATGCCGCCAGCGTCCTCGTGGGTGATTTTCTTTATACCCGTGCTTTTCAGATGATGACTGAGCTCGATAACATGAAAATCATGAACATTCTCAGTGATGCTACTAACATTATCGCCGAAGGCGAAGTGCTACAGTTGATGAATTGTAATGATCCCGACACCACCGAAGACAGCTACATGCAGGTCATTTACTGCAAAACCGCTAAGTTATTTGAAGCAGCTACTCGACTAGCAGCGGTGCTGACCCACCAGCCTGAATCCGTAGAGCAGGCAATGTTGGATTATGGTAAATATTTGGGTACCGCTTTTCAGCTAGTTGATGACATTATGGACTACAGCTCCGACAGCGACGATATGGGCAAAAACGTTGGCGATGACTTAGCCGAAGGTAAGCCTACACTGCCACTGTTACGAGCGATGGCAGTAGGTACGCCCACTCAACGTGCGCGAGTCCGTGATGCTATCGAACATCGTACGGGCATGGATCATCTTGAAGAAATTATGACGGCTCTTGCTGAAACTAAAGCCTTAGAATACAGCCAACAAAAAGCCGAACAAGAAGCACAAAAAGCCATCGACAGCTTAGCTATTTTGCCAGACTCTGAGCATAAACAAGCATTAATTGATTTAGCTCATATGGCCGTTGCCCGTAGCAGCTAAACCATGCAGCTTTGCTGCAGCTGTAAGCGAAAAATAAAGATAAAACCAGTACAAGACAATGTCGTCGGTATTTACGTTTCACTAAAACAAAAACGCCAGCTCTAAGAGCTGGCGTTTTTTCTTACCTTATCGAAAAATTAAGCTTCAAAGGGATGACGCAACACCATAGTTTCACCACGATCGGGACCGGTAGAAATAATATCAATCGGTACACCGGTCAGCTCTTCAATACGCTTAATATAATTAATCGCTGCTTGTGGCAAACCATCGACACTCGTCACACCGTAGGTGGTTTCACTCCAACCTGGCATAGTCTCATACACCGGCTTTACGGTGTCATAGTCTTCAGCCGCCATCGGTGGCACGTCTTTAACAGTACCATCGGGCATTTCATAACCTACACAGATCTTCAGCTCTTCTAGGCCGTCGAGTACATCGAGCTTGGTTAAGCAAAAGCCAGAAATGGAGTTCACTTGTACGGCGCGCTTGATAGCAACCACGTCTAACCAACCAGTACGACGTAAACGGCCGGTCGTTGCACCAAACTCATGGCCCACCGTGCCCAAGTGTTTACCCACGGCATCGAGTTTCTCTTGGCCGTCATATAACTCCGTAGGGAAAGGGCCGGAGCCTACGCGGGTGGTATAAGCTTTAACAATGCCTAAGACATAGTCAAGATAGCAAGGCCCAAAACCTGAACCTGTCGCCACGCCACCGGCAGTGGTATTAGAAGAAGTAACAAACGGATAGGTGCCATGATCAATGTCTAATAAAGTGCCCTGAGCACCTTCAAACATGATCTTATCACCTTTAATGCGGGCTTTATCTAGCACATCGGTCACATCAACCACCATGCTCGTTAACAGCTGCGCATAGCCTTTGGCTTCTTCTAGCACTGCTTCGTAAGACACTGGCTCGACACCATAAAAACCCGTGAGCTGGAAGTTATAGTACTCGACTATTTCTTTTAGCTTAGCGGCAAAGGTGTCCATATTAGCCAGATCGCCTACGCGCAAACCACGACGAGCCACTTTGTCTTCATAGGCCGGACCAATACCGCGTCCTGTTGTACCAATCGCATTAGCACCGCGCGCAGTTTCTCGTGCTTGGTCCATGGCAACGTGATATTGCAAGATCAGTGGGCAAGCTTCGCTGAGTACCAAACGCTCGCGCACTGGCACACCACTGGCTTCCAATCCCGCCATTTCTTTTAATAACGCTTCAGGAGATAGCACCACGCCATTAGCGATGATGCAGGTGCAGTTTTCTCGCAGGATGCCTGAGGGAATTAAGTGGAGGACGGTTTTTTCACCGTCAATAACAAGAGTATGGCCGGCATTGTGTCCGCCCTGATAACGAACCACATAACGAGCTCTATCGGTGAGTAGGTCAACTACTTTACCCTTGCCTTCGTCACCCCATTGGGTGCCAAGTACAACAACGTTTTGTCCCATTTTTCCTTTCACTAACGGTTAGGTTATTAAACACCGAGTCTATCAAATATTGACCAAAGTCGGAATACGCGAATGCACATCCTGCCCAGTTCTTGAGTATACTTTGGGCTAATAGCTCGTTCGAAAGTCCCTGTTCTCTTTCTATTTATGACTACTGCTGTGTTTCTGACTTACTAAGATAAGACAGAAAAAAGCCCGGCTGCCCGGGCTTTTAGGAGTTAACGGCAATACTTATGGCGCTATGCCTGATGGATCTTTTAAGAAGCGGAAGAAGTCTCCGTCTGGCTTTAAGATCATCATATCGCCACCTTGTTCAAAGCTTTTACGATAGGCTTCAAGACTACGAATAAAGCTAAAGAAATCAGGATCAGCCGAGTAAGCGGTGGCATAGATATTTGCCGCCAAAGCATCACCTTGACCGCGTAAGGTACGACCATTACGTTGGGCATCCGCTATCATTACCGTAACTCGACGATCGGCTTCAGCTTTAATAATTTCTGCCTGCTCACGACCTTGAGAGCGATGCTCTCGCGCTACTGCCGTACGCTCAGCACGCATCCGCTGATAGATGGAGTTAGATACTTCGGTAGGTAAGTTGATTTGCTTAATTCGCACATCAACTACTTCAATCCCCAGCTCCGAAGAAGACTCCAACAAGCCACGTAAGGCACTGTCCATCACATCGCCTCGCTCGCCAGAGACAATATCGCGAATGGTGCGACTACCTATCTCAGAACGCAGACTGTTGTTAATGCGGCGGCGCAGTAAGTTTTCAGCTTGCAAACGGTTACCACCACCGGTGGCGAGATAATAGTTAGCAAAGTTGTCGATACGCCACTTAACGTAAGAGTCGATAATTAAATCTTTTTTCTCAGACGTTACAAAGCGGTCTACCTGATCGTCTAGAGTTTGTAAGCGCGCATCTAGTTTACGCACTTGGTCAATTAAAGGCACTTTAAAGTGCAGGCCGGGAGAGTAAACCGTGGGCTGTTCACTACCTTGCTCACGCTTTACCTTACCAAACTGCAATACAATACCCCGCTCTCCTTCCACTACCACAAAGATAGAGGAGTAGAGACCAATCACGACCAGGGCAATTACGACGAGGATTATCTTTTTCATCGCTTAATTTCTCCCTGTTGGACGAAGCGTGCCTTTATTGGAACTTGAGCTTGCTTGTCCACTATCAGAACCCGGTGACTTTTGTATGCCATTAAGGTAGTCAGAGGTAATAATATTCGGATCTACCTTGGGCGTTTTGCCCTCATCTCGTTCCATCATCTTATCTAAGGGTAAATACATTAAGTTATTACTACCTTCAGGTGTATCTACTACCACTTTATTAACCTTACTGTAGATCTCTTCTAAGGTTTCTAAGTAAATTCGCTCGCGGGTCACCTCAGGATGCTGTTGGTACTGGGGTAGTAACTCACGAAAGCGAGCCACCTCACCTTCAGCACGCAATGCCACCTGCTCTTTGTAACCTTCAGCTTCTTGCAGCAAGCGCTTCGCCTGACCACGTGCCTTAGGTTCAATCTCACGAGCATAGGCTTCTGCTTCTCGAATAAAGCGCTGTTCGTCTTCTTGTGCGGCAATCGCATCATCAAAGGCGTCTTTTACTTCTTCAGGCGGACGCGCTGGCAGAAAGTTAAGATCCAAGACCGCTAAGCCTAACTGATAAGGCTCAATAATATCTTCTAGCAAAGTACGCGTCTCTTGACGCACTTGCTCACGACCTACGGTTAATACGTCATCCATGGTGCTGTGACCTACGACATAGCGCAGCGCACTGTCTAGCGCCTGATGTAAACTGTCATCAGCATTGGTCACGTTAAATAAATAATCTCGTGGATCAAACACCCGATATTGCACATCCATTTCTACGCGCACCAAGTTTTCATCTTTGGTCAGCATAAAACCAGAAGCGGGCTGAGAACGTACCGATTCTACGTCCACAGGAAACACGCGATCAATAAAAGTGGCCTTCCAGCTTAAGCCTGGCTCCACGGTTTGATAGTAATTACCAAAACGCAGTACCACACCTCGCTGAGCTTCACCTATGGTATAGAAGCCGCTGACGACCCACACTACTATGGCTAGCACCAAGCCGACAATAATACCGAAGGAACCAAGGCCACCACTGCCACCGGAGCCAGAGCCGCTGCGACCTAGTAAGCCACCGAACTTATTACTCAGGTTTCTAAGTACCTGATCTAGATCCGGTGGACCTTGCTGCTTTCCCTTATTCCCCCAGGGATCACGGTCTTTTCCACCATTTCCAGGCTCATTCCAAGCCATTTGTCTCTCCGTCTTTCTGGTTTATTAATGTAACTTTATCAAGCAATCAATCGCTTATAAAGGATTCTAAAAGTTCGCCTTCCTGTTTGAGCAAACGCTGCCACTCTGCTTTCTGCAATCGAATATCGATCACAGCTTCGCCCTGCTCACCAAAAGATTCTGATAGTACCGCATTTAGCTCATAGAGTCGGCTGCGTAATCGAGATTCTGAGGCCGGCAAGGTAAGTTGGTGCTCGACTTGTGTTCCCGCTAATAATTGATTTAGTGCGCTAAGTAACTCGTCTATGCCTAGCTGGGCCTGTGCCGATATCCAAGCAGCGCGAGGCATTCCTTGCTCATCATATTCAAGGCGCGCTGTGGGATCGTCTAGCTTGTCTATTTTATTAAACACCATTAACACCGGTACTTCATCGGCTTCAATGTGTTCTAAAACAGCATTTACTTCATCTATATTCTCACGCATGTTCTCATCAGCACAGTCTACTACGTGCAGTAATAGATCGGCATCGCGTGTTTCTTGTAAAGTTGCTTTAAACGCGGCGATCAAGTCATGAGGCAAATGACGAATAAAGCCCACTGTGTCTGCTAATATAGTGTCACCCACATCGGGTAGTTCGAGCTTACGTAACGTGGGATCTAAGGTCGCAAACAGTTGATCTGCTGCATAGACATCGGACTCCGTCAGTCGATTAAACAAAGTAGACTTACCGGCGTTGGTATAACCGACTAACGATACCGTTGGTATGTCATTGCGCTTGCGCGCACGGCGATTTTGTTCGCGCTGGCGAGCAACTTTATCTAAGCGCTTTTGAATATTCGTAATACGCGCGCGCAATAACCGTCGGTCAGTTTCTAGTTGAGTTTCGCCCGGTCCGCGCATCCCCACGCCCCCTTGCTGCCCTTCTAGATAAGTACGTCCTCTCACCAAACGAGTGGCAATATGGCGTAACTGCGCCAGCTCCACCTGCAACTTACCTTCGTGAGTACGGGCCCGCTGAGCAAAAATATCAAGGATAAGCCCCGTTCTATCCACCACTCGGCAATCGATTATCCGTTCTAAGTTGCGCTCTTGGGCAGGGGTTAGACTGTGATTAAAGATAACCACATCGGCCTGATGCATTTTGACTAAGCTTGCCAACTCATCGGTTTTACCAGTACCAATAAATAGCTTGGCATGAGGTGCATTACGACTCGTGGTCAGTACGGTACAGCTAGTAACGCCCGCCGATTCGGTCAGCAGTTGTAGCTCTTCCACATCTTCTCGGTTGTTCTCGTCATTAAAGTTGACGTGAACTAAGATAGCGGACTCACCTCCTTCATGGCGTTCAAACACGGCGAATCCTCTCCGATTGATGATAGAGTTTGGCTGATAGTGCTTTTTTTAAACCAAGGTAACAGTGATTCAATCTAGGCTCTGCTCTGAGTGATCGGTACCCGACTCGGTATGATTAGGCGCCGTCAGATGATGCACCGGGCGCGCCGGTACGACGGTAGAAATTGCGTGTTTATATACCATCTGACTCACGGTATTTTTTAGTAAAATCACAAATTGATCAAATGACTCTACTTGTCCCTGCAGCTTTATGCCATTTACTAAATAAATAGACACTGGGACCCGCTCTCGTCGCAGCGCATTTAAAAACGGATCCTGCAATGATTGTCCCTTAGCCATCTTATTATCCTTATTTTGTCTTTATACAAATTATTATTGTGTTTTATTATAGGCGCTTTGCACTTCGTCAATCACGTCCTGACAAACCCTCTTATTATTAGAGTCTAACCACCGTACTTCAGGCCAGCTTCTTAGCCAAGTCAGTTGGCGTTTAGCCAACTGACGGGTAGCGGCTAATCCACGCGCTATCATTTCATCATAGCTGACATCACCGGCAAGGTAATCCCACATTTGCCGATATCCCACACAACGAATTGAGGGAAGTTCGGGGTGCAAGTCAGCTCGTTCATATAAGACCCGTACTTCTTCTTCAAAGCCTTGCTCTAGCATTTGCTGAAAACGCAGTGCGATACGCTGATGTAATTCGGCGCGCTCGGTCGGTGCAATGGCAAACTGTAACACTTTGTAAGGTAAGGGATCACCCTTGCGCTCAGTTAATTGAGTAAGCGTTTTACCGCTAATACGAAACACTTCTAATGCTCGAGATAAACGCTGGGGATCATTGGGATGAATACGCGCCGCCGCCACAGGATCAATCTGGGCTAATTCACAGTGCAATGCTTCCCAACCGTGCTGTTGTGCTTGGGCGGCAATCTCTGCTCTAATCTGGGCATCGGCACTGGGTAGTGGTGATAGTCCTTCTAGTAAGGCTTTGAAATACAACATGGTGCCGCCCACTAATAGTGGGATACGCCCTGCCGCATGGCTGTTAGTCATAGCCGCCAGTGCATCGCGGCGAAAATCTGCCGCTGAATAAGCATCTTTAGGATCCAGTAAGTCGATGAGCTGATGGGGGATCACCGCTTGTTCGGCAAGGCTGGGTTTAGCAGTACCAATATCCATGCCTTTATACACCAGTGCGGAGTCCACACTAATCACATCACAGGGCAGCGCCTGACAGAGTTCCATCGCAAGCTGGGTTTTTCCTGCCGCCGTTGGCCCCATCAAAAAGATGGCCAAAGGTTTAGCGCTCATTGTTCCACCTATCCCATTGTTGCTCTATAGCAAGAGCCTGCATAAAGCTACTTTGCTCTACATTATCTGCCAGCACAGGCACTAAGCGTTGCCACAACGCCAGAGCGTTAGCCCACGCCCATAAAGTGTCATGGCTACTCCCTTGGGTGGCGAGCCAGTGACACAAAGTTGCTGGCGCAACTCCTTGTTCTAGCTGTACTAGTAGCTCGGGAAATAACCGAGCTAAGTCGGCATGACGTAATGGTTGTGGTACCCGCGTTAAAATAATGGTGTCGGCCGCGGCATTTTTCAACTCGATACCTAACTTTTGCAATATCGAGGCTTGTTTGGCTATGGCCGCTGCTTGGCTTGCTGCTACTTTAATTCGGATCGGTAACAAGAGCGGCTGCGGCGTTAACCCTTGCTGCCACACCGCTAATAACGCTTGGCCATCTAGATAAGCTTGGGCTTTATTTAAATCACATAACCATAGTTGCTGTTGATGCCATACGACTAATGCTTGCTCTTGTATTAGTTGTAGTGGCTGACTGGTTTCGCTACTTAAACTGGCATCGCTCACGGTCACCGAGCTTAAATTAGCCGAGTGTTTTTTATTAGAGCTTTCTGTCGCTACGGTAGTGAGTAGCGCATCTATTCCTCGCCACTCTTGATGACTAATGGCACTAGAAGGCGCTTCTCGTGTTGAACGTCCATAGCTATGCCCTGCTATTTTTTGTCCATAACTCGCCCCTTGGCCAGCACCGTAGACGGGGGCAGTGGCTCGGCTGCTATCAACCGTAGCTAAAAGTGCCTGAGGTTCCTCTGCTACCGTGGCCGGAGTTGGCGTTTGTGCTAGCGCCTGCGCAAGTACCTGATAAACAAAGTCGTGCACTAAGCGCGACTGATGAAAGCGTACTTCGTGTTTTGCAGGATGCACGTTTACATCTACTTCATAAGGGTCGAGCTCGAGATACAATACAAATGCACCGTGATGCTCTGCCGACAAACGCTCACCATAAGCTTGGCGTATTGCATGATTCAGCAACTTATCGCGCATCATACGCCCATTAACATACGTATATTGCACATCAGGCTGCGCACGAGCAGCGCTAGGCGGCGCGAGCCAGCCCCATAACCGCAGCCCGTGATGTTCGCTGTCTAATTTAAGGGCGCTGTTAATAAATGAAGGGCCACAGACGGCTCCTAAGCGCTTTTCTTGTTGAGAAGGTAGACGGCCGGCGCGATATTGGCGTACTTGTTTACCATTATGACGTAGCACCAAATCTACATCGAATCGACTCAGAGCAATGCGTCGGATCACTTCATCAATATGGGTAAATTCGGTTTTTTCAGTACGCAAGAATTTACGCCGCGCTGGAGTATTAAAAAACAAGTCGGCCACCTCTAGGGTAGTCCCTTGAGGATGCGAAGCGGGCTGTATTTTCACTTCCATATCTCGACCTTCAGCCATAGCTTGCCAAGCTTCAGTTTGCTGAGCCGGCTTAGAGGTTAACGTGAGCCGCGCTACCGAACTAATGGAAGCCAACGCTTCGCCTCGAAAGCCTAAACTCATGATCTGTTCAAGATCTTCAAGGCTACTTACTTTAGAAGTGGCATGACGAGACAGCGCCAGCGCCAACTCTTCTTTGCCAATACCACTGCCATTGTCCCGAATTCGAATTAACTTAGCGCCACCGCGCTCAATATCGACTTCAATTCGAGTAGCGCCCGCGTCTAGGCTGTTTTCTACCAACTCTTTAACCACCGAAGCGGGTCTTTCTACTACCTCACCGGCCGCTATTTGGTTTGCCAGTTGTTGAGAGAGGATCTGAATGCTCATCTTAACTGCCTGGAATATCGAGTACTTGGCCAGTGCGCACTACATCAGAGCGCAAGCTATTATGGCCTTTCAGATGATTGACACTCACCCCATAATTTTGTGCAATGCGCGATAAGGTTTCACCACTACTTACAGTATGCTTTTTCGCTTGACGGTTGCTAGACGATTGCTGTGCCATCATAGTGCCACTGGGCGGATGCTGTTGATAATAAGACTTAACGCCATTAAACACGGCTAGTGCTATTTTTTGCTGATGGGCGCCGGTGATTAATAAGCTTTCTTCTTGGGGATTAGAAATAAAACCCGCTTCAATTAGCAAAGAAGGAATATCTGGTGACTTTAACACCGCTAAACTGGCATGCTCTGGTTTGCTTTTATGCAACCGTACTACTTTGCCCATCGCCGTCAAAATATGCTCGCTTAAGACAAAACTCTCAGCACGAGACTTATCCATAGATAAGTCTAAAAAGGTACGAGTTAAGTAGGGGTTACCGTCAGTTTGTGAAATAACTTCACCCACCCCACCCAGTAACTCCGATTGGCGCTCTTGTTTTTCTAGCCAGCTGGCCATTTCACGGTTGGCTCTATTAGAGGACAGTACCCATACTGAAGCACCTCTTGGACCACTATTCGCGACACTATCGGCATGAATAGACAGTAATAAGTCTGCTTTACTCTTACGAGCGATTTCAGAACGCTGGTTTAGGTTAACGTAGTAATCTCCGGTACGTGTTAATACAGCGCGCATCCCCGGCTCTTTATTGATTAAATCAGCTAAGCGACGAGATATCGCTAACGTAACGTGCTTTTCACGGTTTTTTCTGGGTCCAATGGCTCCCGGATCTTCCCCCCCATGGCCCGGATCGATGGCGATCACAACTTCCTTTTTGCCTGGTGGCGCCGGCTTAGGAGCAATTTGTTGTTGCTTTTTACTGGGATCGGTAAACGGCAGATCAATAACTAAACGATGCCCATAGTTACCCGCCGGTGTTAATGGAAACACCAACGGCTTAACGCCGTTATTAAGCTCAAATACCAACCGATAATCTTTAGGTGTTTGCGGAGTACTATTACGCACGGTTTTGATGAGCTGGCCGTCGTTTTTAATGGTGTCAAATTTAACGTGGTTTTGAGTTTCTTTAAGATCCACTACCAAACGGTGCGGCTCCGTTAATGTAAAATATTCATAAACAGGAGCATTACTCATATCGAGCACAATGCGCGTATTATCTGGCGAGGGCCATACCCGAATACTTTCTAATTGGTTTGCCCACGCCGAGACGCTGAACCATAAACAGATAAATGTCAGTATCGCCTTCACGTTGCTACTCTCTCCAATAACGTGACCCCAATGGGGGTCTGGGCTGTTAGTGCCGCTAACCGTTGGTTACCATCATAATGCAATGTTATTTCTAGATCCGGTACCGGTAATAATCCATAGCCTCGTTCAGGCCATTCTACTAGGCATAAGCTGTCCGCGGTAAAATAATCGCGGATCCCCATATATTCTAACTCTTCAGGATCGGCCAGCCGATATAAATCAAAATGATAGAGCTGCCAACCACCCACCTGATAAGGCTCGACTAGCGTATAAGTAGGGCTTTTAACTTTACCTTCATGCCCCAACGCTTGTACAAACCCCCTGCTTAGAGTCGTTTTACCGACGCCAAGTTCCCCATGTAAAAAAATAACAGTCGCTTGTTCACAGGCCAAGGCTAGTTTTTTACCCAACGCTTGGGTTTGTAGCTCATCAGCTAGCTGAACAGTGTGAGTATTGTGGGTCATAGGTATCATCTTGATTAAGAAGGTGTTTTAAAGGGACTAGCAAGTCACTTGCTACTAGGCCTCGTGCCCCTTGCCTAGCGGCAAGATCGCCAGCCAAGCTATGCAAACCCACTCCCAGCGTTGCTGCAGCCATGGGAGTGAGTCCTTGAGCCATAAAGCCGCCGATTATACCAGATAACACATCTCCCATCCCACCTGAGGCCATGCCGTTATTACCATACTGACATAATTTGACGGTATCTTGATCTGCAATCAAGGTGCCAGCGCCCTTTAAAACGATAACTCCGCCATAGCGTTGCTGTAATGCCAATACAGCAGCGCGTCGGTCTTGTTCAATTTCAGCGATGCTGCACCCTAACAGGTGCGCCGCCTCTCCTGAATGCGGCGTAAGTACCCAAGGTAAAGTTGTCGTGTTGATGACGCTCTGAGATTGAGACAGCCACCACAGTCCATCTGCATCTAGCACTAATGGCGTCTGATTTTTTCTAGCTACAGTTAACGCCGCTTGGTATAAAGAATGAGACCAAGCACTACGCCCTAACCCCGGCCCCAACACAATAGCCTTAGCCCACGACCATTCATCAAACTCAGAAAAAGTAGCAGTCATCAACTCGGGCCGAGTCAGATTCAGGGTCGAGAAGTGCTGCTCATGGCTCACTAAGCGCACCAAACCAGTACCACTGCGTAAGGCGGCTTCACCGGCTAAACGAATCGCTCCACTCATGCCCGGTTGACCACCCGCTATTAACAACTTCCCCGCCTCTCCTTTATGAGCTCCCACTCGACGATTAGGGAATAAAGAATATAAATATGACCAAGAAAGTAAGCTCACCCAAGGGGTTGAATTAGCTAATGGCGACACTTCTAAATCTTCTACTACTATTTTTCCCGCGACATCGGGCCCTCGGCCCGTGAGTAATCCTAATTTAAGGCCCACCAAACACACGGTCATGTCCGCGTGTACCGCATCACTTTCAATATGCCCAGTATCGGCTTCGACTCCTGAGGGCATATCAATTGATAATACCGGCGCCGTGCTGCTATTAATAAAGCGAATATAACGTTGAGCTTCACGACCCAACGCGCCTTTACAGCCGGTCCCCAACAAAGCATCAATAATTAAATCAGGACTATCTTGGGCTCGAGATAAAGTACTGACTAGGCCCCCCTCAGCTTGGTAATAAGCATATGCCGTTGCAGCATCTCCTCGTAAATAAAACGGCTCAACAAGCGGAAGCACCGTCACTTTAATACCTGCCGCTTGGGCTAAGCGCGCCACTATATAACCATCGCCGCCATTGTTGCCATTGCCCGTCACTACCCACCAATAACGTGCATGTGGCCATTGCCGACAGGCCTGATGAAATACCTGCTGTCCCGCGCGGCTCATCAGCTCAAATAACATAACACCGGCGTCTTTCACCGCTCCTTGTTCCATCGCGCGGATCTGCTCTGAGGACCATACTGACTGTGTTAAACTGGATGAAACTTTCTGGCTGATAGCATTCATGACAGCTCCCAAATTAACTACTGCAGACTTTGCTACTTTAGCTCAAGATATCAAAACGTGGGCCGCAGAGCTGGGGTTTGCCCAAGTGGGCATTACCGATACCGACTTATCAGCGCATGAGCCTCTCTTAGCGGACTGGCTAGCCAAAGGCTATCATGCTGATATGGATTACATGGCGCGCCACGGCATGATGCGTGCTCGTGCACATGAACTGTTGCCCGGCACCTTGCGGGTTATTTCGGTGCGCATGAACTACCTGCCAGAGCAGGCCGCCATCGCTAAGGTCTTAAGTGATCCTGAGCAAGGCTATATTAGTCGCTATGCCTTAGGCCGAGATTACCACAAGCTAATGCGCCAACGATTAAAAAAACTAGCCGACCACATTCAGGCTCGTGCACAGCACTTAGTGGCCCGTCCATTTGTCGACTCCGCCCCCGTTCTTGAGCGCCCGCTTGCCGAAAAAGCAGGCCTAGGCTGGACTGGCAAGCACTCGTTATTAATTCATCAGCAACAAGGCTCTTTTTTCTTTTTAGGGGAGTTGTTGGTCAATTTACCTCTCCCCATAGATAGCCCTATCAGTAAAGAAGGCTGTGGTAACTGTGTCGCTTGTATTACCACCTGCCCTACCGGTGCCATTATTGAACCTTATGTAGTGGATGCCAGACGCTGTATTTCTTATCTCACTATCGAGCATGACGGTTCTATCGCCGAAGAGTTACGTCCACTAATGGGGAATCGGATTTATGGCTGTGATGACTGCCAGCTAATTTGTCCTTGGAATCGCTTTGCTAATGCCAGTCAAGAGCCTGACTTTATGGCACGAGATAATTTACACTCTCCACAACTATTGGCTTTATTTAACTGGAGCGAGACGCAGTTTCTTAAACAAACCGAAGGCAGCGCGATTCGCCGAATTGGCCATCGACGCTGGCTGCGTAATATTGCTATTGCACTGGGCAATGCACCTAGCAGCCCTCAGATCATCTTGGCATTAGAAGAAAAGCGTCAACAGCCAGCATTAGATGAGATGGTGTTAGAGCATATTAATTGGGCACTCGCACAGCAACAGGCGGGGCTAGGGAAATTAGAACGCAAAACACAACGACTGATCCGCGCCGTTGATAAAGGAATGCCTCATCACGCTCGTTAAGAGTAGATTGGTCAGAGTGTGCACAGTGTCGTTGCTTAATGCACCATTATTGCGTAAAAGAGAAGCGTACCTAAATGACCACGGAGAAGGTGTATGTCTTTATTTAAACGTCATACCAATTACACAGTATTAGTCGGCTATATGGAGCATTACGGCACACTCCCTGAAGATGCACCGCAAATTAAAGCCGCCTTAGAAAATACTGAACAACTCGTTGACTACTCCCTTGAAAAAATGGACATTGCGATTGATTTTGATGGCGCAGTGGCTATTAGCAAGGTAGGGCTACAATGGTTAGATTACGCTAAAGCACACCCCGATAACCCTCAAGGTTATGCTGCCACGGCTAAAGATATTTTAGAAAACCAATAATTATTGAACAGCCATAAAAAAACCGACCATAAGGTCGGTTTTTTTATATTTGGAGCGGGAAACGAGATTCGAACTCGCGACCCCAACCTTGGCAAGGTTGTGCTCTACCACTGAGCTATTCCCGCATATAAACTGGCTGTCCGCTTTTGGGGTCGCGGCACCCTCTTTAACTTCAGCAAGGCGGTGCTTTACCAGCACAGCTATTCTCGCAATTTTCTTTAACTTTTTAACTCACATCGGTCTGTAACCCATGCAGTCTTAATTTGGAGCGGGAAACGAGATTCGAACTCGCGACCCCAACCTTGGCAAGGTTGTGCTCTACCAGCTGAGCTATTCCCGCATATAAACTGG